>JAHCIA010000001.1:300416-600833 GCA_026129465.1 Flavobacteriales bacterium
CACACCACCCGCGCAATGCGGTGCGATGGGAGCTATGCTCAATTCGGGAATGTCATCGCTGACCACGATCACAAGTGTGTCCGTACCCATGCATTGCTGCGGGCCAGTGGGCATGCGCACGAGGATGACCTGGTAGAGGCCCGCTCCTTGTGAGGGATCGAAAAGGGCCGATCCCTCGGTGGAGGAGACGATGTCGCCGCTCCAACTGCTGTTGGGCAATTGCACTTCAGGTACGATCTCCTGCGGACCATCGTTCACGCAGAACGGCCCGGCGGGTTGTATGGCGGCGGGGATCGTGGCCCAGACCGACAGGGTGCCGAGGATCTGGATGCAGGTGCTGCCCGTGGGGTCGGTATAGGCGCACACGATGGTCTCGCCGGCGTAGGTGGCTGGATCGAGGATGGCCCCTTCCGTCAAGCCGATCCATTCGGTGGCCTGCGGAACGGAACCCATCTGGATCGGCCCGTCGCCACTGCAGATCACCGGACCCAATGCGGGCGTGACAACCGGCGCCATGATGAGCTGGATGAAGGCGCGGTCGCCCACCGGGCAGCCCTCGGGCTCGTACCACGTGTAGCCCAAGGGGTAGCTGCCCGAGCCCGGTGCATTGGAGCGATGCAGCATATTGTCAGAGACCCATGTGCCGCTCCACATCCCGCCACTGGGCAACGCATCTGGCAACGGAACTGAGGGGCCTGCGATGCAGAGCGTATCCAGCACAGGCAATGCCACAGTGGTGGTGGGTTCGGGCATCACGTTCCGGTACCAGGAGATGACGGTGTCGTCACCCAGAATGAGGTCATCCACCCCATCGCCATCCAGGTCCGCGAGCAACAACCCGTTTCCGCGTGGAATGGACGGCAGGTCTTTGGCGGGGGAGAAAGCGAACAGTCCCCCCAGGTACTGCCGCCAGCGCACTGGCAGAGCCGGGTTGGCAGGCACCCAGACCACGGCCGCACCGGCATCACAGGGGGTGCGGCCAAAACGTCCCTGGCCGGCTGAGGTAAAGCCTTCGAGGTGGCGCAGGGTGAAGGCGTTGAAAGGCACATTCTCGTCCAGCCGGTTCTCGGCCCATTGGATGGAAGTACCCGAGGCGTCCGCGATGTCGAGGTCACCGTCACCGTCCACATCGATCAGCTGCGGATCGGAAAAAGGCCCATTGAAGTTGATGAACAGCGGCAGTACATCCCAGATGCTGGCATCGCCTGCGCCGTTCATCACGCCCACGCCACTGAGCGCGTCGGCCATCAAGAACACGTCGACGCCGCCGCTCAGGTCCAGATCACCGAGGAGCATCACGGCCGGCGCATCGCCAAGAAAGAGCGTCGCCGTGGTGGCGAGCGCACCGAAGCCCGCCTCCAGGCCGGGGAACCAGCCGATCCTCACATCGCCATCCATCCCGAGGGTCAGGACCAGGTCAGGAATGCCGTTGCCGGTGATGTCTCCCACACGCAGCGCACCTGCTTCGCCTGGCAGACCGCCAACCAACATGGGATCCCCGAGGATGCCGGTCCCATCGTTCATGGCCACCATCATCAGATGCTCTGACTCCTCCACGTAAGCCAGATCGGCGGCCCCGTCGCCGTCCAGGTCGGCGATGGCGAAGTGCGCGATCGTGCCTGTGGTCTGGAACCAGGTCCCTTGCACTTCAAAGGCGCCTGACCCATCCACGTTGCGCATCCACTGCAAATGGTCGATGCCGCTGCGCTTCACCAGGTCCAGGTCGCCATCGCCATCCAGGTCCACCGCGAAAAGGCCTTGGCCAGGGCCAAAGGGCGCCACGGGAAGTGCTGGAGCGAACTGCGCCTGGACAGGACAAGCCGACAGCAGGAAGAAGGCGGGGAGGGCTAGAAGCCAAGCGACCCGGCTTGGGAAGGACAGGGTCATGTTGGAACGATCTTGTGTACGAAGGTATGGCGGCCTCCCGGGCGATCGACTGAGATGTATCAGCCGATCAGGCGCAGAGCACCGGGATGCCCGGGGTGTTGGTGAACATCCGCTCCTTTTCCGCATCGGCGATGAAGCGGTATTCACGCGAAGCGTGGGCCATCATGGCGATGCAGGAGGCCCCGGCTTTTTCGGCGTGGCGGATGGTGGGTTCGGCGAAACCTGCGCTGAACACCTCGCTTTCCTCGTTCACTTCGCGGTGGCGCACCCCCTCCTCCGCCAGGCGGCGCAACGTTTCCCTTTTGTTGCGGGCCAGTTCCTCGGAAGCTGCACCCAGTGGCCGGATCACCTCATACACCTCCACCTCGGCGGCGAAGAGCCGTGCCAGCTCGATGGTGATGTCCTCCAGCTTGTCCACGTCCTCGTGCGCGGCCACCGGCATCACGATGCGGTCCAGCATTTCACGCCTGGGACTGTGTTCCTGCACCACCAGCGCCGGGATGGGCAGCTTCCGCACCAGTTTCAGGATATCCGCGCCGAAAAGGCTCTGCCGCAGCCCCCTGGGTCCATGGGTGCATAGGACCACAAGGCCGTGCGCATGTGAAGCGGCTTCCGTGATGGCCGTCAAGGGGTCGCCACGCATGATCACCACCCGGGCCACCTCCGAACCTCCGGCTTCGGCGATACGATGCGCCATGTGCTCCCGGGCGCGGGCCTCGCTCTCCTCGGAGGCGTGCTTGTCCAGCACATGAAGAAGATCCACGTGTTTGCCTGCCCGGCCGGCGATGAGCAGGGCATGGTACAGGGCGGTATCCGAAGCGGGGCTCAGGTCCGTGGCACAGAGGATGTCTTTCATGGTCCGCGATCAGCGCGGCGAAAGTAGCCATCGCGCCAGCGCCGAGCATGCCCGCCTGTGCGGCTTTCCAATACTGGCCGAACCGCTCCTCGCGGAGATGGCTGCCAGCCACTGGCATTCCCCCTACCTTGCGCTCACCTGCAAGTGAACATGAGGAATCCGATCATCGCGGCCGCCATGGTGTGGTCGTTAAGTGCCGCTGCGCAATACAACATCGAGTATGTCGGCCGCCTGGATTACCAGGATCTGCGCAACTCCAATCTGAGCAATCTTTGGGGCTACACCGACGAAGTAGGCAACGAGTACGCCATCGTAGGGGTGAATGGAAACCCGGATGTGCCGAACAGCGGTGGTGTGAGCGTGGTGGCCCTTGGAGATGGTACCAACCCCCAGGAGGTCTTCTTCTATCCTGGCCCGCCCAGTATCTGGCGGGAGGTGAAGGTCTGGGGTGACCATGCCTACGTGACCACCGAGGCCAATAGCGGCGGCATCACCATCGTGGATCTGGGGCCGCTGCCGCAGAGCACGGCGCTCAACGCCACCGTATGGGACGCTCCGGATTGGTCCCGCTCGCACTCACTGTTCATCGATGAGAACGGCCGCCTGTACATCCATGGCGCCAACCGCGGCAACGGTGGCGTGATCATGTACGACCTGTCCAACCCCATGAACCCTGTGGAGGTGGGCGAGTACGACCAATGGTACTGTCACGACAGCTTCGCGCGGGGCGACACGCTCTATGCCGCGCACATCTACGCGGGCTTCTTCTCCATCGTGGACGTGAGCGATCCGGCCAACCCGGTATTGCTGGGGGTGCAGACCACGCCGGACGATTTCACCCACAACGTGTGGCTGGACGACAGCGGGCAATACATCTTCACCACCGACGAGCGCACCAACGCCTATGTGGGGGCCTACGACATCGGCGATCCCACGGACATCGTCTTCAAGGACAAATTGCGGAGCGACAACGGTTCGGGCGCTGTACCACACAACACCTACTGGTTGCACGGTCACCTGGTCACTTCGTATTACACTTTCGGGGTGACGATCTACGATGCCGAGCGCCCGCACAATCTGGTCGAAGTGGGGCACTACGACACATCACCCTTCACCGGCGAAGGATTCCGCGGGGCCTGGGGCGTATATCCCTTCTTCCCATCGGAACGGCTCATCATCTCGGACATCGAAACGGGCTTGTGGGTGCTGGAGCCCACTTACCGCCGTGCCTGCTGGCTGGAAGGTACCGTGCGCAACGCCGCGAACGAACTCCCTGTGGGCCAGGCCACGGTCAGCATCGTCTCCACGCCGGGCACGAGTACCACGGGCATCGATGGCAAGTACGCCACAGGCCACCACCAGGCGGGCACCTACACGGTCACTGCCAGCGCACCGGGCTATTTGTCCGCCACCATCACGGGCGTGTCGTTGGTGGAGGGCGAGGTCACCTTGCTGGACATCCATCTGCAGCCACTGGTCTCCTTCGTGCTCACCGGCACGGTGGTCGATGCCGGCACGCTGCAACCATTGCCGGACGCGCAGGTACGGATCAAGAGCGAGACCTACCTGTACGAGACCACGAGCAACGCCTCAGGTGTTTTCACCTTGCCGGCGGTCTTTACGGATGAGTACGAGGTACTCGGCGGCAAGTGGGGATGGCGCACCTCGTGCCCTGCACCACAGATCATCGGGCCCGCCACGGCGCCCCTGGTCATCGCGCTGGAGAAAGGCTACTATGACGATTTTGAGTTCGACTTCGGCTGGACGGTGAACTCCACAGCCTCGGCAGGCATCTGGGAGCGGGGCGTGCCCATCGGAACCACCTTCAACAGCCAATGGAGCAATCCCAATGTGGATGTGGGGGGCGACTGCGGCGCGCAATGCTATGTCACCGGCAATGGTGGTGGTGGTGCGGGCAATGACGATGTGGACGATGGCCACACCACGCTCACCTCACCGGCCTTCGACGCCACCTCGGTCTTCGATCCCCAGATCCGCTTCAACCGGTGGTTCTATAACGCGGGCGGCTCCGGTGCGCCCAACGACCGCATGGAGGTCCGCCTCACGGATGGCACCCAAACTGTGCTGCTGGAGACGGTGACGCAATCCTCCTCCTCGTGGTTCTACCGCACCTTCCGCATTCTGGACCACATGACACCGGGCACGGCCATGAAGCTCTTCGTCTTCATCACGGACGACAACCCCGGCCACTTGGTGGAGGGTGGGTTCGACATTTTCCAGTTGGTGGACCTGAGCCCGGTCGGTATGGGTGAGGTCACGCAATTGGAGATGAACCTCTGGCCGAATCCCTCGGCCGACCGTTTCGAGGTGACCCTCCCTGGTGCGCAAGAGGCCACATTGGAGGTGTTCGACGCCTTGGGCCGTGCGGCCTTGGACCCCATCGCCCTGCGCGGTGGAAGGGCCACAGTGCCGCATATGCTGTCTTCGGGCACCTACCTGGTCCGGGTCACTACGGCCGCGGGCGCACAGGCCACACAGCGCCTGCAGGTGGTGCGTTGATCGGGTCAACGGCTTTCGGGCAGCGGGGTGGTGGCGCAGTGCTCGCGCACCAGTTGGTCCACTTCGGCGATATCGCCCAGCACCTTGGCGAGTGTGAGGTCCTCGCAGGCTTGGGCACGGTCACCTTTTCGCAGGCGGATCAAGGCCCGCGTGCGCAACGCGTAGGGGTTCGCCGGCATGGACCGCAGGCTGCGCTCCACATCCTGCGCCGCTTCTTTTTCGCGGCCCAGCATCAGGTGCACGTAGGCCCGGTTGCTCAGGGCCACGGGTTCGTCCTTGTCCTTGGCCAATGCCTTTTCGATCACGGGCATGGCCTCTTGGTAGCGCCCCAGCATCACCAGTTCGAAGCCGCGGTTGCTCCAATGGCCCAGTTCATCCGGTTCCATTTCGCAGAGCTTCTCCAGCAACGCAAGGGCTTCGGCATGGCGACTGGCCGCATCGTACATGCGGGCCAGCGTGGACATGGCGCGGGTGTCGTCCGGGATCAGCGCAAGGCCCGCTTCAAGGTCCTCAATGGCCGGTCCCTGACGTTTGAAAGCGGCGCGCGCCTGACCCCGGATGAGCAAGGCCCTGGCGCGTGAATGATCATCGGGAGCATGGTCCGCAGCCCGTGTGGCGTGGTGCTCTGACAGACTGAAGTCCTCGCCGTAGAGGGAATAGGTGGCGCGCAGCAAATGCCCCCTGTGGTTGGCGGTGTCCAGCCGAAGCAGCTTCTCGGCATCCAGCATGAACTTGTCCAGCTTCTCCGTTTCGAACCAGGCCTGGCTCCGTCCTTCCAGCGCTTTGATGTGGTTCGGTGACAATTGGAGCGCCTTGGTGAAGGCGTCGGCCGCCTGCTTTTGTTTGCCTGCCACGAGCAACGAATCACCTTGGGCTGTCCACATGTCGGCGTCCTGCGCATGCAGTACCATGGCGCTGAACAGGATGGTGGATGCGATGAGGGATCGGGCGGGGATCGTCATGGGCATGGTCGGGCGAAGGTAACGGGCCGCGCCCTGCCACTATCGCGCCGATCGTGCGAAGGGCACCGTGTCCAGCGCGGCGGTGGTGCCCGCTTCAAGCAACAGGTGCCCGGCCATGGCGATCATGGCGGCATTGTCGGTGCAATAGGCGAAAGCAGGGATGTAGGCCTCCCAACCCTCGCGTGCGGCCAGCTCCATGGCGCCCTGCCGCAGGGCGCTGTTGGCACTGACACCACCGGCCAGGGCGATGCGCGGCACGCCTTCCTGGATGGCCGCATCGCGCAGACCGCGCAACAGGATGTCCACGATGGTCCGCTGCAACGTGGCGCAGAGATGCGGCAGTTCCTTCTGGATGAACATGGGGTCACGGTCCATGCCACCGTGCACGAGATCGCGGAAGGCGGTCTTCACGCCGCTGAAACTCATGTCCAGACCCGGCATACGCGGACGCGGCAGGCGGTGACGATCCGGGTCGCCACCCTGGGCATGCCGGTCTATCAACGGTCCGCCGGGATAGGGCAGCCCCAGCAGTTTGGCGCCCTTGTCGAAGGCCTCGCCGGCGGCATCGTCCTGTGTGGTGCCGAGCACCCGCATGTCCAACGCGCTGCGCACCAGCACCAATTGAGTGTGGCCGCCGCTCACGGTGAGGTTGATGAAGGGGAATGCGGGCACGGGACGTGGTTCTACATCGCCGATGAAGTGGGCCAGGACATGGGCACGGATGTGGTCCACCGCCACCAGTGGGATGCCCAAGGCCTGTGCCATGGACCGCGCGAAACAGGCGCCCACGAGCAATGCGCCCATCAGGCCGGGACCCTGCGTGAAGGCGATCGCGGTGAGTTCCTCCTTCCTCAGACCGGCTTCTCGCAGCGCCTGGTCCACTACGGGCACGATATGCTCCTGATGCGCACGGCTGGCCAGTTCAGGCACCACACCGCCCCATTGGCTGTGCACAGCCTGGCCGGCCACCACGTTGCTGCGCACCACACCGTCCACCAGCACGGCCGCGGCCGTCTCGTCACACGAACTCTCGATACCCAGTATCACGACCGGCCTCATGACGGCGGCTACTTTTATGCGCTTGGGCGCGTTCCTTGCGTGAAGGCGCCAAAGCTAACGGCCCATGGCGGGGGGCATCACACGGCATCTGCGGCGCGCATGGCGCATCCTGGGCTGGTCCATCACCGGCCTGCTGCTGCTTGTGGTGGTCTGCGCGCTGCTGCTGCTGGTACCCGCCGTGCAGCAGGTCGTGGCGCAACGCCTGGCGGCCATCGCCACGGAGCGGCTCGGTGCCGAGGTTCGCATCGGCCACTTCGCCGTACGGCCCTTCCTGGATGTGGAATTGGGCCAGGTATACATCGGCGACCTGCGCGGTGACACCCTCATCGCCCTGGAGGAGCTCCGCGTTTCGGGCTTGCGCATCCACCCGCGTCGCGAATTGGTCCAGGCCGCGTCATTGCGATTGAGCGGAGCACGTTTCAAGCTGCACAACGCCGCGGACGACCCGCACAGCAACCTCACCAACCTGCTGGGCAAGCTCGCCTCCGGCGACACCACCACCAGCGCGGCGGATTGGAAGGTCCGCTGCACCGCTTTCCACATCGCCGACCTGCGTTTCACCTACCACCACGATGAGAAGGAGCGGAAGCGATCCGGTGTGGATTTCGCGCATGTGGACGTCCAGGACGCCGACCTGCGCGGGCACCATTTGTGGGTGGCGGGCGATTCCGTGCTGGCACATCTCGATGGCATCACACTGCGGGAGCACGGTGGTTTGGCGCTGGAACGCTTGTCGGGCGCGGCGCAGGTCAGCCCGCGCGGCATCATCATCGAGGCGATGCGGCTGCGCACCGATCGCTCGGAGCTGAATGGTGAATTGCGCTTCATCACAGAGGATTGGAGCGACTACGACGAGTTCACCCAGCTGGTGACGATGCGCTTGGAACTGGACAGTTCGCGGCTGGACTTCGCGGATGTGGCCCTCTTCGCCCCGGAGTTGGAAGGTATCCAGCTGCCGATCGGCCTGCATGGGCGCGTGCGTGGCACCGTGGCCGACCTCAAGGGCCGGGGATTGCGGATCGACTTCGGCGAGCGTTCACACTTCGCAGGCAATGCCGAACTCATGGGCCTGCCCGACCTGTCCAACACCTTCATGCTGCTCGACATCGAGGAACTGCGCACGGACCACCGCGATGTGGCCGCCTTGCCGGTGCCGCCCTTCACTTCGGGTGCACGGCTTGAAGCGCCTCGCGAATTGAAGGAGCTGGGCACGCTCCAATTCACCGGCAACTTCACGGGCTTCCTGCATGCGTTCACCGCTTACGGCACCTCACGCACCGCGCTGGGCGAACTGCGCACGGACCTCTCTTACAAGCGCCACCCCGGCGATCCGGTCTTCGATCTGCGTGGCCGCCTGGCCACATCAGGATTCCGCCTGGGGCCTTTGATCGGCCTGCCTGCCCTGGGCAACATGGCCGCCAACATCCGCCTCACCGGTCACGGGCGCAGCTTGGCCGGCCTCCACGCAGACCTCGATGGTGAGATCCCCATGATCGAGATCTCCGGCACACGCTTGCAGGGGATCGTCGCCAAGGGAAGGCTCGAACCCAAGCTCTTCAACGGATCGCTGCGGGCGCGCGACGAGAATCTCGTGCTCAACTTCGATGGCCTGGCGGACCTGCGCGGGCAATGGCCCCAAGTGGACTTCAAGGCCGATCTTCAGCACGCCGACCTCGGTGCGCTCGGCATCACCCGGGTAAAGGACTACAACACGCTCAGTGTGCTGGTGGAGGCCGAGGGGCGACTTTCGCCCGACAGTCTGCTGGGCCGTGTGGAGTTGAAGGGGATCTCCTATTGCGATGAGGAGGGCGAACACGACCTCGGCGACCTGCTCCTCACCAGCGGAAGGCGCGATGGGGAGAACGTGGTGGACCTGGTCTCCACCTTCGCCGATGCCGAGGTACGTGGCACCTTCCTGCCCACGAAGCTGCCGGGTGCGATCACCAGCGTGGTGTACAGTGTGTTCCCATCACTGCGCGATGAAGTGGTGTACGCACAGGCCGAACAACGCTTCCGCTTCATGGTGCGCACCAAGGACACCGGTCCGGTGCTGGGACTGTTCGTACCCGGCCTTTCGGTGGACAGCGGCGGCACCATAGAAGGGTGGCTGGACAGCCGCAGCTTCGACATCGGGCTCACCGCCCGCCTGCCGGAAGTGCGCCGCGGCGATCTGCGTGCCAGTGGCATCCAGGTCATCGCGGACAAGACGTTGGACGTGCTCGCCTTCAGCATCGCCAGCGAAAGACAGAGTTGGCGCGACAGCCTCTGGATCTCGGGCACATCGCTTACCGGCAAGGCCTACCAGGATGAAGTCGACCTCGCCCTCGGCTGGCGCGACAGCCAGATCGGCACCAACGGACACGTCGATGTGCTGGGCGAAGTACGCGGGCTGGACCGCTTCACCCTGGACCTGATGCCTTCGCGGATCTTCTTGGGCCGCGGCGATTGGGAAACGCTGGAAGCCGCCACCGTGCGGATCGACAAGGACACCATACGCATTGAGCCGCTGGCGTTGCACAACGCCGGGCAGCGCATCACCATCGCCGGCACCATCTCTCCCGATACCACGGCCGCCCTGGACATCGGCCTGGTAGCGGTACGCTTGGAGAACCTGAAGCCCTTCCTCGGCGGACCCGTGCTGCGCGGCAGTGTCGGCGGCGAGGCGCAGGTGCATGGCTTGCGCGGATCGCCCTACGTGCTGGCACACCTCGACCTGGACAGTGTGCGCGTGCGCGACATCCCTGTGGGCGACATCACCTTCGATGCGCGCTGGGCCGAGGGGCAGCGTGCCATCGCCCTGCTCGGAACCCTGCATCGCGGCCCCATCAAGGCACTGGATTTCGATGGGGCCTTCCGCCTGGGCGCGGACGAGGAGCTCGATCTGCGGCTTGTGATGGACCGTTTCGACCTCACCTTCATCGACCCCTATCTGCCCGAGGGCATCAGCGGCATCCAGGGACTTGTCACCGGCACCATCGACGTCACAGGCCGCCTTGCCGACCCGCAGGTCCATGGCGACCTGGACCTGCGCGACGCGGGCTTGCGGATCGACTACCTGAACACGCGCTACCGCTTCAGCCACCCCGTGCAGGTGCGGCCGGACATGTTCGCGCTGGACTTCGCCACGGTGTACGATGAGGAAGGCAACACCGCGGTGATGAGCGCCACCATCCTGCACAACGGATTGAAGGAATGGAACTACCACCTCTGGGGCGAGATGGACCGATTCCTCGCGCTGAACACCACGCTGAGGGACAATGCGCTGTACTACGGGAAGGCCTATGGTACGGGCGAGCTCTCCATGAGCGGCTACCTGGGCCGGATGGAGGTGACCGTGGACGCCCGCACGGCGCCGGGCACCGACATCCACCTGCCCGTGGGCGGCAGCACCGAAGTATCTTCCATCGGCTTCGTGCGCTTCACCAGCAAGGAAGGCGCGGAAGCCGAAGCGCCGGCCGTGGACCTCAGCGGCATCTCGCTGGATATGAAGGTGGAGGTCACGCCCGATGCGCTCTTCGAACTCATCTTCGACCCCACCGTGGGCGACATCCTCGCCGGGCGCGGGCGCGGCACCCTGCAATTGGGCGTGACGCAGAGCGGCGACTTCAGCATGCGCGGGCAGGTGGAGGTGATCGATGGCGACTACCTCTTCACGCTGCGCAATGTGGTGAACAAGCGTTTCCAGATCGAACCCGGTGGCGTTATCACCTGGTACGGCGACCCCTTCGACGCCCAGTTGGACCTGAAGGCGCTCTATCGCCTCCGAGCGCCCCTGTACGACATCATGTTCGAGAAGAACGAGGCTTACCGCCGCCGCGTACCGGTGGACGTGGTGATGCACCTGCGCGACAAGCTCCTGAACCCGGAGATCGTCTTCGCGGTGCGACTTCCCACGGTGGATGAGGCCGTGCGCATGCAGGTGAACAGCGTGCTCAGCACCGAGCAGGAGATGAACCGGCAGGTCTTCGCGCTCATCGTGCTGAATCGCTTCCTGCAGCCGCCCACATGGGGTGGCGGAGCATCGGGCCCGGGGGGCGCCAATTTCGCGGGCACCACCGGTAGCGAATTGCTCAGCAACCAGGTGAGCAACTGGCTCAGCAAGCTCAGCAGCGAGTTCGATCTGGGCGTGAACTACAGGCCGGGCGACAACCTCACACAGGACGAATTGGAACTCGCCGTGAGCACACAACTCTTCGATGAGCGCCTGCTGGTGAGCACCAACCTCGGCGTGCAATACGGTGCCGCGGCGGCGCGAAACAGCAATGCGCTGGTGGGCGATTTCCAGTTGGAGTACCTGCTGCCACCGGAAGGGAAGATCCGCCTGAAAGCCTTCAGCGTGAGCAACGACCGCAACCTGAATCGCACGGACCAGTCCCTCACCACACAAGGCGCCGGGGTGGCCTACCGCGAGGAGTTCAACACCTGGAAGGAATTCTGGAAAGGGGTGGGCGGCCTCTTCAGCAGGAAGAAGAAGTAGCCGCGCACGGCCCCCGATGGCTCACTCCCGGCCCAGCTTCAAGTCGTGCCCCAGCTTGTCCTTCTTGGTGCGGAGGTAGCCGCTGTTGTGCGGGTTGGACGGTACTTCGATGGGCACGTTCTCCACGATCTCCAGCCCGTAGCCCACCAGGCCGGTGCGCTTGCGGGGGTTGTTGGTCATGAGCCGCATCTTGCGAACGCCCAGGTCGTGCAGGATCTGGGCCCCCACGCCATAGTCGCGCGCGTCCATGTCGAAGCCCAGCATCAGGTTGGCTTCCACCGTGTCGGCGCCCTGTTCCTGCAGCTTGTAGGCCTTCAGCTTGTTGAGCAGGCCGATGCCACGCCCTTCCTGCTGCATGTACACGATCACACCACGGCCTTCGCGCTCCACCATCTCCATGGCGCGGTGCAGTTGCGGGCCGCAATCGCAGCGGCAACTGCCGAAGATGTCGCCCGTGACGCAACTGCTGTGCACGCGCACCAGCACCGGCTCCTGCGGCTCCCAGCGTCCTTTCACCAACGCCAGGTGTTCCTCGCCGGTGGTGGTCTGTCGGTAGGCCACAAGCTCGAAATCGCCGTGGACCGTGGGCAGTTGCACATCCACCTGGCGTTCCACGATGCGCTCGGTGCGCATGCGGTAGGCCACCAGTTCCTCGATGCTGATGAGTTTCAGCCCGAACTTCTTCGCGATCTCGCGGAGCTGTGGCAGGCGGGCCATGGTGCCATCCTCGTTGAGGATCTCCACAATGAGGCCGGCCGGCTCGAAGCCCGCCAGCCGCGCCAGGTCCACGGCGGCTTCGGTGTGGCCCGTGCGACGCAACACGCCGCCCTGCTTCGCCTTGAGGGGAAAGATGTGCCCTGGGCGCAGCAGGTCGCCGGGGGTGCATGACGGGTCGATCAGCGCGAGCATGGTCTGGCTGCGGTCGCTGGCGCTGATGCCGGTGGTGGTGCCGCGGCCACGCACGTCCACACTCACCGTGAAAGGGGTCTCGTGGAGCGCGGTGTTGTCGCGCACCATCAGGTCCAGTCCCAGTTCCTCGCAGCGCTCCTCGGTAAGCGGGGCGCAGATGAGGCCGCGCCCGTGCATGGCCATGAAGTTGATCACCTCGGGCGAGGCGTTGCGGGCGGCGGTCACGAAGTCGCCTTCGTTCTCACGGTCCTCATCATCCACCACGATCACCACCTTGCCACGCCGGATGTCCTCGATGGCGTCCTCGATGGGGTCGAAAAGGCTGCTGCTCATGGGCGGGGGAATGCGGGGGCAAAGGTAGCGGGGGCGTGTGGCCCTTGGACCCTGCCACGCATGCCCCAAGGCTCAGGCGGGCATGGCGCGGCCGGTGCGCACGATGGTGTCCAGGGCTTCAGCGGCGCGGTCCCAATCGAAGCGTTCGCGCACGAACAGGAATCCGTTGTTGGCCAGACGTCCGCGTTCCGCGTCGTCGTCGAGCAGGCGCAGGATGTGCTCGGCGTAGTCCTCGGGCTTCTCGCCGATGAGGATGGAGTGGCCGGGATCGGCGCCCACGGCGTTGTTGGCCAGGGCGCTGGTGATGCAGGGTATGCGCATGGCCATGGCCTCCAGCAGTTTGTTCTGCAGGCCGGTGCCGATCTGCATGGGTGCCACAAAGATGCGCGCGGCGGCGTAGCTGCTGCGGATGTCGCGCACCCAGCCGGTGACCTCGATGAGGGGATCGGTGCGGGCCAGGTCGCGCACCGCCGGGCTGGGGTCCACGCCGCTGATGAGCAAGCTGGTCCCCGGCCGCCTGGCGCGCACCAAAGGCAGCACCCGGCGTACGAGATACAGCACACTGTCGATGTTGGGCGGGTAGTTCATGTTGCCCGTGAACAGCAGGTCATAGTGCGGATCCAGCCGCTGGGGGCTGAAGTGCTCGGTGTCCACACCGTTGGGCACCACCACCATGCGATCGCGCCAGGGGTGGTAGATGTAGTCACGGTCCTGTGCGCTGATGATCACCGTGTGGTCGAACAGGTCGAACATGAGGTTCTCGTAGCGGATCAGGCGGCGTGTCTCCAGCCGGAAGATGGGACGCAGATACCAGGGGGCGGTCTCCGTGCGGCGTTCCATGCCCTTGCTCAGGGTGTCCATGTAGTCGAGCGTCTTGGGCAGCTCGTGCCTGTGGCGCACGTATTCCGTGGTACGTACCAGCTGGCACAGCACATGGTCCGGCTTGAAGGCCGCGATGGCCTTGTCGATGCGGCGTTGCGCGTGCTTGTGGTGGAAGTAGACCACCTGGACAGGCAGCCTGGAGAAAACCGCGGTGAGGAGTTTCAACAGGATGCGCCACCGGCGGATGTGCACCACTTCGATGTGTGCGCATACGCGGCGCAGGTGATCCAGGTGCTCGGGGGCGGTGGGGGTATCGCTGAGACAGAAGAGGTAGACCTCGTGCTTGCGGGCCAGGCGGGTCACCAGGTGGTAGGCGCGGAGCTTGTCGCCCTTTTCCAATGGCCAGGGCACGCGCGAAAGGAGCACCAGCAGCCTCATGCCTTCAGCAGCCGCTTGTAGAAGGCCACCAGGTCGGCCACGATGCTCCCGTCGCTGTATCGCTTCTCCACCAGCTTGCGCGCTTCCATGCCCAGGCGGTGCGCCAGCGCCGGGTCGTCCATCAGGGCGACCATGTGCTGCGTGAACTCCTGCGCGTTGCGACCGATGAGGATGTCACGTCCTTCGGTGTGTGCGATGCCTTCGGCGCCGATGGGGGTGGAGATGATGGCCTTGCCCAGCGCCATGCCTTCAATGATCTTCACCCGCATGCCGCCTGCGCTGAAGAGCGGTACCACCATCACCTGCCGCGCCTGCATGTAAGTGAGGGCGTTCTTCACCCGGCCTTTCACCTGCACGCCGTCCAGTTCCAGTTCCATCAGGTCCTTGGGCATCTTGTTGCCAGCCAGGTGCAGCCGCGCGTCGGGTCGCTTCTTCACCACTTTGGGCCACACGCTTTCCAGCAACCAGCGCACGCCCTCCTCGTTCGGCAACCAATCCATGCTGCCCAGGTGGAAGAACACCGGCCTGCCGCCGGAAGGCCGTGGATCAACGGGGTATTCGTCCGGGTCCACGCCGAATGGGATGCTGGCGATGGGGGTCTTTGTCCCGTGTTCCTTGAAGTGTTCGGCGTCCGTGGGGCTTATCGCGGCCACACCATCCAGCCTGTCCAGCACGGCCATTTCGTACTGCTCCAGTTGCTTGGCCAGGAAACGCCTGTAGGGCCGCTTGAGGAAATTCCGTTCGCCCGTGGCGATGCGGTCCTGGATCACATGTTCCAGGTTGTGCGAACGCAGCACCACGCGTGCCTTGGAGTAGCGCCGGATGGTGGGGATGTAAGGCGTCATGAACAGGCTCTCCAACTGCACGATGTCGAAGGTCTCCTCGCTCAGCAGGCGGATCAGCCGGATGTCCATGTCAGGCGAGAAGAACCGGCTGATATTGTAGTTGTCCGCGGTGATCAGGTCGGTGAAGGCGTCCACCACGTTCACGCGGGTATCCACATAAACGGCCTCCATCCTGGTCTGCCGGGCCATCTCACGGGGCACCTCCGAGGGTTGGAACCCCTGTTTGGGCGTGCTGATGCACAGCACCTTCACCTGGTGCCCCGCTGCGACCAGGCCGCGCATGAGGTTGTGCATGGCCTTGCTTCCCCCGTCGATGGGTGGCCAGGGGGGCTTATTGCACAGCTGGAGAATGCGCATCGCGGCGGCGGAAAATGGAGCGTAAACGGTACCAAGCGCGATGATACGCATCGGCATCCAGCAGGGGACTGTCGGTGGCGGCCTTCCACACCAGGAACAGGCCGATGGGCAGCAGCGCCAGCGTGCCGATCCACATGCCTGGCCAGGCGGAAAGCTCGCCGGCCACCACAAGCTTCTCGGTGCTGAAGGAGATGATGTGGAAGGTGAGGAAGAAGAAGATGGCGAAGACCACAGGAAGGCCCATGCCACCCTTGCGAATGATGGCCCCCAGCGGCGCGCCGATGAGGAAGAACACCAGGCAGGCGAATGCGAGCATGGGCTTGCGGTGTGCCTCCACCTGGAAGCGGGCCAGTTGCTCGCGCCGGGCACGCCGTTCCTCCATCCCGCGGTCGATGAAGTTGAGGTGGTTGCGCACCATGTTCATGGCCACTTCGTAGAGCCCGGACTGCTCGGCGTGTGACAATCCGCCAAGGAATGGCGCCGCCGGAATGGCCGCCGCCTCCGTGTTCAGGCGCTGCGTTTCGCGTGTGGAGAACAGGCTGTTGCGCAGGTGCATGGCATGCTCCGCCTCGCGTTCGGCGAGTTTTTCCCGCAGGCTGTCCTCCGCCTGCCGCAGCTGGCCCAGCGTGAGCATCTTGTAGTGGTCCTTGAAGAGGTCCTCATCGGTGCGGTCCAATCCCAGGCCGGTGAGGTCCAGCCGCAATTCATCCTGCCTGAAGGTGCCGCGCAGCATGGGGTGGCCCGTCCTGCCTTTGTTCCCACTGCCGCCGGCGTTGTGCTCGTCGTAGAAATGGCCGTCGTGCAGGGTGAGCACGAGGAAGTGGCCGTCGGTACTGCGGCGCATGGTGCCGGTGCGGGCACGCACCACGGTGCGGTTGCCTTGAAAGGCCTCGCGGTGGTCGTAGATGAGCACATCGTGCAGCAGCCCGGTATCCTCGTCCTTGTCCATCACGCGGATGCGGAAACCGTCAATGCCCTCGTAGAAGATGCCGGGCCGCAGGTTCAGCGCGGGTTTCTTGCGTGTCACGTCCCACAGCAGCGATTGGAACTTCAGGTTGGCGATGGGCAGCAGGTTGTTGCTGAAGTAGAAGGAGGCACCGGCCAGCACGAGGGCCGATATCGCCAGGGGCAGCAGGATCCGGCCCAGGCCGAGTCCCGCGGAACGCATGGGCACCAGTTCGCTGTTCTCGCCCAGCCCGCCCATGGTCATGATGCTGCTGAGCAGCACGGCCAATGGCAGGGCCAGGGGCACGAAGCTGGCGGTGGCGTAGGTGAGAAGTTCCACCAGCACGTGCCACTCCAGACCCTTGCCCATGAGGTCGTCCACGTACTTCCACAGGAACTGCATCACCAGAATGAAGAGCACGATGATGAAAGTGATCACCAGGGGCCCGACAAAGGCCCGTACGATCATGCGGTGCAGCCGTTTCATCACGGCGTCAACGTGGGTGTGGGCCCCGTGGTATATGGGGCATCAGGCGCCCAGCACGCGCAACAGCGACGCGATCTGGCTGTTCCACAGGTTGCGCGTATCCTCCACTTCATGGGGCCAGGCGTGGTCCGTCACGATCAGTGCCACCTCGTTGGTCATGGGGTCCACCTTCACGCGGAACTCGAAGAAGGCCTCGGCGTCATCGTCGTCGTTGCGGCGGAAACGTATCACCTCGCCCAACCGCCGGCCGATCAGGGTGGTCACCTCCTCCTCACCGTCCCAGAGGAAGGTGTACTCCTCGCCACGCACGTTCACATCGTTGCAGTACCATTCGCTGAAGCCACTCGGGGTGCTGATCAATTCGTAAAGCACGTTGGGCGACCCGCGCACCTGGAATTCCAGTTGGACGCGCTCCTTCATGGGGCGTTTCGCGACAGCCGCCAACGGACGCGGTTTGGGTGCGGCAGGCTTGGCCGCTGTGGAAGCCGAAGGAGTGGCCCTGGCCTGTGCATTGGGTGCAATGGCGGGTTTGGCCGGGGCCTTTGATGTCTTGGGTGCGGGGAGCGTGGCCGGATCCCCTTTGGTGGTCTTCGGGGGCGTGGCCTTCACCTCTGCCTTGGCCAAGGTCGGTTTGGCTTTGCCCGCGGTTCCTGCTGCTGTTCGGGCAGGCTTCTTCGAAGTAGCGGGTTTCGCCTTGGTGGCCTGGGTCACCGGCCGTGGCTTCACCACCGCTTTTTTCACCACAGGCTTCTTCGCCAGAGGCCGTTTGGCGGCCCCTCGCTTGGCAGGCTTCGCGGATCTCTTCGCAGTGGCAGGTTGGCGCGCTGGGGCCTTCTTCACCGGTCGCTGCGCTACTTTCTTTTTCTCGGCGGGCTTCTTGGCGGTCTTCGCTGGCTTCGTTGCGGTCCTGGCCTTCTTGTTCGGTGTGGTCCGTGCGGACTTCACCACGGGTTTCTTCCGCGCGCTCTTGGGCGGAGCGGGTCTGGCCTTGCGCTTGGCAGCGGCGGTGCGGGCGGGCGTCTTCTTGGCCATTCGTGTGGGTCCGTGCTCGGCGATGTACGATCGCGGCTAAGGTAGCGAGATCGTCCACCCGCGCAAGCCCGTCTGTTTCGCCCGACTCCGTAGCGGTTGCAACGGCTGTCTATATTTGCCGCCCCTTGCCCGAAAGGGTGGGTGATCGGCGCGGTAGCTCAGCTGGTTAGAGCGCAGGATTCATAATCCTGAGGTCGAGAGTTCAAGTCTCTCCCGCGCTACGGAAAGGCCATCCATCGCAAGGTGGGTGGCCTCGTCATTTCAGCCCACCAAGGCAGCCGCCTTGCGTGCCACCCGTATGCCAATGGCCACGCCCATGCCGCTGAGGCCGGCGGCCACCACCATGCGTTCGCCGAGGCGCTCCACCAAGGGTTGCTTGCCCTTGCTGCGGAAGCCCATCACCCCGCTCCAGCGATGCGCGATGTGGTGGGGGATGTCGGGCAGAATAGTGCTTCGAAGCAGTTCTTCCAAGTGTTCCTGGATCAGGGGGGTCACACCCTCGTCGGTGGTCCGTTCACCTTCGGGGTCCAGGTTCCTGCCGCCACCCAGCAGCACACCGCCCTGGTATTCGCGGAAATAGATGTAGCCTTCGTCCATGTGGTAGGTGCCGCTCAAGGAGAGGCCGGGCACGTTACCGGTGAGCAGCACTTGTCCGCGTGCGGGCAGCACATCGATGCCGGGCAACAGGCTGGTGGAGTAACCGTTGGTGGCCACCACCACGCGGGCAGCGCGCATGCTGCTCCCGTCCTGGAGTTGGACCACCACATGGGCGCTGTTCTCCTCCATCCCGGTCACGGTTGAGCCTCCCCGGAAGAGCACTCCCTCCGCAGTGGTCTTTCTCAGGAGTGTGCGCATCAGCATGCCGCTGTCCAAAGGACCTTCAAGATCGGTTGTAGCAAGATGCTTCACATGATTGAAGCCCAGTGATTTGATGGAAGTGTCATTCCAGCGAAATGGGGTGGATCCCAGGATGGGTGACAGGGCTTTGTTCAGGCCATCGAACCCCTGTGCCACGTGGGTGTACAGGGGGTCATTCGCCATGAATAGTTCATGCCCGCCCGAGGCCTCGAAGCCGATGTTGCCATCCCCGAGTTCGGCACGCAGTTCCAGCAGTCCCCTCCAGCGTTCATCCACCCGGGCCAAGGCCGCTGCTTCGCCTTCCGCGGCGATGTCGGCAAGCAATTCGCTGGGGCTGCCGAAGCAGGCGAAGCCCGCATTGCGCACGCTGGCACCCGCCGGGAAGGCACCTTTATCCAAGACCACCACATGATCACCGGGTCGCGCGCGTTGATGGAAGAGGGCCGTGAAAAGGCCCACCAGGCCACCACCCACCACCACCAGATCGGCGTCGCGATGGAATCCTGTACGCTCCCAGATGCTCCACATGGGTCTGTGCGATCGGTGCTCCGCCAAGCCGGACGCCGCGCCCAAAGATGTCTTAATTTGCGGCGTTCTATGGACCACCTGCAGGTTAAGGGACCAAGTCCTGTCGTCGCACCCCGTTCCAACAGGAGCGCGCGCCTCATCGCCCTGTTGTTCCCCATCGCTTTCGCCTTGGGCGCCCATGCCCAGTTGGATGTGGTGTACATCTTCGGCACGGTGAAGGACTACTTCAGCGCCAAGAAGATCGACGGGGTGACCGTGACGGTCTACAAGAACGGGGCGAAGCTCACCGACGTCCGCACCAACGCCAGCGGCAAGTACGATATCAACCTGGACTATGGCGCGGACTACAAACTGGTCTATGCCAAGCAGGGCATGATCTCGAAGATCATTTCGCTGGACACGCGCAACGTGCCCGAGGAGGACCGGGTCGGGGGCCATGGCTTCAATCTGGAGATGACCCTCTTCAACGACATGCCCGGTGTGGATTTCAGCATCCTGCAACAGCCCATCGGCAAGGCCAAGTTCGATCAGGCCAAGGGCGAGATCTCCTGGGACTTCGCCTACACCGAGCAGATCCGCAATGAGGTGAACCGCCTCATGAAGGAGTACGAGGACAAGAAGAAGCGCGAAGCGGGCGCCGAGGCCGAATACGCCAAGCAGATGCAGGCCGGTGAGGCCGCCATGAAGGCCAACGACTTCAAGAAGGCCGTGGCATCCTTCTCCGCAGCGCTTGTGGCCAAGCCCGCCGATCCGATGGCCACGGCCAAATTGAGCGATGCGCAGATGCGGCTGGACGAGCAGGAGGGAGGCAAGCGCCGCGAGGAGGAGTATGCCGCCCTGATCAAGGATGGCGACGCGCTTTTCCTGAAGAAGAGCTACGAGGAGGCCAAAGTGAAGTACAACCTGGCACTGAACATCAAGGAGAACGAGGCCCACCCCAAGGCGCGCATCAAGGAGATCGACCGCCTTTTGGAAGAAATGGCGAAGAAGGCCGAGGAGGAACGCAAGGCGAAGGAGTTGGAGGAGAAATACAAGGCGGCCATCGCGGCGGGCGATGCGGCCTTCAAGGCGGAGAAGTGGGATGATGCAACCGTCAAGTACAACGATGCCATCGGCCTGAAGCCGCAGGAGAAATACCCGAAGGACCAACTGGCCGCCATCGCCCAGAAGAAGGATGAAGCGGCCAAGAAGGCCGAGGAGGAACGCCTGGCCAGGGAACTGAACGAGAAATACCAGGCCGCTGTGAAGGCGGGCGATGTGGCCTTCAAGGCGGAGAAGTGGGATGATGCCGCGGCGAAGTACACCGAAGCATCAGGCCTGAAGCCGGATGAGAAGTATCCGAAGGACCAATTGGCGGCGATCGCACTGAAGAAGGACGCCGCCGCGCGGAAGGCCGAGGAGGAGCGCTTGGCGAAGGAGCTCGATGAGAAGTACAAGGCGGCCATCGCCGCTGGTGACGCGGCCTTCAAATCGCAAAAGTGGGAGGATGCCACCGCGAAGTACAACGAGGCGCTGGGTCTGAAGGCCAACGAGAAGTATCCCAAGGAGCAACTCGCGGCCATCCAGAAAAAGCTGGACGAACTGGCGAAGAAGGCGGAGGAGGAGCGCATGCAGCGCGAACTGGATGAGCGCTACCAAGGCATCATCACCGAAGCGGACAAGGCCTTCGGGAAGCGCGATCTGGCCGAAGCCAGGACCCGCTACCAGGAAGCGAGCGGCCTGAAACCCCAGGAGCGCTATCCCAAAGATCGGCTGGCCGAGGTGGCCGCCTTGGAGGCCGAGTTGGCCAGGAAGGCCGAGGAGGAGCGCAAGCAGCGGGAACTGGATGAGCGCTATGCGGGCCTGATCGCCAAGGCGGACAAGGCCTTCACGGAGGAGCAATGGCCCGTAGCGCTGAATGACTACAGAGACGCGCTGCAATTGAAGCCCGGCGAAGCCCACCCCAAGAACCGCATCGCCGACATCGAAAGCAAACTGGACGCTGCAGCACGCGCCAAGGCGGAGGAAGAGCGGCTGGCACGGGAGAAGCAGGAACTGGAGAAACGCTACAACGAACTGGTGGCTGCGGCGGACAAGGCTTTCGGACAGAAAAAGTACGAAGAGGCCAAGGACGGTTATTCCGGAGCCTTGGGTCTGAAGCCTGATGAGCGCCATCCGAAGGACCGACTCGCCGAGATCCAGGCCATCCTGGCCGACCAGGCCAGCAAGGCCGAAGCCGATCGACTGGCCGAAGAGCAGCGAAGGGCCGAGGAAGAACGCAAGCGCCGGGAAAAGGAGGAGGCCGATGCCGCCGAGCTTGCCCGTCTGGCCGAACTCGAACGCCAGCGCAATGCGGATGCCGCAGCCATAGAGGCGCGCTTCAAGGAGTTGGTGGCCCAGGCGGACATGGCCTACACAGCGGATGACTTCGACCGTGCGCGCAGCAAGTATTCTGAGGCCTTGGAGGTGAAGCCCGAGGCGAAACACCCCAAGGACCGCCTGGCCGCCATGGATGCCGAACTGGCCCGCCGGGACAAGGCACGCTCGGAAGCCGATCGCCTGGCGGAAGAGCAGCGGCTTCGGGACGAGGAACGCCGCCTCCGGGAGATCGACGAGGCCGAAGCGCGCAGGCTGGAGGAGGAGCGGCAAAGGATGGAACGCGATGCCTCGAAAGCCATTGAGGAGCGTTATCGTCAGAGTATCATCGATGCCGATGAGGCGCTTGCGGTGAAGGAGTACGATCGCGCCCGCAGCCTCTATTCACAAGCCAGCGACATCAAACCGGCGGAGACCTATCCGAAGTCGAAGATCGAGCAGATCGACAAGCTGCTGGCCGAGTTGGAGCGCCAGCGTGAGGAGGCCGAGCTGGCCGCAAGGCGCGCGGAAGAGGCCCGGCAGGCCAACCGGCAGCGTTCAGGCAACACCATCGACACGCGCAAGGAACAGGAGGCCGAACAGTTCATGCGCGCCGCCCGTGAACGCGAGGAGGCCGAGAAGTACGAACGCATCCGCAAGTTCCGGGACAAGCTGGAAGGCGAAGAGGCGGATCGCGCCGACCGTTCGGCCGAACGCCGTTCAGCAGAGGTGGACCAGAACCAACGCACGCTTGAAGCCGGGGCGGGGGTCTACGAGGGCGATGATGCGCGCCGCCGCCGCAACGCCGAGGAGCTCGAAGCCTATCGCGAAGCACTGTCCCGGGAGGAGGCCCGCCGCGCCGGCCGTGCCGCCCAGGAGCGCGATGCGCAGTACAATGAGAAACTGCGGCGCGAGGAGGACAAGCAGGCCTTCGACCGTGAGCGCGATGAACTACAGGCACAGCGCAACCGGCAGGCGGCGAATGATGCCGAGCGGATAGCCCAGGAACAGGTGCGTCGCACGGAAGCAGGTACGGATCGCAATGTGCGCAACCGCGAGGAGGCCCTGGAGACCGCCGAACGACAGCAGCGCATGCAGGACAAGGGCAGCCACCAAGCGGAGGCGAATCGGCATGCCGTGGAGGACGAGAAGCGCGCACAGCAGGCCCGCGAGGCGGGTTATGCCAAGGCCAGCGAACTGGCCCGCACCAGCGCCCAGAACCAGCAGGCGGCCGCACAGGCCGGTGGGTCAAGGGCCTTCGCGGACATCAACCGCTCGAAACTCGCGCAGGAATACCCACCAGGGGTCACCGAGGAGAGCTATACCGAAGGCAACAAGGTGATCATCCGCCGGGTGGTGGTCAACGGCAACCGTGCTGATGAGTACAGCAAGGTCATCGCCAAGTGGGGCACCTTCTACTTCAAGAACGGCCAAAGCATATCCGAGGCCATCTGGAGCAAGGAGACGGAGGGGTGAACCCGGGTTGGCCTGTTGCGCGTTCGCAGCTGGCGACCCGGTCCGTTCATCAGGTCATCAGGATATGCCCCGCTTCGGCCCACATCCGAAGCCATCCGCGGACCAATCCCATTCCGGGCATCGATGGTAGGCGGCGGCCTCACGGACCCCAAGACGATCGTGCTCCACCTGCGTGAAGGTGACTTGCCGCTGGTGAACTTGCCGCTCGCCACTTCACGACTTCGGATGGGGCGTTCAGCACCAATGGTTCACTCCTTGTTCTTGCGTTCCTTCAAGCGTTTCACCAGATCCTCGATCTGCTCCGGGGCCAGTTGTTTGCCCACGATCTTCCGGTCGCCGTCCACCAGGAAGATCTTCGGCGTGCTGTACACGTCGTATGTGTCCGCATAGTTGAGGCTTTCCAAGGTGGTGAGCTTGGGGATGTACTTCATCGGGTCCTTGCGCGCTTCTTCATACACCGTCTTCGTCAGCGCCACATTCACCCAATCGAGGTCCTTCTCGCGGATGAACTTCTTCCAATCGCGCAGCAGGCCATCATCCACGGCCTTGGCCACGGCGAAGACCTCCACACCAAGCGCCTTGAGTTTTTCCTTGTAAACCTCGTGCAACGCGGGCAACTCCTTTTTGCACACCCCGCAGTGCGGGTCCCAGAAGACGATGACGACGTACTCGGCCGGCAGCTTGTGGAAGGAGATCCACCGCTGCTCGGTGCTGTCGGTGAGGATGATGTCCTTGGCGGGCTTGCCCAGGGTGAGCGGGGCCAGCTTGCGTGCCCTTTCACAGAGCTTCTCTAGTTTCTCGTCGCTCATCCAGGTGGCGCGGCTGCCACGGCCCGGCGCGGGGCAGTAATAGGTCTGCGCCATGTGCACGAACACCGCGTCCATGCCCATGATGTCGCTGGTCTCGTACTTGTGCGTGTAGCTGTGCACCACGTATTTGAAGACCTCCTCGCTGGCCTCGGTGCGGGCGATGAGGGCATCGGCCAGGCGGGTGATGGTGTCCGGCACCTGCGGCACCAGCTTGGTCATGTACTCCTCCAGCTTGTTGGCGAAGATGGGCACGCGCACGATGCGCTCGTCCGTGAGGTCGAAGTGGTCCCAGTAGTGTCTGCGGAACTGGTGGTAGGCGGCCAGGCTGTCCAGGGTTCCATCAGCCTTGCGGATCTCGGGCAGCTCGGGTGGCATGCTCATGTGCACCAGCCCGGCGGCCAGCGTGCCGGGGTTGTCGGCGATGAGCTTCCGTTGGAACTCCTTCACGCGCCGGTCCAGATCCTCCATGTCGGCCTTCATGCCGGCCTTGGCGATGGGGTCCTTCGCGGCGCCCATCCTTTCCCGCAGCGCGTCACCCTCGGCCTTTCGTTCGGCCAGGAAATGGATGTAGTCGAGGAACAGCTTGTTCTCCAAGGATTCCTTCACCTGCAGGTCGCCATTGAGATCGCTGAGGGTGGTATGCAGCACGATGCGCGGCTCATTCACCACCACCTCGAAGTACTTCGGGCCGGGCACCACCACCGCATACACGCCGGCCTTGTAGCCCTTGGCATCGTCGAAGCGCGCCGTGGCCTTGGCGTCGGCCACGGCCGTGTCGGCGTAGAAGAGTTTGTTCCCGTAGTAGTTGGCCAGGTAGACGGTATCGCCCTTCGCCAGTCCTTCGGCGCGCACTTCAATGACGCGGCTCGGGGCCTGTTGCGCGGCGATCGTTGTGGTCAGCAATAAGCAGGGGAGAAGCGCAAGGTCACGGTTCGGCATGGTCGCAAAAGTAGGATCGCGTGGCGCGCGCTCAGGCAAGATCCATACCGCGCGGGCGGCGCGTCAGACCACCGCGGTCTTGAACTCGCTGGTGGTGTGGAAGGTGATCCCCGGGTTGTTGCGCCGTTCCAGATCCAGCATGTAGGCGCTGGGGGCCATGAATACCGGGTTGCCGTCCTTGTCTTGCACGATCTGCTGGGCTTTGACGCGGATGAACTGGTCCAGCGCGGCGGGATCGTCGCTGGTCATCCAGCAGGCCTTGTGCGCGGGGATGGCCTGGAAGGCGCATTTGGCGCCGTACTCGTGCTCCAACCGGTAGGCGATCACCTCGAACTGCAGTTCGCCCACACAGCCCACCACCTTCTTGTTGCCCGGCTGCTGGGTGAAGAGTTGTGCCACGCCCTCATCGGTGAGCTGGCGGATGCCCTTGTCCAGCTGCTTGGTCTTCATGGGGTCCAAATTGACCAACTCGCGGAAGAGCTCCGGGCTGAAGGCCGGGATGCCGCGGAACTGGAATTTGGCGCCCTCTGTGAGCGTGTCGCCGATCTTGAAGTTGCCAGTGTCGAACAGGCCGATGACGTCACCGGGCCAGGCTTCGTCCACGATGTTCTTGCTGGCGGCCAGGAAGGTGGTGGGGTTGGCGAAGCGCAGGTCCTTGTCCAGGCGCACGTGATGGTACGGGGTGTTGCGCTGGAAGCGGCCGCTGCACACCCGCAGGAAGGCGATGCGGTCGCGGTGGTTGGGGTCCAGGTTCGCGTGGATCTTGAAGACGAAGCCGCTGAAAGCGGGATCGTCGGGCTTCACATCGCCCTGGTCGGTGGGACGTGGTTGCGGTGGTGGTGCGATGCCTGTGAAGGCGTCGAGGACCTCCTTCACGCCGAAGTTGTTGAAGGCGCTGCCGAAGAAGACCGGTGCGATTCGGCCCGCCCGGTAGGAGGCCACATCCAGCGGATCGTACACGCCCTGGATCAGCTCGATGTCCGCCCGAAGCTCCGTGGCGGCATCCTCACCGATCAATTGGTCCAACCGCGGATCCCCCACCTCGTTGATGCGCACGCTGCTGCTTTCCACCTTGGTCTTGCCGGGATCGAATAGCCGAAGCCCACCGGCATAGAGGTCGTACACACCCTGGAAGGTGGCACCGATGCCAATGGGCCAGCTCATGGGCCGCACCTTGATCGAAAGTTTTTCCTCCAGTTCGTCCAGCAGGTCGAAAGCATCGCGGCCCTCGAGATCGAGCTTGTTGATGAAGACGATCACCGGCGTGTCGCGCATGCGGCACACTTCCATGAGTCGCTCGGTCTGGGCCTCCACACCCTTCACGCAGTCGATCACCAGCACCACACTGTCCACGGCCGTGAGGGTGCGGTAGGTGTCCTCGGCGAAGTCGCGGTGGCCGGGGGTGTCCAGCAGGTTGATGAGCTTGCCCCCGTAGGCGAATGTCATCACCGAGGTGCTGACGGAGATGCCACGCTGGCGTTCGATCTCCATGAAATCGCTGGTGGCGCCGCGGCGGATCTTGTTGCTCTTCACCGCGCCGGCCGTCTGGATGGCGCCGCCGTAAAGGAGGAACTTCTCCGTGAGGGTGGTCTTGCCGGCGTCCGGGTGACTGATGATGGCGAAGGTGCGCCGGTGCTCGATCTCTTCGTGAAGGCCCATGATTCACCCGTGCTTGGCAGGGCGGCAAAAGTAGAGGTCACTGCCGGAGCGTGTGGGCATGCATGGCCGTCTTTCCTTGCGTGGGTGGCGTGTACCGGCTACTTTGCCATGCTCAACCCAAAATCCACGCTCATGGATCAGAAGAAAACCCTTGCCGCCCTGCTGCTGCTCGCAGGCACTACCGGCCTGCATGGCCAGACCACCCTTTTCCAAGAAAATTTTGAAGGGACCTATGCATTCACGCTGAACACCACGGACGTGGGATGCATAACGACATCCACCACCAACAAATGGGTGGTGAACAACGTGTATACGGGTGGGCTCTTCGGCCTGATACCGAACACTGCGGCCCAGCCCGCCGGGATCGTGCCGGCCAACGGCAATTACCTGCACACGTTGAGCAATACGGCGCAGACCTTTGGTGTGCTCAACAGCAACTTCATGGCGCCGGGTGACGGCCCCACCTTCGCCCGGATGAGCGCTGACGTGAGCACCATTGGCTTAGTGGACATCAACCTTTCCTTTTGGTGGGTATGCCAGGGCGGTCCCACCAATTTTGGGGAGGTCTACTACAGCACGAACGCTGGCAGTACCTGGACGCTGATCAACACCGGTTCGCCCGCTTCGGGGCAGTACCGCAACCAGACCGCCTGGGTGCAGCAGAATATTTCCCTGCCCGCATTCGAAGGGCAGGCCACCCTGCGGTTCGGGTTCCGTTTCGTCAACTCCGGCTCGACCGGCAGTCCCTCATCGCCGGGATTTTCGATCGACGATGTGCGGGTCATTGGTACGGCGGCCGGACCCACCTGCACCGAAGACCTCTTCTTCGTGCACAACAACACCACCAACTACCAGGATCTGGTGTGGACCATCCACGACCAGACGGACGACTCCGTGGTGGAGACCGGCGGCATCAACCCAGGCGAGGGCAGCGTGCCCCTGTGCCTGCCCGACGGCTGCTTCTACCTGCGCGTGACCAACAGCGGTGGCAACGTGATCAGCGGTGGCTACCGCCTGGTGCTGAAGGATGCCGTGGGCGCCTACGGCAATGCCCGCATCATCGACGATACGGACAACCTGGTGCTGGGGCCCGGTGGCGGCAGCGGCATCAGCAACAACGAGGGCTTCTGCATTCCGCTGGGCACCGATGAGCCCATCTACACCAGCTGCGACCGCTATTGGTGGAGCAGCGGCGACTACCTGGTGGGCAAGGAGAACGCGGCGGTGAGCGCCGAGTTCGGCGGTCCCAACGCCAGCAGCAGCGGCTACGAGTTCTGGTTCTACGATCCCAATGGTGGCCTCAGCTTCCGCAAGACGCGTGTACACACCGTGAGCGATGGCTTCGCGCCCAACAACGCAGTGCGCGCCTGCCACATCAAGCTCAACAACTGGGCGGCCGCCAGCCACCTGCAGAACGGGGTGCTCTACAACGTGCGCTCGCGCGGCGTGGTGGCCGGCAACCCGCTCAGCGAGTTCGGCCCCGCCTGCCGCGTGACGCTCGATCCGGTGCTGGCCGCCTGCCCGCCCACGGGTCTGAACGACATCCCCGGCAACCCCAACTACAGCTGCGGCGTGACCAAGAAATTCGGTGGACCCAACCAGGTGGCCAACCGCCTGTACTGCCGCCCGGTGGCAGGTGCCAACCTGTACGAGTGGGAGTTCACCAATGACCCCAACGAACCGGCCTACTACGTGACGCGCCAGACCACCGGCGTGCAGCGCCACCTGAACTGGCCTGCCAGCCAAGGTGATCCCATGCTCGTAGGCAATACCTACCGTGTGCGCGTGCGGGCCAGCAAGGACGGTGGTGCCAATTGGTGCGACTGGGGCTGGACCTGCGAGGTGACCATCATACCCAGCGCAGCGCCGGGCAATGAGAACATGGCCCCGGAAGGCGAAGCCGCCAGCAACCTGGCCCTCTGGCCCAACCCCAACAACGGCCAGCAAGTGTGGATCACCCTCCCTTCAGCCGGAGTGCCCCACGAGGCCCGTTCCATGACGGTAGACATCCACGATCTCGGAGGCGATCGGATCATGGCTCGGGAAATGGCCATTGGTCAGGGTGTCTTATCCATCGACTTGGAACACCTGCTGGCGCCTGGGGTGTACATGGTCATAGCAACGGTTGGCGAGGATCGCCATGTGCGGCGTTTGGTGGTCGCGCACTGAGGCCGTCGTGGTGTTATGATGCCGGGGCGGTATCACGAAATGGTGATGCCGCCCCGATCCTGCCTGTTCGGCCTGCATATCGGATAACCTGACACAAGGCACTCCCAGAATGCCATGGTTACTGCCCGGTCATGAAGTCCGTCAAGCCCTAGCTTTGAACACGAAACCCAAGGAAGAATCATGTTGTTTAGAGCAATTCCTCTGCTTGTGGGCGTTCTGATGTCCGCCTGTGCAGATGCCCAATCACCCAGCCCTGTGCGGGTGCAACTGCAGACCTTCGCCACTGGCCTGGGCCAGATCACCGATGTCGCCCATTGTGGCGACGACCGTCTCTTCGTGGTGCAACAGAACGGCAACATCCGCATCGTGCAGCCCAACGGCACGGTGCTGCCCACGCCCTTCCTCAGCATCAGTGTGAACACGGGGGCCAACGAGCAGGGTTTGCTGGGACTCTGCTTCGATCCGGACTATGCCACCAACGGCTATTACTACGTGTATTACACGGCCGGAACAGGAGCCGGCATTTCACGGGTTTCGCGCTTCTCCGTGGATCCGAACAACCCGAACGTGACCCTCCCCGGCAGTGAGACGATCCTGTACACGCGCTCGCAACCGCAATGGAACCACAATGGTGGCGATCTGGAGTTCGGCCCGGATGGCTACCTCTATGTCTCCTTCGGCGATGGCGGAGGCGCTGGAGATACGCAGAACAACAGCCAGAACAACGGCAATGTGCTGGGCACCATCATCCGCATCGATGTGCATGGTGAGCCGCCCTTCTCCATTCCGCCTGACAATCCCTTCGTGGGCGTGCCGGGCGTGATGCCTGAGATCTGGGCCAGTGGCTTGCGCAACCCCTGGCGCTTCGGATTCGACGCCCTTACTGGAGATGTGTGGATCGGCGATGTGGGCCAAAACGCTTGGGAGGAGGTGGACTTCTGGCCAGCGGGCGACAATAGCGGCCCCAATTTCGGCTGGCGATGCTACGAGGGCAATGCGCCGTACAACACCGCGGGCTGCCAGCCCGCATCGAACTATGTGGCCCCGGTGGCAGTGCATGTCACCAGCGGTTCGCAATGGTGCTCGGTGATCGGCGGACGCGTGTACCGTGGTGGTCCCTACTGGCGGCTCTATGGCCGCTATATATACACGGACTATTGCCTGGGGCGCTACTTCTCGTTGCGGCCCAATGGCTCGGGCGGCTGGATCAACGAGCAGATCACCACCACGGGTATCAGCGGCGCCACCTGCATCGGCGAGAACAGCGCGTTGGAACTCTTCGTGGGCAACCGTAACACGGGCATCGTCTACCGCATTGTGGACGTGTGCCCCATGGCACAGCCCAGCATCACGGTGGACGGCAACGTGCTCACCGCGAGCGAGGGCCTGGGCTACACCTGGTTCCTGAACGGGCAGGCGATACCGGGTGCCAATGAGCAGACCTTCGAGGCTGGACAGTCCGGCGACTACGCTGTGCTGGTGGACAATGGCCCGGACTGCCTGCTCCTTTCCGATGTGGTTAACGTGACGATCACCGGAGTGACCGTCCTGGCGGAAGGTGCGGTGAAGGTGCACCCGGTGCCCACCAACGGCCTGCTCTTCCTGGATGGCCTGTGCGCCGAGGCGTTCGATGCCGTGCTGGTGGACATGGCCGGCCGGACCCTGCTTCGCCAGGATCTGCGCATGCGCGACGGCCGGGCCACGTTGGATCTGACCTCACTGGCGGAAGGCAACTACATGCTGGTGGTTCGTGGCGCCCAAGGCGAGGAACTGCTGGGTCGGCAGGTGAGCGTTCTGCGATAGGCCGCTGCAGGCATCCAGCAGTGGCGAAGCCCGCGAGCCTTGACCAGTTCGCGGGCTTCGCTATTTTGCCCTTCCTTAACCAGCTCACCCATGCGATCGACCACGACCCTGCTCCTCATTCTGCCCTTCCTGTCGGCCCAAGGCCAGACCGTGCTCTTCTTCGAGGACTTCGAGTCCATGACACCGGCCTTTACCCTGAACACCACGGATATGGGTTCCGTGGCCAACTCACCCGACAACACCTGGCTGGTGAACAACGCTTACGCGGGCGGAAGCGGCACGGTGACCTGCCTGGGCTTCCCATTCCCCTTCACGGTGCCACCCACGGCGGCCCAGCCCGCTGGTATCACCAACCAGAACGGCCGATATATGCACACCACCAGCGTCGCCGCCATGAACAGCGGTGTGATGAACTGCTGCTTTCTGGCCGCGGATGGCTTATGCGCATCGGCAGCGAACCATTTCGCGCGCATGAACACGGATGTGAGCACGGTCGGCGCCTCGCAGGTGACCCTGAGCTTCTGGTGGCTCTGCGGAGGCGGAAACAACAACTACGGTGAACTGTACTACAGCACCAACGCCGGTGGCAGTTGGACCTTGATCACCGAGTCGCCCAACCAGTACCGCAACCAAAGCACCTGGACACAGCAGACCGTAAGCCTGCCGGCTTTCGACGGGCAGGCCACCTTGCGTTTCGGCTTCCGCTTCGTGAATGGCACCACCCTGAGTGCCTCCGATCCCGGCTTCGGCATCGATGATGTGCGGATCACCTCGGCGGGTGGCGCGCCGCCCACCGTGCAGCCCGGCCTCATCAACCCGCTGAGCTATTGTGCCGGCAACGCGGTGTCAGTGCCATACAACGCCCAAGGCACCTTCGATCCCGGGAACGTGTTCACCGCGCAACTGTCCGACCCCTTTGGTGGCTTCGCTTCACCCGTGAGCATCGGTTCGGTGGTTTCGACCACTTCTGGGACCATCGCGGCCACGATCCCGCCGGGCACTCCGCCGGGCGCAGGCTACCGCATCCGGGTCGCAAGCAGTTCGCCCATGATCGTTTCCGACCCCAACGCGTCCAACATCACCATTTCGGAGACTCCCTTCGCGGGTCAGAGCACCCAAGCGACATTCTGCACGGGATCGGGCAATGTGGATCTCTTCGCGCTGTTGGGGCCGGGCGTGAGCACATGCGGAAGCTGGACCGGCCCGGGTGGGGCGCCCTTTGGCGGAACGCTCAATACCAGCACGGGGGTGAGCGGCATATACACCTATGCCACGAACTGCCCGGGTCCTTGTCCACAGGACCAGGCGACCGTTACGGTGACCCTTGTGGCGGTTGCCAATGCCGGCAACGACGTCCAAGCCAGCTTCTGCGCCACCGGACCCGCGCCCGATCTGCCATCACTCGTTTCCAATGGACAGGCCGGTGGACAGTTCCTCTACCAAGGACAACCCTCACCATTGCCGGACTGGACCGTTCCAGGGGTGTACATCCTGCAGTATGTGGTGAATGCGCCACCGCCATGCGGAACGGACTTCGCCATCTTCACCATCACCGTCAGCGCTGCCGCGAACGCCGGCCAAGGGGCGAGCATCCAGCTCTGCGTCTACGGTCCGCCGGTGCAGTTGTCCGGTTTCCTCACCGGCGCGGATCCCGGTGGCACATGGACAGGCCCGGATGGCATGCCTTTCAATGGCACGCTTGACCCGGCCACCGGCATGCCGGGATTGTACACCTATACCGTTCAAGGCCAGCCACCGTGCCCCATCGCTCAGAGTTTTGTCGCTGTGGTGATCGATCCATGTCTGGGGGTGGAAGAGCAGAGTTGGACGGCTCCCATCCTTTGGCTGGGTCAGACCGTTGATGGAGGACATGATTTCTCCATGCCAATGGGTCGGGTGTTGGCGCATGAACTCTACGACCTTGGCGGTCGGCTGGTGAGTGGCAGCAGCTTGGTGCCGGTGGGAGAAAGACTGCGCTTGTCGCTGCCCTCCTCGTCGGGTGCCTATGTGCTTCGTCTTCGCTTGGAGGAAGGCTTTGCGGTGGTCCGGATCATCCACCAGGCATGGTGAAAGCCGTGTTCGGAAGTTGTGCATAAAGCAAGTCCTCACGATTTGGCCCAGGGTGACGCGCACGGATACATTGGCATCACCAACGTTCATTGAGGTCTGGCCGCAAGGCCACACGATCACGGATCACAAGGAGGGCGGAAACGGCGCGGCGGCATCGCAAGATGCATCCAACCTGGTAAGAGGTCATGCGCAACGGACCACCCGGCCATGCCAGCCATGCGCCACCTTGCCGTGTATCAGCGAGGGATGTGTGACCTTCGGGTGACACAAGTACCAAGGGCCGGGATGGACATGGTCATGCGCACAAGGCCAAGGCCGAGTACGCATGGGAGCGGGGATCGCCGACAAGGTGGTCCCCGCTTCGCATTCATGCCCACCGCATTTGCCATCGCCCCCGATCCATATCATGGCGGCATGTGGGACCGTCAATGGATACCCCTTGCACCAAGCGGACGGGTGACATGGATGGCGCGACGATCACCTGCGCTTGACACGGAGGAAAGCCTGCGTACACGTTGGCCCATTGGAACATCCGATCGTGGATAAGTGCACCATGCCGTCTCCCGGCCACCGCATCGCACGCGGATACTTTTGGTCATCACCGTTCATTGAGAGGATGAAGAAGAAAGACCGGAAGATCTTCGTACTGGATACCTCCGTGATCCTGTACGACCATTCGGCCATCGAAAGCTTCGAGGAGCACGACGTGGCCATCCCCATCCAAGTATTGGAGGAACTCGACACATTCAAGAAAGGGAACGACACGATCAACTACGAGGCGCGGGAGTTCATCCGCCACCTCGACGACATCGCGAAAAGGGACGTCCTCACGGACTGGATCCCGCTGAACGGCTCCTCGAAGGGGAAGTTCAAGGTGGTGGCCAAGCACGACCTCAATGGCGTGGACGCCACCAAGGTGTTCGATGATGGCAAGAACGACCATCAGATCCTGAACGCCACGCTTACCCTGCAGCGCCAGAACAAGGACCGCAAGGTGGTGCTGGTGAGCAAGGACATCGCCCTGCGCCTGAAGGCCAAGAGCCTCAATATCGTGGCGGAGGACTACCTCACGGGCAAGGTGCGCGATGTGCGGGAGAAGCTCTACACCGGCCGCACCGTGGTGGAGGACATGGACGAAGGGATGATCGACACGCTCTTCGCGAATGACCGGCTTCCAGTTGAGGACCTCGGTTTGAAGAAACCTTCAGGCAACCACTTCTTCATCCTGAAGCACAAGAAGAAAAGCATTCTGGCCAAGTTCGATCCGCGCACGGGCCAGGTGGAACGCGTGGAGAAGCAGAGCATCTTCGGCATCGGCCCGCGCAACGCGGAGCAGGCGCTGGCCATGAGCGCGCTGATGGACCCGGAGATCAAGCTTGTGACCTTGCAAGGCACCGCGGGCACGGGCAAAACGCTGCTGGCCCTGGCCTGTGCCCTGGAGCAGCGGCGCAACTACCGGCAGATCTATGTGACGCGGCCGGTGGTACCCCTCAGCAACAAGGACATCGGCTACCTCCCCGGGGACATCCAGAGCAAGCTGGACCCCTATATGCAGCCGCTGTGGGACAACCTGAAGCTGATCAAGGGGCAGTTCGAGAAGCACGACAGCACGCCCAAGCGCATCGATGAGATGCTCGAGAACGAGAAGATCGCCATCGCGCCGCTCGCCTACATCCGTGGCCGCAGCCTGAGCAACATCTTCTTCATCGTGGATGAAGCGCAGAACCTCACACCGCTGGAGATCAAGACCGTGATCAGCCGTGCGGGCGAAGGCACCAAGATCGTCTTCACCGGAGATGTGCACCAGATCGACACGCCCTTCCTCGATACCGAGAGCAACGGGTTGAGCTACCTGATCGACAAGGCCAAGGGCGATCCGCTCTTCGCGCACATCACTTTGGAGAAAGGCGAGCGCAGCCCGCTGGCCAATCTGGCCAACGACCTGCTCTGATCACAGGCCATTTCCTGATGACGATCCCCGTGCATGTCACGGGGATCGTCGTTCCCACCAGTCGCGAAAGGAGAAGCCCGCTGTGCAGCGGGCTTCATTCCTTGGCTTGAAGTGCTTCAGAAGAGCTCCTTCACCTCGATGAACTGGAAGTCGATGTTGAAGAAGCTTTCGTAATCCTTGCCGGTCTCGGCCATCTCCTCGTCGCCCGTCTCATAGTGCCAGTTCACCTGCACGCGCTGCCCGCGTTCGCTTACCGCGTCGAGCTTCTGGAAGATGTTGTAGAAGTGCTTGCTGGAACTGGTGTCCAGGTAATCGAGCCGCATATTCACCGTGGTCTCCCCCTTGGGTCGCTGGAGATACTCGTCCAGCCAGCGGTAGACGCGGCCATAGAACTGTTCGGAATTGGGCGGGAGCGAACGGCCGACGAATTCCATGCGGCCCTCCTCCAGGTCCAGATCCACCTGGGGCGAGGTCTCGGTGCGCTCGATGTGGTAGCGTTTCGCGGACATTTCCACCTTGGTGCGTGCTATGCTCCAAAGGTGGGGGTGGCCCGCATGCGGGTGCCCATGCTCGAGCCAGGCTCATGAACAGGGCGCTGTTGACTACGGTCCGCGCCGCGGGCTCAGCGACCTCTATACTCGGTGATGATCTCCTGGTCGGAGGGGAGGATGATCTCCGTGTCGTTCACACGGCGCACCCAGTAGAGGTACTTGCCCGTGCCCTGGCATGCGAAGGCTTCCATGCTCTCGTTGGCGGCCAGCGCCTTCACGGGGAAGGTGCGCCAGGTGCCGCCCTTTTCCTGCATGGCCATCTTCACCTCGATCATTTCCCGGCAGGTGTTGCGCATCTCCAGGATGAAGGTGCCGCTGAAATCGCGCTTGTAGCCCTCCTTGTAGTATTCACATTTCTCGCAGGGTGCGCCCCACTTGCTGCCCACCTTCATCAGGCAGTCCGAATAGCTCTGGTCCTGGGCGTTCACCGCGGCCACCATGGCGAAGGAGAGGATGACGAGTAGGGTAGGTTTCGCGCTCATTTGCAACGGGTGTTCGTGAGGATGATCTTGGCTTCGCCATTGCCCAGGCGTTGGCTGGTCTTCCAGTCGCGGCACGCGGCGTCCAGGTCGCCCAAGGCCTTGTGGGCCCAGCCACGGTTGTTGAAGGCCTCCTCGTTCCTGGCGTCCAAGGCGAGCACAGCGTCGAAATCCTTCAGCGCGAGTTGGGGTTCTCCCATGCGGAGGTAGGCGCTGCCGCGGCTGGTGAAGGCCCACAGGTGGTCCTGTTTTCGCGCGATCACCGCTGTGAAGTCCTTCACAGCGGCTGGGTAGTCCTTGTTCAAACTATGGCAGAAACCGCGCTGCAGATAGGCATTGAGGTGGTCGCCATCCAACCGCAGCACCTCGGTGAAGCGCTCGATCGCCGTGGCATGGTCGCCGCTGCGGTAGGCTCTTTCGCCGGCCTGGTAGATGGTCTGAACCTCCTTTCCCAGGCCGGTGTTGTCGGCCAGGTATTGGGCCACACAGCGACCTGTGAACAGCACCGGCAGGGCCATGGCCAGGGTGAACGCACGCGTCGTCATGGTCGTGTTCTACGGGGCAAGCATCAACGGGTTACACCAGCCTGCAAAGCGTGGGGGCAGGGGGAAGCGCGCCACATTTCATGCAGCGCCTCCATGGTCCGCGCACCATCATCGCCAGGGGGCAGGTGTATGACGTAGCGTGAACTCCGCTTCAGCAGCCCTGTGCGCAGATCCTCGCGTTCCACACAGCGGTTCCCATCACGGCAGGACAGCATGATCATGGGCGAACCGGGATCATGGACATTGGCCTCGGCATCCAGGTCGCAGATGGAGAACCTGTCCTGTCCGGTGCGTCGCCCTTCGTGCAAATGGTCTATGTGGAGCCGGCCGGTCGCATCGATGCGGTGGCGCGCACCCTCCCCGAACACGTGGATGTCCATGGGTCCGGGAGGCCGGAAGTGGTCCTGGGCCATCCCTTGGTCCGCGATCAGAACCAGGGAGAGAAGATGGAACAGCGGTCTCATCAGTGAACCTCCGAGGCGGCTCTTACGTACACCGGCGCCCTTGGTTCAACACCCGCAATGGAAGACCGCTACGAGACCGCTTGGCGCACCATCCTGATGGCCCTGGGCATGACGCTCGCGTTGATGTCCTTTGGGCAGGGCAAGTTCACCATCAACGGAAGGCTCAAAGCCGAAGGCGGTGACCTGAGCGGCGCACGCGCCGTGGTGTACAAGAATGGCGAGAAGGAGCGCACCATCACGAGCAACCTGAGCAAGTTCAGCATGGAGCTTGACCTGGATGCCAACTACGTCATCTCCTTCGAGAAGGAAGGCTATGTGACCAAGAAGCTCTCCTTCAACACCAAGGTGCCTGCGGACGCGCGCGGTGGCAGCTTCACGCCATTCGACTACGCGGTATCGCTCTTCAAGCAATATGACGACATCAACATCGTGGTCTTCAACCAGCCGGTGGGTGTGATCCGCTACGACCCGGGAACCGCCGACTTCGATTACGACACCGACTACACCAAGTCCATCCAATCGCAGTTGCAGAAGGTGATGGCCGAAGTGGACAAACGGCAGAAGGAAGAGTCCAGGACCGCGGTGCAGGACGCCAAGCAGAAGGCCGCCGAAGAGAAGGCCCGCGCCAAGGCGGAAGCCGAGGAGCGCAAACAGGCCGAAGCCGCGTTGAAGGAGGAGCAGCGCCGCGAAGCTGAAGCGCGCAAGGCCGAAGAAGAGAGACGTCGTGCAGAAGCGGCCCGCCTGGCCCAGCAGGAGGCACCGCCAGCACCCCGACCGATCGAGGAACCGGAGCCAGCACCCATTGCCGAGGTGGCACCGCCCGCACCGAAACCCGTATCTGCGCCCAAACCCGCGCCTGTGCGCAGGAATGCCCTGCTCGCCGAAACACTTGGTGGGGAGGAGGGCCGTCGCGGCATTTCACCGGTCATGGGTGAGGAGGCCTCACGAGTCGCGCCGGCGTTGGCGCATGGCGAATCCGATGAACGCCCGGAGGATATCGTCCATATGTCCGAGGTGTTCCGCAATGAGCAACTCATCGTCGAACCGAACAAGGTGATGACCATCGTGGAACTGGAGCGCGATGGGCGGCGGGACGAATACCGGAAGGTGATCCACAAGTGGGGCGATACCTTCTACTTCAAGAACGGCAAGGCCTGCTCCGCACAGGTCTACCAGCAGGAGGCCATGGCCGACCGCATGGTGGCCGCCATGCCCCGGGATTGACACGGTCCGACGCCGCCGTGCGGGGCTACCTTTCGACATGGCACCCGCTGTTTATGTCCGCGACCGCCGTTCACCCAAGCCCAAGGACGAGCGCACCAGTGCGCTCATGAGCCGGATCCGGTCGCGGGATACAGGACCGGAAAGGGTCATGCGACGCCTCCTGTCCGAAGCCGGTGTGCGCGGCTACCGGTTGCACCACGCGGGCACCGAAGGCCGGCCTGACATCGCTTTTCCCGGTCGGCGTGTGGCGGTCTTCATCCATGGTTGCTTCTGGCATGTATGCCCGCATTGCAAGCGTTACGCGCCGAAGAACAACGCGCGATTCTGGTCGGAGAAGCTGGAACGCAACCGGCTTCGCGACCAACGCAAGACCAATTGTTTGCGTGTTGCCGGCTGGCGGGTGGTGACCATCTGGGAATGCCGGCTCAAAAGTTACCCGGCGGCACAGGTGGGCCGGGTGCTTCAGGCCTTGTCACGGGCCGAGTCCGACCGACGACCGAAGAGCCGTGCGAAGAAGCGCTTCTCGAATGTCCAGAAGAAGCGGAACTGACCGAAGATCGCCCCGTAGATCAGCAGGATGACGTTGTAGACGGGCAGGATGAGGACGTAGTAGAGCACCGTGAACAATACGGGCTGCTCGCCCTCGCCGGCAAAGAAGGTCACCACCGGCCGCTTCAGGAACATCACGGTGAAGCCCGTGCAGGCGAACACGAGCAGGATGATGAACACCTGCGCTGTGCCCACACCCCAGCGATCGCGCAAGCGCCCAACCCAACGCGGGCCATTTGTGTCGTTCTTCCGGTGCATGTTCCGCTGGTCCTCTTCAGGCCAAACCCCACCCACCCCCAAACAGCGTCAATCCTTCCACTCCGCGATGAACAGGTTCGTGTCCCGTGAACCGGGCTTGTTGTTGCGGTTGCTGCTGAAGACAAGGTGTTTCCCATCGCCGCTGAAGACCGGGAAGGCGTCGAAAGTGTCGCCAAAGCTGATCTGCTCCAATCCGCTCCCGTCGATATTGACCATGAAGAGCGTGAAGGGGAAACCGCGCTGGCTCTTATGGTTGCTTGCGAAGATGATCTTCTCACCCTTGGGGTGCCAGTATGGGGCCCAGTTGGCCTGGCCCAGATCGGTGATGCGGCGGGCATCGCTTCCATCGGCGTTGGCCACATACAGCTCCATGTTGGTGGGCATCACCAGGCCCTGTTGGAGCAACTCCTGGTACTCGCCCAACTCCTCAGGTGTCTTGGGCCGTGAAGCACGCCACACCAGCTTGCTGCCATCGGGGCTGAAGAAGGCGCCACCATCATAGCCGGGTTCGTTCGTCACGCGGCGCACGTCACTGCCGTCAATGGCCATGGTATAGAGATCCAGGTCGCCATCGCGCATGCTGGTGAACACGATGCGGTCGCCCTTTGGCGAAACGGTGGCCTCCGCATCATAGCCGGGTGTGTCGGTGAGTTGCTTCACGATGTTGCCTTCCAGGTCGCTTACATAGATGTCGAAGCTCTCGTAGATGGGCCACACGTATTTGCCATCGGCACGGCGTTCCGGCTTGGCGGGACATGTAGCAGCGGCCTCGTGCGTGCTGGCGAATAGGATGGTGCGATCGCCCGGCATGAAATAGCTGCAGGTGGTGCGCCCGCCGTGGATGCTCACCCGCTGCGGGGGGACGCCCATGAGGTCGTTCTCAAAGGGGCTGAAATGGAAGATCTGGTCGCATTCGTCGCCCCATTCGGGTACGGTGGCCTGGAACACGAGACGGCGGCCATCGAAGCTCCAATAAGCCTCGGCGATGTCGCCGCCATTGCTCAGTTGGCGCAGGCTTTTGAAGTGTTTCTCATCGGGATGGATGAGTGCCCTGCCGGCAGGCTCCTCTTGCTGCGCCTGGCTTTCGCCTGATGGGGTACCACAAGTGGTAAGGATGAGGCTGAGAAGGATCGTGCTTTCACTGGCTCGTCGCATGGTTTCCTGCCCCGCTTCTTCACGCGGGGCCGCGAAGGTATCCCTTCACTTTCGGAGGAATGTCACTGAAGATCCACAGGACGGATATCTAACTTCCACGCATGCCGATCGACGAAAAAGTCGTCCGTGGCCGGGGCGCAATGGGGGAGGTGGAGAACCGCTTCCTGCGCGTCCAGCGTGGCATTGTGCATCCAGAAGGTGTGGATGGACCCGACCCGGACGATCCGGCGGATGCCCCCACCATTTACCGCGATGAGTGGCCGCGCAGCATCCTCAACAAGGTCGAAAGCGCCGATCTGCCCTTCCGTTGGAGCCTGAATCCCTACCAGGGTTGCGAGCACGGTTGCAGCTACTGCTACGCGCGGCCCACGCATGAGTATTGGGGCCTTGGAGCGGGTCTGGATTTCGAGCGCGTGGTGCTGGTGAAGCGTGATGCGGCCGCCCTGCTGGTGAAGGCCTTGCGATCACCGGGCTGGAAGGCCGAGCCCATCATGCTTTCCGGCGCCACCGACCCCTACCAGCCCGTGGAGCGGAGGGAACGCATCACGCGTTCCTTGTTGCAGGTGATGCACGACCACGGCCAGCCGGTGTCGGTGATCACCAAGAACGGCCTCATCCTGCGCGATCTGGATCTGCTTGCGCCCATGGCCGCCTTGAGACAGGCCCAAGTGGCCATCAGCATCACATCATTGAATGAGGACCTGCGGCGTGCCATGGAGCCACGCACCGCCAGCGCCAGGGTGCGCTTGAAGGCCATCGCGAAACTGTCCTCCGCAGGCGTTCCGGTGCATGCCATGATCGCTCCGGTGATCCCCGGTCTCAATGACCAGGAGATCCCCGCACTGCTGGAAGCCGCTGCCCAGGCCGGTGCCCGGTCGGCCAGCTACATCCTGTTGCGCACCAATGGGCCGGTGCATGAGGTGTTCACGCGCTGGCTGCGCACCCACTTCCCGCTTCGGGCCGCCAAGGTGGAGCATCTTACCGCGGAGACCCATGGCGGTTCCATGAGCGACCACCGCAGCGGGAGGCGCTTCAAAGGTGAAGGCCCTGTGGCCCAGCAGATCGGCGCTTTGTTCAAGCTCATGCATGGCCGTCACCTTCATGGGCGCAGTGCACCGCCCTTGGACAGCAGCGGCTTCCGCAGGCCCGCGCAGGGGCAGTTGGACCTGTTCCAGTGAGTGCGGACGACTCCTGGGGTGATGCCGATCATGGCGATCGTGGATATTTCACCTTGACCTTTGGTCGACTTCCGAGGTAATTTCGTCGTCCGTTTCCACTCGCTGGTGTGTGGAATGGACCAATTCGAAGGGCAGTTCAATGATCCACATCCCCACTTTCGTGTCGCGATTGCTCCGCTTGATGCCGTCGGCAGCGTTTCTCTTGACAGGGCCTACAGATGGAGCACAGGCGCAGATCGTACCCCCCAATTTCGCCGATGCCCTGGTCATGGGCGGTTGGAACGAACCCGTTGGGGCCACTTGGGACGCGAATGGCCGGATGTACGTGTGGGAAAAGCGCGGCATGGTGTGGATCGTGGACGGTGGCGTCAAGCTGCCGAATCCGCTGGTGAACATCAGCGAGGAGGTGGGCAACTGGCGCGACCATGGTCTGTTGGGGTTCGCGTTGGACCCGAACTTCCTGGCGAACGGGAGGGTGTACCTGCTGTATCTGGTGGATCGGCACCACTTGAAGTTCCACGGTACACCGAACTACAACCCCAATACGAACCACTACTACCAGGCCTCCGTCATGCGCATCACGCGCTACACGGCCAATGGTCCATCGTTCAACTCGGTCGACCCCGCCAGTCGTTTTGTTCTGGTGGGTGCAACGCCGCAGACCGGCGCACCCAACCTGCACGAATCCCACAGTACGGGGTCCATCGTCTTCGGCGCGGATGGTACGCTCATGGCCGCTTTTGGCGATGGTGCGAGCTATGCCAGCACGGATCTGGGCAATGCGGGCGAGACCTATGTGGATTCGGCGCTTGCGGACGGCATCATCCGACCGCAGGAGAACGTGGGCGCTTTTCGGTCACAGATGGTGAACTGTCTCAATGGCAAGGTGATCCGCATCGATCCGGTGACCGGCCATGGCATACCGAGCAACCCCTGGTACGACCCCGCTGAGCCCAATGCCACGCGTTCCAAGGTCTGGGCGCTTGGGCTGCGCAACCCGTTCCGCATGACGATCGACCGGAGCCAAGGCAGCAACGATCCATCCGCCGGGCGCCCCGGGACCCTATACATCGGTGATGTAGGCTGGAATGTGTGGGAAGACCTGAACGTATGCTACGAAGGGGGTATGAATTTCGGCTGGCCCCTGTACGAGGGCATGACACAGCACAACAACTACATGGGTGCGAGCATCATGAACCTGGATGCGCCGAACCCGCTCTATGACGGGGTCTCCTGCACCCAATCACATTTCATGTTCAAGGACCTGCTTAAGCAGGACACCCCCATCCACCTCAACGGGCACCCCAATCCGTGCAACCCTTCGGTGCAGATCCCCAACTCCATCCCGAAATTCTTCCACGCGCGTCCGGCCATCGACTGGCGCCATGGCAACCAATCGCGTTGTGCTGGATTCCTGGGCAGCACAGCAGTGACCTGGGACTTGGACGCTGCTGATTCCCCCGTGCCGGGTCCGCGTTTCGGGGGCAACGCCGCCATCGGTGGGCCGAAGATGGCCGGGCAGAATTTTCCATTGGGTTACCAGAACAGCAGCTTCCACGGTGATTACCCAGGCGGATGGATACGCCGCTTTGTTTTCGACGCCCAGGACAAACCTGTAAGCGTACACAACTTCGCCACCAACCTGGGTGCCATCGTTTGGATCGGGGAGGGACCTGATGGTTGCCTCTGGTACATCAAGTACAACAACAGCGAACTGCGCCGCATCTGTTACACCCTGGCGGTGAACCTGCCGCCTGTGGCCGTGGCCACGCAGAATGAGCAGTACGGGCCGGGGCCGCTCACGGTGCAGTTCTCCAGTGCGGGCAGCCTCGATCCGGAGAACGGACCGATAACCTTTCATTGGGACTTCGGCGACGGGCAGCAGAGCACGGCACCGAACCCCCAGCACACCTACACCGCGCCGCCGGGTGTACCCACCACCTACCAGGTTGTGCTTACCGTGAAGGATGACCAGAACCAGCAGGCCACGGCCAACCTGATCGTCTCGCTGAACAATACTCCGCCACAGGTGGAGATCATCAGCTTCGAGAACGGCAGCACTTATCCCCTGGGTGTCGATACCGTGTACCAGCTGGTGGCGAATGTGACTGACTTGGAGCATGGTCCTGCGCAACTTTCCTATGCCTGGCGAACCACCCTGCACCACAACACCCATATGCACCCGGAGGCCATCGACAACAATCCGGTGACCAGCACCATGATCAGCGGCGTGGGCTGCGACGGCGAGAGCTACAGCTACAACATCACCTTGACCGTTACGGACGCCGGAGGGCTGGCGACCACGGTGGACCACTGGCTTTTCCCGCGCTGCTCGGCCATTGCGCCTACCGCGGTCATCCTCACCAATACGAATGCAGGCCCGGGTCCGCTGCAGGTCCAGTTCGATGGCACCAACTCCTACGACCCCGGCTACATCGCGGCCTACCATTGGGACTTCAACGACGGCACCTTCAGCACCGATCCCGCGCCATTGAAGGTCTTCACCGAGAGCGGAGACCATGTGGTGGTGCTTACCGTGACGGATGATGATGGGCTCACCGATCAGGCCACGCGTGTGATCACCGTGGTGACGCCCGGACCAGCCGAGTGTGTGGGCGCTTTGGGCAGTCTGCTCGCCCAAAGGTGGACCGGCATCGGCGGCACCAACGTGAGCGACCTGCTCAACCACCCGAACTACCCCAACAACCCGAACACGACCTTCTACCCGACCAGTTTCCAGGGGCAGGTGAACATCGCCGACAACTACGGCACGCGTGTGCGGGGCTACATCATTCCACCCACCACCGGGCTGTACACCTTCACGGTCACCAGTGATGACGCGTCGGTGGTCTACCTCAGCCCCGGTCCCGACCCCCAGTACAAACAACAGATATGCAGTGTGCCGGGTTGGACGAACGAGACCGAGTACTTCAAGTATCCTTCCCAAGTGAGCGCGCCTGTCATGTTGCAGGCGGGCGCCTATTATTATGTGGAGATGATCCACAAGGAAGGCAGCGGCGGTGACCACTGGGCCCTGCGCTGGCAGACACCCACCAACTCGAACCGCGTGATCATTCCGGGTTCCGCGCTCGGACGCTGGCAGGATTGCGGCCCGGGCGTGAAGTTGCGTGCCGCGCTGCAGGGGCCATGGGATCCCAGCGTGAACCTGATGAAGGACGGCATGCGCCAGCAAGGGCTTGTGCCCCTGGCCGAACCCTATGCCGCGCTCGGCTTCGGCAATGCCGGTGGGGAAACCACCACACCACAACGGCTCGCCGTTTCGGGCAAGAATGCCGTGGTGGACTGGGTGTTGGTGGAGATCCGCAACAAGAACACGCCCACCACCGTGCTGGCCCGCAAGAGCTGCCTGCTGGAGCGCGATGGCGATGTGGTGGATGTGCAAGGCAAGTCGCGGTTGGAGTTCGGTTTGCCACAGGGCGAGTACCTCGTTTCGATCCGCCATCGCAACCACATGGGCGCCATGGCGCAATGGCCGGTGATGCTCTCGCCGCAGGCCGGCTTTGTGGACCTTACCATGCCGAGCACCGCTACGTGGGGCCAACAGGCGCGTGCCCCGCTCAACGGCGGACGCATGGGCCTGTGGAGCGGACATGTGGTGCGCAACGGCAAGGTGAAGTACACCGGCCAGGACAATGATCGCGATCCGATCCTGGTGCGTATCGGTGGCGTCGTGCCCTCCAACACCGCAGCAGGCTACCACGTGGAGGATGTGAACCTGGACGGCCTGGTGAAATACACAGGCGCCGGCAACGATCGCGATCCCATCCTGGTGAATATCGGCGGCACGGTGCCCACCTCGATCCGTGAAGAGCAACTGCCCTGATCGCGATCAGAAGCGGAAACGTGCCCCGGCGAGGATGGCCCGTGGCAGACCGGGACGTGCACCAGCGGGCACGAGCGACGCCAGGTAGCGCTCGTCCAGGAGATTGCGGATCGTGAAGGAGAATTCCACCTGCTCCTTCGCCTGGCCGATGACCGGCCGCCAATAGGCCACCAGATCCACCACGGCATAGGCCGGCACTTCCGTCTTCACGGCATCCGATCCACTGTGTCGGCCCGTGGGCATTTCGCCCACGAAAGTGGCCTGTGCGCTGATGCCGCCGCGGGCACTTTCCAATCCGGCGCGGAGGTTCACCTGGTGCCGGGCGATATAGGGTATGGGGTCCCCTTCCAACACCTGCCCCCAGCCGCTGAAGGTGCTGTTGAAGCTGCTTCCGAAACGGGCATCCGTCAACGTCCAGGCCAGTTGCATGGGCAGACGAAGCTTCTCACCGCGTCCGTGCAAGGCGTCGTGCTCCACATGCAGCTCGATACCGCGCACCAAGGCCCGGCCACCATTGAACAGGTCGCCGCTGCCCGTACCGCCCGCCGCGGCCAGATCGGCGCCGAGCAGTTCCTCATAGTCGTTCAGGAAGCCGATCAATTGGAAATGTGTGCCCTTGTGTCGGATGCGCAGCCCGCTCTCGTAGTTCAAACTTCGCTCAGGTCTGGTCTCCGGATCGCTGCCAGGCGGGGAGAAGCCCCGGTGGACGCCCGCGAAAAGGAAGAGGCCATCACGTATCGTCAGGTCCACGCTCACACCAGGTATCCACACCTCCACGGTATTCTCGGTCCGCACAAGCTGGTCACCCGTCCGCCCGGGATCCTGCCGGCCGTAGTCGTTCTGTGCCAGGGTGATATGCTCGTACCGCAGCCCTGGCCGAAAACCCACACATCCGCGCTCATAGGCATAGGCCACATGCGCAGCGCGTGCGTCGGCGGTGGCCAGCCGATTGCTCTCGGTGCCCTGTTGGCCGCGGCTGGTGAGCATCATGTGGCCGCTGCGCATGCGGTAGCCGTCTGTGCGTTGGAAGCGGTCCATCAGATCACGGTGCACGCGGATGCCAGCTTCAATGTCATGCCTGCCCCGATCCATGCTGATGTTCTTGGAAGCGGTGAATTGCAGCCCGCTGCTCTGGTAGTTGCGCAGGTTCGACTTCACTTGCATCGCATCACCGCCGGTATCGCCGCCACCGAGCGCCTCCATCGCCCATGGCCAAGGTGAGGGGTCATCGAGCAGGCTCGCGATCGGCAACTTGGCTCCAGAACTGTCCACCACCTGGTCCAACTTGTACCAGTCGCGGTGCGTGTTGGTGCGGTACGCCGTTGCTACGAAGCTTATTCCGCCCTTCAACTCCAAGCCATAGCGCGCGGTGAGCATATCCTGCCGCACCGTCATGCGGTCATTGGCCGATGCGGCATAGCGACGCAAGGGTGTCCGCTGGAAGTCGGCCATGGAAAGGCCCAGGTAGGTCTCGTCGCTCGCCTCGGTGTTGAGGCTGGCGCGAAATGAGATCGCCTGCCGGATGCGGGCTTCGTCACGTGCCCGCCATTGGGCCTTCACCACATGGTCGCCTTTCTGGAATCCGGTGGGGCCCTGGGTATCGAGCTGCTTGAATCCGTCGGCGGCCTGCTGGAAGGTCTCCACCAGGAAACCCGCGTGATCGCCGTTGGCCAGGGTCTGTTCGGTCCCCGCATGGGCATGCAGGTCGCGCATACCGAAGGATCCGCCGCGCAACAGGACCATACCGCTGGTGCGTTCGGGGATGGGTGTGGACAGCAGGTTGATGGCGCCACCCGTGGTGAGTGGCCCATGGCGGATCTGGCTGCTCCCCTTGGCCACTTCCACCGCGTGCATACGGCCCATGGTGGGGAAGTAGTACGCCGCTGGGGCCGCATAGGGCGCAGGCGCCACCAGCACACCGTCCTCCATCACGGTGATCTTCGCGCTGCGCTCCGCACCCGCACCGCGCATGCCGATGTTTGGTCGAAGTCCGAAACCGTCCTCCTCCTGCACATTCACACCGGGCACCGTGCGCAACAACCGGCCAATGTCCGTCTGGCCATACAGCGCCATCTCCTTCGGACCGATGTACCACACCGATCCCGGGGTCTCCTGTGCCGGGCCGGAACCACCGGTCAAGCTCGATCGCACCGTGAAGACAGGAAGCTCCACGACCCTTTCCTTCAGCTTGATCTCCATGGGTGCGCCATTCACGGCAGCGGCCCCGGTCCAGAGATCATGTCCCACGCTGCTTACGGCGATCCGTGCGCCTTCGGAAGGGATCCCTTGCAGGCGGAACCGGCCTTGGGCATCCGTGACCGTGCCGATGGATGTTCCCAGGATGGACACGTTCACGAAGGGCAGCCCCAGTCCCCGTGCATCTGTGACGATACCGTGCGATACCATCTCCTGGGCTTGGACCGATGGCATGCATGCCCACACCAAAGCGGCCACCTTGCCCATGGCGCGCAGCCAGGCCCGCAGCGCACGTCCAGGGGCCTCGCGGGAAATTTCGCCCAACACGGCCTTGGTGCGCGCATCCAGCAGCCGGGAGGTCTCGCTTCGCCTGGAGCGGTGGAGAGAACACTTGCCGATGGTGGACATGGGAGCCGGGTGGAGCGGCCGCAAAACTTCCCTCTGCCAACACAGTGGGCAATACTTCGATCGTGGTATTGATCGGCGGAAGGATCGACGATCGATCGTGGGATCGCGTCAGTCGCCTTGGTCGTTGCGGCGAAGCAGAAGGACCTGACGGCCGAGTTCGGCGAAGGACCAACCACTGGCCACGAAACCCTGGGCCAGGGCATGCACGTGCAGCAACTTCGCCTCCTTGCCGGTCTCATAGGCACGTTCCCATGACAGTTGCCCGTTGGTGCCGCAGCGCATCGCCATGGCGTCACCGATGGCCGACCGGTATCGCTCCCCGCCAATGATCAGGTCGCCGTTGGACGCCAGTGCGATGGCGTGGGCCGCGCGGTTGAAGATCGTGTCGCCATGCACGCGCGTCCAGAGCGTGTCGCCGTTGTGGTCCAGCTTGATGAGGTGGACGCAGCGTTTCCGCCTGCCCAGATGGTCCTGTGGCCCCAGTCCATCGGTGTGTCCTGCCAGGATGAAGCGGCCGTCCGGTGCGCGCACCACCGCCTTGGCGGTCTCATTCAATGCGCTGCCCGTGCTGTTGTCCCATTGGAGCGCGCCTTGAAGGTCCAGCCGCATCGCCATCGCATCACTGGCGCCGCCCGCGTTCATACGGCGCCCGGCGATCACCAGGCCGGTGGCATCCACCGCGACCCCGTTGGCCTCCTCATCGAAGATTGAGGGGAAGACCTGTGTCCATAGCACACCACCTTGGGCATCGAAGCGCGCCACCAGCACGTCATGCGTGGCGCCGGTCACAGAGACGCCGCAGACCACCGCACCGCCATCGGGCAGGGACGCCACGCCGAGGTATTGCTGTTGGCCGGGTAAATCGGGCCGAACCGCCCAAAGCACATTCGCCTGCGCATCCAGTTTGATGAGCACGCCGTCGTGGTCCGTTCGCCCTGGTGCGAAGGAACTGCCGGCGATGAAACGGTCGTCCCCTGTGCCCATGGCCATGGCTTGCAGGAATACCGCACCATTTAGGGGCAATTCCGCCTGACCGTTCAATTGTCCGTTGGAACCGCAGTGCATCAGGAACGGTCGGTATCGCCGTGCGCCTGGATCATAGATCCGCGCGGCCACCATCCAGCCGGTCGCAGTGGGCATCACACCCACGCCATCCTGCGCATACATGCCACCCAGCAACTGGGTGAAACTGCTCTGCCCATGAAGGGTTCGCACCGTGGCGATCGCCACTCCAAGGATGATGCACGATGTCAGGAGCCGTTTCATCCAGTGCGCCACGAAAGTAGTGGAGCCGGACCGGGCCGTAGTTTCGCCGCATGGAGCGCGAAATGGCGGTGCGTTGTTTCCTGGTCACCGGGCTGGCGTTCGCCGTTCCCGCGCTGGTGGCGGTGGCGCAGCATGATCAATTGGCGTTGCACCGCATCATCAACGCGCATCACGCGCCCTGGTCCGACCTGTTCTTCCGTTACGCCACACACCTGGCCGATGGCCTCGTTCCCACCGTACTGGCGGTAGTATTGCTTTTCCTGCGGGATGTCCGATCGTTCCTGATGATGGGCCTGGGATGCGGGATCTCCGCGATCGTGGTACAGGCGCTCAAGCATCTGGTCTTCGGTGCACACCATCGGCCAGCGGGCAGGCATGCAGAACTGGATGGCATCCGGTGGCTGGAGGGCGTGGACCTGCACCACCACTTCAGCTTTCCCAGCGGACACGCCACGGCCGCTTTCGCCATGTGTCTGGCGTTGGCGGTGATCGTGGCGCGTCCGCGTTGGGGTGTGGTGCTGGCCGCCGTGGCGTCGGTGCTCGCCTTCAGCAGGGTCTACATCTCTCAGCACTTCACCGAGGATGTGCTCGCCGGGGCGGCCTTGGGCGGCATCAGCGCATGGCTGGTGTACCGCTGGCTCTACCGTTCGCGCTTCGCCACGCGGCCCTGGCTTGACCGGCGCCCCTTCTACTTGCCGAAGTAGTAGCGGAAGCCGAGCGCCGCGCCGATGTCGAAGGTGGTGCTGGGCACGATGTCCAGCGTGGGTGACGCTTCCAGGAAGATGTCCACCGGAGCGCCCTCGAACATGTAGGTAAGGCCCACCGGGAACCTGACGCCCAGCCGCGTGTGCCCGCCCCGGCTGTCATACCACCGGCCATTGGCCCAATAGCGATCGCCGGTCCAACTGCGCATGCGGATGCCAGGACCGTAGTGCAACGCCATGCGGCCCTTGTTCACATTGATCAGGTTGAAGTTGTGGAAGAGGTAGTCGCCGTGCAGGTGGAAGTAGCCACCACGGCCCCAACCTCCCCAGGCCACCCCGAAGGCGATGGCGTTGTTGCCGCCGGTCCAAGCCTTGCCGGAGATGCCGGTGGGTTCGCCAAGCATGATGCCGAGGCCGAAGCCATGGTCCTGGGCATGTATGGCCATGCTGGAACCCAATAGGAACAGGATGATGATGTAACGTTTCATGGTGCAAAGTTCAGGTTGATGACGCACTGATGCCATTTTCCGTGCCTATGGACCTACCTCGCCCCGATTTTCCTTGATCGATGAGGCCCACAGCCGCTGGTGGTCACCTTGCGGATCGTACTGCGCAGCCTGGCGATCGGGGAGGAATTTCCTCAGGGGCCTGGGGTCGTTCCCCACACCGGCGATGTACTGCCAGTTGCCCCAATTGCTGCAAGGGTCGTAGTCGATGAGCATACACTCGAACCACCAGGCGCCCATACGCCAGTCGAGCCCCAGGTCGTGCACCAGGTAGCTGGCTGTGTTCTGGCGTCCGCGGTTGCTCATCCAGCCGGTGGCGGCCAGTTCGCGCATGTGCGCATCGATGAAGGGCTGGCCCGTGCGACCCTCGCACCAAGCGGCGAAGCGGCGCGGGTCGTGGTTCCCCTGGGCGGGCTTGTGGGCGATACCGCTGCGCTTGAAGAGGTCCGCACCGTGCTTCGCGGCCGTGAACTGGAAGAAGTCGCGCCACAGCAGTTCGAAGACCAGCCAGTAGGTGCTCTCATTGGCGCCATGGAGCCGCTCATAACGCTTCACCTGGTGGTACACCTCGCGCGCGCTGATGCAACCCAGCGCCAGCCAGGGGCTGAACTTGCTGCTGTAGTCCGCGCCGATCATGCCGTTGCGCGTTTCCTTGTAGCTGGAGAGGGAGCGGTTGTCCCAGAAGTAGTGCTTCAATCGTTCCAGTGCGGCGGCACGTCCGCCCGTGAAGTGCATCACCGCACGCGGGTCACTAGTGGGCGCTTCGCAGCCGAGATCCGCCAGGGAGGGAAGTTGGCTGGCCCACTCCGTTGGCGTGGGCAATTGTGAAGGTTCGGGCAATGCATCGCGCACCTGCCAATGGGTCTCCACCTTGTGGCGGAAGGCGGTGAAGACCTTGGGCAACTTCTCGATGGGAAGGGGTAAGTCCTCCGGATGCAGCAGTGTGGGGGGACCGGCCGCCCGCACGGGCAGCACTTCGGACACCGTGCGCAGGTGCCGTTGTTCCTCCCAGGCGAATTGCCGCTTGGTGTACACGGCTTCCACTTTCCATTCCGCCGCGATCCGCGACAGCACGGTGGCAGGTTCACCGATGTACACCCGCAAAGCCGACCCGCGCAAGTGCAGTTGGGCATCGAGGTCGGCAAGGCTTTCCAACAGGAACTGTGCACGGTACGGACCCATCCTGCTGAAGCCGAAGGGCGATGGAGCGATCTGCCGCGGATCGATGATGTGCACCGGCAGTACCTCGTCGCTGTCCGCCAAGGCATCCACCGCAGCGGGATGATCGGCCAGGCGCAGATCGTTGCGGAACCAGAGGAAGGAGCGGGACATGGTGCAAGGGTGGGGCGGATGCCGACTACAGCGTTTCGATATCGGCCAGCAGTTGTTCTCCTTTGTCCAGCAGGGCCTGCCGTGCCGCAGGTGCCATCTTCTCCCAGGTGCGGTACACCATGCCCACCCGCATCATCGTTCCGGGTCTTGCGTCAGGGCTTTCCAGGCGTTCCCGGTTGCGGGCGTGGAAGTGCCAGTATAGCGCGTTGAAGGGGCAGGCCTTCGGGCCAGTGCGGTCGTTCACGTCGTAATAGCAGTTTCCGCAGTGGTGGCCCATCTTGTTCAGGTAGGCGCCGCTGCTCACATAGGGCTTGGTGCCCACGATGCCGCCATCGGCCCACTGGCTCATGCCGCGCGTGTTGGTGATCTCCACCCACTCCAGCGCGTCGATGTAGATGCCCAGGTACCAGCGGTCCACCTCATCGGGGTGCACGCCCGCCAGCAGCGCGAAGTTGCCGGTGACCATCAGCCGCTGGATGTGGTGCGCGTAAGCGTTGGTGAGGCTGCCGGTGATCGCCTCGCGCAGGCAGGCCATCTTCGTGCGACCGGTCCAGAACCACTCGGGCAAAGGGCGTTCGTGGCCGAGGAAGTTCATTCCGGCGTACTGCGGCATGTGCGCCCAGTAGGCCCCGCGCATGTATTCGCGCCAGCCGATGATCTGCCGGATGAAGCCTTCCACCTGAGGCAGAGTGATGCGCTCGGGATCGGCCCTCCAGGCGGCTTCAGCGGCTTCGCATACTTCCAGTGGCGATATCAACTTCACGTTCATGGCGAAGCTGAGGCGCGAGTGGTACAAAGCCCACTGACCGGGCATCAGTGCATCCTGGTAGGTGCCGAAGCAGGGCAGGAGGTGTTCGCTGAAGTGGTCGAGCAGTTGAAGACTTTCCGCTCGGTCCAGCGGCCAGGGGAAATGCCGCGCGTCCACCGTGCCGATCGTCTTCACGCCGTGGGCCTCCACCATCTGCTGGATACCGCGCAGGTCGTGGTCGAAGAGCAGGGGAGGAGGGGCCACGTGCGACTTCGGTGGGCGGCCCCGGTTCTCCTTGTCGAAGTTCCATTGCCCGCCGATGGGCTGGTCACCATTCATCAGCAGGCCGGTGCGTTCGCGCATCACGCGGTAGAAGCGCTCCATCAGGTACTGCTTCTTCCCCTTGAAGAGTGTGCCCAGTTCCTCGCGGGTGGTGAGGAAGTGCTCGGTGTCCGCCACTTCCACCGCACAGCCGCAGCGCTTCGCGAAGTCATTCAGCTGCTGGTCCAGGCGATACTCATCGGGCAACTGGTACCCGAAGGTCCGCGCGCCGATCTGCTCCAGGATCCACTGCAGGTTGTCCGGGATGGACTGTGTGTTGCGCGGATCGAGGCTGATGTACAGCACGCGTTGTCCGTCCTTCCGAAGATGTTCCGCAAAGCGCCGCATGGCCCCGAAGAAGCCCAGCACCTTCTGCACATGGTGCCACGCGTAGTCGGTCTCCTGCCGCACTTCCATGAGCACGTACAGGGCGTCCGGGTCCGGCTCCTTGAACCAGCTGTGCGCCCCATTGAGCTGATCGCCCAGGATCAGGCGGAGGCGATCGGCCGGACCTGGTTCCTGTTGTTTCGGCATCGGTCGCTGCAGTGCTTCACCTCGTCCCACACACGCTCCCATTTCTTGCGCCAGTGGAAAGGCCTGCCACAGGTGGCGCAGGTCTTCGTAGGGCGTAGGGAGGGGGGGCGGTGGCGGGGCACGCGGAAGGAACACGGAACGGCAGCGCGTGTTCGTGCGGGAAGCGTTCGAAGCCCCAACTTCGCGAGCGATGTGGCGGCGTCTGGTCCTTGTTGTTTGGCTGATGGGCACCGGGCCGTGGTCCGTGGCGCGATCTCCCGTGTTCCGCTCCATCCAGGAGCGCGACGGGCTGTCGAACCATGACGTGCTGGCCTTACATCGTGATGTGACCGGTGCGCTTTGGATCGGTACCGCCCATGGCCTCGATCGCTATGACGGGGACCGCATCACGAACTTCTCTCCGGATGACGGCCTGCCCTCGCCCACCATCAAGGCGATCGCCAGTGATGCCGCGGGCATGTTGTGGATGGCCACCCTGGGTGGCGTGACGCGCATGGACCCGCACACCTGGCGCATGGAGAGTTGGCGCGTCAGCAATGGTGCCGATCCGGTGCGGAACAACATGTTCATGCATGTGCTCCCGCTGGGGGACCGTGTACTGTGCACCAGCGAAGGGGGCCTGTGGTGGTTCGATCCGCGGGACGCGTCGTGGAGCCGACCATCACCCAGGAACGCCGATGGGCTCGTGCCCTTCGGCAGTGTGTTGCGCGCGGACAGTGGCGGAACGGGATGCTGGATCAGCACGCGTGACAGGGGATTGGTGTACTACGATGTGGCCCGGGAGGTCCTGCACGATCGGAAGCAGAACCCCGGAGCGCATCCTTTGCTGGAGGGGCTGCACATCAGCGCCATGTGCACGGATCGCGATGGCAACCTGTGGCTCAGCGAGCATTTGAGCAAGGAGATCATCCACTACCGCGTGGCCAGCCGCCGCTTGGAGCGTTGGAAACATTGGCCCGGCCATCCGGAGGCGGTCATCCGATCCGGCGCCCGCGTGCTGGCCTGTGATGCCGCCGGCAGGCTCTGGTATAGCGGATGGGACTTTCTGCCGCGCGTGTTCGATCCCGTGGCGCGCACCCTCATCGATCTGGTGCCCGACCAGGGCGACCCCACCACCATCCCCTTCGGCTTCATACACGAATTCCATGAGGATGAGCGCGGCCTCATCTGGCTGGCCACACCCAATGGCATCGCCGTGCATGATCCCTCCGCGTTCCAGTACCAGGTGATCGACCCCGGACGCCATTTCGGGAGCTACTTCGACATGACGATCACCGGCATCGCGACCGATGAGATGGGCGCGATCTGGACATCATCGGAGGCCGGTCTGGTGCGGTACGATCCGGGTACTGGTGGCTATGAACATATGCCGTCATTGCCGGGTCCCGATGCCGCCAGCAAGGTCCTCTCCATGTCCAAGGGCGATGGGGTGTTCTGGTTGGGCACGCGCCACGGCCTCTACACGTTCGATCCGCGAAGCCGGAGATCGGTGCCGGTGGAACTGCTCAAAGGCCGGGATCCGGCGCGCGTCCCGATCTCCAAGGTGCACGTGGATCGGCAGGGTGGCATTTGGGTCTTCTCCTGGTCCGAAGGGTTGTTCCATCATGACCCTGCCACCGGCAGCACCGAGCAATGGCCGCACGGCTGGGATCCTCCGCGCGGATTCAGCTCGGGCATCATGCACAGTATGTTGGAAGCCGCGGATGGCAGCATCTGGTTGGGGCATATCTATGGGGGTATCGTGCGCTACGACCCGGCCAAGCGGACGTTCGCCGAGGTGCTCCGGACGGGTGGGACCGAAGGAGGTGCCGGCAAAGGACCCATCACCGCTTTGGCGGAGGACGCGCGCGGCAACATCTGGTACTTCTCCCAGGGCTTCGGGCTGTTCTCCCTGGACCCCGGTTCCGGCGCTGTGCGGCGCTACGGCATGCGGGAAGGGCTGCCCTCGCTGTCCGGTTGGAACATAGTACCAGACAGTCGCGGAAGACTTTGGCTGGGCACCGGCAAGGGGCTCGCCTGTTTCGATCCGGTGGCCGGCCGCGCCACGCCGATCCGCCTGGACCACGGACTGTCCTACCATGACATGCCTCCGGCCCATGCCTGGCTGCCCTCCGGCGAGTTGCTCATGGCCGACGGGTACACCTTGGTGCGTTTCGACCCCGGGCGCTTCGTGCGGTCCGATCCGCCGCCGGCCCCGGTCGTGCGGTCACTCCTGGTGAACGGAGAACGGGTACCTTTGTCCGGCGAGGACCCCATCCGATTGGAGCATGGTCAGGACCGCATCACCATCCGGTTCTCCTCCTTCGATCTGCCGGGGCGCATCACGCGATACGCCACACGGCGCGTGGGTGATACCACCTGGGTGGAAGGCCCCACTGGGACGTTCTCACTGTCCGGGCTCAATCCCGCAGAGTACGAGTTCAGGTTCCGCACCATGTCCGATACCGGCGTGTGGAGCGAGGAGAGTGGTTTGCGGTTCATCATCGCGCCGCCCTGGTGGCAGCGGCTCTGGGCGCGTGTGCTCTTCGCCCTGCTGATCGCGGCGTCCATCGTGCTGCTGTTCCGGCTGCGGCTGAACCTGATCCGTTCGCGTGAGCGCAAGGAGGAATCCGTCGCCCGAACGATGAACGACCTCAAGCTCCGCGCCCTGCGTGCCCAGATGAACCCGCACTTCGTGTTCAACTGCATGAACTCGATCGACAAGTACATCCTGATGAACGAGCCGGAGCAGGCCTCGCGCTACCTGAACCGCTTCGCCAAGCTCGTGCGCCTCATCCTCAACCAGAGCGACAGCGTGAGCGTGCCGTTGGACAAGGAGGTGGAGATGCTCCGCTACTACCTGGAGCTGGAGGCCCTGCGCTTCGAGGAGCCCTTCACCTTCGAGGTCACCGCCGATCCCCTGCTGATGAACGAGGATCCCGAGCTGCCTGCGATGCTGGTGCAGCCTTACGTGGAGAACGCCATCTGGCATGGCTTGCAGCACAAGCACGGCCGCGGCCACATCCGGGTGGACTTCCGCAAACTGGGCAACGACCTGGTGGTGACCGTGGAGGACAATGGTGTGGGCCGCGCCGAGGCCGCGCGAATCAAGGCGCAGCGCAGCACCGTGCACAGCAGCAAGGCCATGCAGGTGAACGCGGACCGCATGAGGCTCATGGAGGAGCTGAAGCTCGGTGGCGCCAGCGTGGCGATCGACGATCTCACGGACCGCGAGGGCAAGGCCCTCGGTACACGGGTCACGATCACCTTGCCTTTGGAGGCGCTGCGCGAAGGGGTGTGGATGGAAGAGCAGGAGGCCTGATCCCTTCAGCGCCCGTCCATGGTGAGGTCCAAGGGACGGATCACGCTGTCCACGATGCGGCCCGCGAGGAGTTCCTTCTCCCAGAAGGCACAGTCGTCGAGGAAAGCGCCGATCTCCCGGGCATCGTCCAGCGCGTAGGGCTGGTAGTAGTGCCGGGAGAGCACCACATGTACCGCGCGCGGATCGAGCCGCTCGCGCTCTCGGGCGCGGTGATGAGGGGTGTGGTGGTCATGGGGTCAGGGTTTCTGGTGTGCTATGGCCGACGCGCGGATCCAAGATGCCGGGGTGGTTCTGCACGTGTTGGGGTTGTTCGCGGTCAAGGGACCTTGGGCAGTTTCACCACCCGGTAGCGCACCGTGGCGCCGCTTGGTTCGTAGGTGCCATCGGGGCGGATGCCCTTGCGCATTGAGTAGGGCTCGCTCCAAGCGGTGTTGGCTTCCATGGGCCTTGCGGGAAGCACCATGTCCAGGGTGATCGATGCCCGGTCGTACGGGATGAAGGTGAGCATGCGGAAGGACGCCACGGTGTTGAGGCGGCCGCGCAGGGGGATCACCCATTGGCCATCGCGCAGGGCGATGCGTTCACGGTCCACGGTGATGTAGGCGTTGTCGTTGTCTCCCGCGTAGAGCGAGGCTTTGACGTACTCGTGGCGCAGGGCTTCCTCCGGGTAAAGGCCCTCGGGCACGAAGACCTCGGCTTCGAGTTCCAGCGCATGGCCGTCGATCGTGGGCGCCACGGGCCGCGTGAGCATTTTGAAGCCGAAGAAGAGGAGCACCAGCGCGTTGGGCAGGAGCTGGGCCAGCGTGAAGGCACGCCAGAACTGGGGCCATGCGTTGGTGCCCAGGATGCCCGTGGCGATGAGGCCCCACACGAAGCCCACCGCCGCGGCGAAGGGGCCGAACACGAAGAACACGCCCATGCTGCCGCCACCATCACGATCGTGGATGTTCAGCAGGTGCATGAGGCCGAGCCCCACCACTACCGTGATCACGAAGGCGAGCAGGGCGTTGGCGAAGGCGACGGTGAAGGCGATGGACCAGGACATTTTCATCTGGGTGTTGGGTCAGGCGTTCATTCCACGGCCCAGCGTAGGGCGGGCGGTACATCGATGAGCACGGGCTTCCACGTCCATCCGGCCTGGGTGACAGCCGCGATGAAAGGCGCCTTCAGTTCCTGCAGGTTGAAGCGGTAGGTGTAGCTGAGGTCGCCCGTGGGCCGTCCGTCAGGGCCGAACTGCAGCCCGTAGACCTTGCGGTGGTCCACTTGGAAGAAGGTGATGCCCAAGGCGGTGCTCCACTTCAGGCGGGCACCGTCCATGCCGACGCTGGTATCGAACAGCGACCACTGCTCGGTGACACGTACGGCCTTGTCCCCGGCATCGAAGCGCAGTACCAAGCGGTGGGTGCGCCGCATGCGGTGCGTGTTCAGCAGGTCGGTCCAGCGGGCGTCGGCATAGTTCCACGTGATGGCGATACGCCCGTCGTTCAACTCCTCCACGGTCATCGGTACGCTGGCGCCGTTCACGGCGAGGACACGTTCGCGCAAGCCGCTCTCCGCGATGGGCGCGGCACCCGGCTCCGCCGGCACCGAGCTCGCCCAGATCGCGCCCTTGAAGAACCAGATGGAGAACAGCAGCACCAGCAGCAGCACCGAGATCACTTGGATCCAGACGGGTTGGAAGAGGCGCTTCAAGGGCTGCATGGCGGGGATCAAGGGTGTTCCCGCGCTCGCCATGGCCGCTGGTGAGGCGACGCTTTCAGGCCTGCGGAGGATGGGGATCGCCGCCACACGGGCTTCGAGCATGGGCTCGGTGAGCGCGGTGACGATGAGCACGGCGTTGCCGCTGCGCAGCAGGTGCATGCGGTCTTGGCCCAAACCACGTTTTCCCTTCACTTCGGCACCGCCGCGGTCCAGTTCCACCGCCACCTCATAGAGGCCCAGGTAGGCGAGCAGGCCGTCGGTGGTCTGTTGCGCATCGCCGAAGACCAGCGCGGTGATGGTCTCGCCGGTGGGCAGCGATGCCGTGTTCGCAGCAAGGAGCCCGGGCATTCGGCTGGCGAAGAGCGCGCGGCTGTCCTCGAAGGAGGAACCCGGCATGGAGGGCCCGAAGACCTGCTCGGGCTCGGCGACCAGGCCGTCCTTCACGGTGATGCTGAAGGAGGGGAGGCCCAGCAGTGCGGCGGCATCGGGCTGGATGGCGCCCGCTTCCGCCACACTGCCAGGTTTCACGGCCATGGTCAGGTGCGCCACGAACTGTGGAAGCACCACCAGCCCGAAGGCGATGGCGAAGAAGATGATGGGCCGGAGCGATGCGCCGCCGCGTGACATGAAGAGGCCGAGCAATGAGCAGACGAGCAGGCCGCCCAGTACCAGGGCACCCATCACGCCCAGCATGGGGTTCTGTTCGATGATCTTGATCATGTTCCACCATACAGGGTGATGTGGTCTTCCGCCACGCGGTACAAGCCACCGCCGGGTACCTGGTCCAGCAGGGCCCGGTGGGCGATCCATCCCAGGGTGGCGTCGCGCTCCTCCACGGGCAGTCCGGTGGTGTTCTCCCAAGCGGCCCTGTTCGGCACACCGATGATGGCCACCGCGGGTTCCACGGCGAACTCCCACCACAGGCTGAAGGACGTGCGGTCGTCACGGTAGTGCACGGTGCCGCCACGGCCCTGGCTGGTGTAGCTCAGCGTGGCGTGGTGAGGTGCGGGCAAAGGTTTCCGGTCATCGGCGCGGCGCTGCACCAGCTTCGCGGCATGCGCCATCAGGTTCGCGTCGGCATCGAGCCAGCGGGCCACTTCATCCTCCCGCTGGCCGGCCGCGAGGTGCTTCATGGCCAGCGACAGGATCGCTTCGTACCGTGCATGGCGGGTGAATTGTGCCCTTCGCTCATCGAACCAGGCCTGCGCCAGGCGCTCCCCTTCGCGCTCGGCCTGCTGGCGCAGTTCGCGCAGGGCATCACGTTCGGCGATGGTGGCCTGTTGCTCGCGGGCCAGTTCTTCGCGCGCGTTGTCCAGCGTGGCCAATGCGGCCCGCATCGCTTCCGCGAAGACACCTTCGGGGCCAGTGTGGCGCTCTTCGCTCATGGTGTTCAGTTCCAGCGGGCGTGGGTGGCGGCGAAGAACACAAGTGCGAAGATCGCGGCCCAGAAGACAACAAGGACCACCGTGGCCGAAGTGGTCCGTGCCTGCTCTGACAGCCGCCAGGCCCACAGACCGATCCCGGCGAAGAGGACCATTGCACCGATGGCCAGGCCCCATTCCTTCGCGGTGTTGCGCGACCCGGCCACCAGGCCCGCAGCGGTGAACAGTGCGTTCACAAGGCCCATGGCGAGCATGGCCGTGGACAGTCCGTGCAGACCTAGCAGAATGAGGAAGAGTGTGCGCATCGCGGTGCAAGCATAGAAGGGGGTGTTCCGGCCCGAGCACAGAGCAAGGGGAACGCGGTATCTCGGAAAACCTCCACCCAACGGATCACCATGACCACTTGCTGTCAGGATCGCCCATTGGCTGGGACCTGCTGGACGACCTGACGGAAGGTGGACTTCCATGCCCTTGTTTTGGGGTGCAGATGAACGGAGACAAGAACCAACGGATCCATGCTCAATGCCCTGATCATCGACGACGAGGCCAACGCCCGAGAGAAGCTGGCCTTTCTGCTGGAGCGCTACTGCGCCGATACGGTGAATGTGATCGGCATCTGCAAGGATGGCGAGGAGGGCGTGGAGGCCATCCGCCAGCACCAGCCCGACCTGCTCTTCCTGGACGTGGAGATGCCGCGCATGACCGGCTTCGACGTGCTGCGCGAGGCGGGCCGCGGCCGGCACGAGGTGATCTTCACCACGGCCTACGACCACTACGCCATCAAGGCCATCAAGTTCGCCGCCATCGACTACCTGCTCAAGCCCATCGACATCGACCAACTGAAGGAGGCCATCACACGCACGCTGGAGAAGCGCGGCACCGCAGGTTCCGAGCAACGTGTGGAGCAGTTGATGGAGAACACGCGCCCCGGCATGGCGCCTGGCAGCCTCAGCGTACCCGGCAAGGATGGGTTCGTGATGGTGAAGGTGGACGACATCGTGTGGTGCGAGGCCATCAACTACTACACCGTGCTGCACCTGCTGGGCGGCAAGGAACTGGTGGCCACGCGTACGCTGAAGGATTTCGAGGAGATGCTCAGCGGCTCGGGCTTCGCGCGCATCCACCATTCGCACATGATCAATGTGAAGCACCTGGAGCGCTACATCAAGGGCGCGGGCGGCCAGGTGGTGATGGCCGGCGGAAAGACGCTGGACGTGAGCCGCCGCAAGAAGGACGAGCTGATGGCGCGCCTGGGCCGGGGCTGAACTGGCCCGCCACGACCACTTGCTGATGTGCCCTTCCACTTGCTGGAAGCGGCTTTACCACGGGGGGGGGACCGAAGCAGTTTCGCCATCGAAACGAACGGACCCCCATGAACCACCAACACACCACCCGTATCCACCGCAACAAACGCGGTACGTTGAAGCATCGCCTGTTGCGCAGTGGCCTGTTGGACCTGCTGCTGTGCATCGCAATCGCCATCGTGCTGGTTCTGCTCAGCAGCGGCGCGGCTTTTGGCCAGAACGTGGGCATCAACACCCCCACGCCTCACGACAAGGCCCTGTTGGACATGGCCAGTTCGGACAAGGGCGTGTTGGTGCCCCGCATGACGGTGGCGCAACGCACGGCCATCTTCCCCGCGCCCGATGCCACCGCCAAGGGCATGCTGGTGTACCAGACCGACGGGCAGGAGGGCTTCCACTACTATGATGGGGCACAATGGATCTTCCTGGATCCAGCGGGGACTCCGGCTTCTGCTGGCTGGGCCTTGGAAGGGAATACGGGCACCGATCCCGCCAACGACTTCGTGGGCACCACGGACGCACAGCCGGTGGTGTTCCGCACCGCCAATGCGGAACGCATGCGCGTGGGAGAGACGGGCAATGTGGGCATCGGCACCACCACACCGGTCCATGGCCTGCATGTGGTCCGTGCTGTGGAGAACGCCACGCTGGGCCTGCGCAACCTGAACAACAATGCCGTCGGTGGCGTGAACTATTATGGTTCGGGCGGTACGCTGGCGGGTGTCACCGGATGGTCCAATGGGGGGTACACCATCGCGCCGGGAAGCCTGCTGCATGGGACCTTGACGGCCAGCCCCGCCGCGTTCATCACCAGCGGCAATGAGCGCATGCGCATCGCCGCCAACGGCATGGTGGGCATCGGCACCAACAACCCCGCTTACAAATTGGACCTGTGGGACGATATCGCAGGACCAAGCATGCGCATACGCAACGTGAACAACGCGGGTTGGTCGGGCATGCACATGGAGAGCGCGGGCGGCACGGGTCGCGCACACTTCGGTTTCGGCAATGGTGGGGCGCCGGTACTGGCCGCCGTGGGTTATGCCGGCACCACGAGCAACCATCCCTTCGTGTTCACCACGGTGGATGTGGAGCGCATGCGGATCCAGCCCAATGGTAATGTGGGGGTAGGCACACAGAACCCCACTGCCCGGATGGACATCACCATGAATTCCACCATCGCACAGCCGCAATTGCGCCTGTCGGAGGTCGGTGACGACTTTGGGCGCATCGCCTTCAACAATGATCAGACGGCCAAGTTCTGGCAGATCGCGGGGCTGCCCCATGAGAACGACGACATCATGGCGCTCAATTTCTTCCACAGTTCCGGCGTGAACCTGATGAGCCTGCGCGGCAATGGCAACCTGGGGATCGGCACGGTGAACCCGGTGCACGGGCTGCACGTGGTGCGCACCACGGACAACGCCACCCTGGGCCTGCGCAACTTGAACGACAACGCGGTGGGCGGGGTGAACTACTACGGATCGGGCGGTTCCCTTGGTGGCGTAACGGGCTGGAGCAACAACGGTAACACCATAGCCCCCAACTCCCTGTTGCACGGCACATTCACGAACAACCCCCTCACCTTCATCACCAACAGTACGGAGCGCATGCGCATCCTGGCCAATGGCCGCGTGGGTGTGGGTACCGCAACACCCGCTGGACACATGGAAGTGGCCAGCAACTCCGGCGCTGGAAGTGGCCAGGTGATCATCACAGAGACCGAACTGGACCATGCGCGCCTGGGCATGCGCAACACCACCACGCCCAAGTTCTGGGAACTCACCGCGCTGGCCCACGCCACCGATGCGACGGCCAACTTCAACGTGTACCACAGTGTCACCGGAAACCTGCTCACCGTGCGCGGCAACGGCAACGTGGGTGTGGGCACCAACAACCCCACCACCAAGCTGGAGGTGAACGGCTACACCAAGCTGGGCAGCGATGCACCGGCGGTGCGCATGCGGAAGTACACCGGCACAACACCGGCAACATCTTCCTCCACCACGTCCATCGTTCACGGATTGGACCCCTCCAAGATCCTGGGGGTTCAGGCCATGCTGGTGGCCACCAACCTCGTGTATCCCAATGGCAATACGGTGAACGGCTACCAGTTCGACTGCTATGTGGACGGACCCACGATACGACTTTCACTGCCGACGACCGGTTCCAACCTGGCCGGTGCGCGTGCGGTCCGCATCCTGGTCACTTACGAGGAGTGATACCCCGAACACATACCACGATGGAGACACTCATCACCCTGCTTCGGATGCTGCGCCACTTCGGTCCCTGGCTGGCCCTTGTGCTGGGCACAACAGCGCTCCATGCGCAATCCTTGTTCGTGAAGGATGCCCTGGTCACGATCACGCCGGGCACCGAGGTCCACCTGAGCGGTGACCTCATTACCCAGGCGGCGGCCGAGTTGCGCAACAACGGCACGATCCATCTGGACCGCGACCTGTTCCACAACGGCACAGGGAATTGTTTCGGCAACAGCCAGGGCACCGTGGTGCTCAACGGCAACTGGCAGACGATCGGAGGATCGGGCATTCCCGTGTTCAACAACCTGGTGCTGGCGGGCATAGGCGACAAGTCACTGAACAACCATATCGAGGTGGGTGGGGCCGTTGCGGCACCCACGGGCGTGCTTCACCTGAACGATCGCCGCTTGCACCTCTCGTCGCGCTCGGCCACAGTGCGCAACCCTTCACCCTTGGCCATACAGCGCACCACGGGGCAGCTCATCAGCGAGACCGATCCCACCATCGGCTATGGCACGGTGCGTTGGAACATCGGACAGGCAACGACAGGCAGCGCCTACGTGATGCCCTTCGGCAACGCGGTCACCGGGCACGATCTGCCCTTCATGGTCACCGTCACCGATCCCGGTGCGGGGCTGACCGGATGGCTGGCCATGGCCACCTATCCCACGGACCCCATGCCCTGGCCCAACAACCGGCCCCTGCCGGATGGTCTCACCGAACTGATGAGCATGACCGGCCCGGAGAACGCACCCTTCACCCTGGACCGCTGGTGGGTGATGGAGACCGGTGGCTTCACACAGCCGCCCATGGCCGATCTCTCCTTCACCTATCGCGACAGCGAATGGAACAGCGGTACCAACATGATGACCGAAGATGGCCTCATGCTGCAGGACCATTTTGACGGCCAGTGGCATTTCCCACCTTCGCTGGTCATCCCCACGGACGACCGCCTCATCACCACGGGTGCCGTGTTGCGCAACTCCATCTGGACGGCTTCCTCCATGGGTTCGCCCTTGCCGGTAACACTATTGCGCTTCGAGGGCGAGCGCCGCGACAGACGGACGGTGCACCTGGATTGGAGCACCGCTTCGGAGCAGTTCTGCGATGGCTTCGAGGTGTGGCGCATGATCGAGGGCGAGGAGGACTTCACGAAACTTGGCTGGGTGGACGCCGTGGGCATCAGTACGTCACCCAGGCATTACACTTGGATCGATGACAACCCCACTGGCCACGTGAGCTACTACATGCTGAAGCAGTTGGATCTCGACGGCGGGCAACAGCCCAGCCCCGTGGTGGCCGTGCAGGGCATGGGCCTCCCCGGCGGATTCCTGCTCTATCCGAACCCCGCGACCGATGCGGTACTGGTGGATCTGCCCTTCGCGGTGGAAGGCGCGCTGCACGTGTTCGATGGCAGCGGTCGAAGTGTCATCACACAATTGGTCACTGGCGTATCCAGCGTGGAGCGCATAAATGTTTCCCACCTGGCCCCTGGCACCTACATGCTACGTTTTCAACCCGGCGATGGAAGCATGGATAGCTTCGCTCGGCTGGTGGTCTCGCGTTGAACGATACATCACAAGAAGATGAAAAGCCTCCTCCACACCCTCACGGCATCCCTGCTCTTGTCCGTGTCGCAGGCCCAGGATCCCATCATCTACACGGTGGACCTCACGGACCAGCGCAACGACCAGCTCAGCATCCGGGTGGACCTTCCCGCCCTCGACCGGGAGGTGGTGACCTTCGCATTCCCCCGCATGGTGCCCGGCATCTACGGCGCCATGGAACATGGCCGTCTGGTGCATGCGGTGTCCGCTTTCGATGAGGAGGGCTATCCCATGGCCGTGCGCAAGGTGGATGTGAACACCTATGTCATCGAAGAAGGACGGGCATTGCGTACGCTCACCTATGCGGTGGACGACGGCTGGGAGGAATTCGCCCCCCTGTACCAGTATGGCAGCTACCGCAGCAGCGAGGGCACCGTGAAGCGCGACGCGCAGGTGATCAACCACAATGCCCTGTTCGGCTATGTGGTGGGAGAGGAGCGGCGGCCGGTCGAGGTCCGCATGACCCACGCACCGACCCACTTTCCGGCCACAGGGCTCACCAGCACCGCCAAGGCTCCGGGTTCAACGGTCCTCACCGCGCGCGACTACCGGCACTTGGTGGACAACCCCATGCTGATCGCCGATCCGGATACCGTGCATCTGCTCATCGGGAACACCAAGGTGCTCGTGGCCTGCCACAGCACCACGGGGCAGCCCATCGCGCGCATGATATCCGAGCAGGCCAAGCCGTTGCTGCGCGACCAGTTCGCCTACCTCCGTGCCCTGCCCCTGGAGCGTTACACCCTGCTCATCTACCACCATCCCAACAGGGAGGAGGGCAACTACCAGGCGGATGGCCTTGAACACGCGTCCAGCACGCTCATCCTGCTCTGCCTGCCCTTGGAAGCCGAAATGCTCGGTGGTGTGGTCAGTGATATCATCAGCCACGAGGTCTTCCACACCTTGCTGCCGATCCACCTGCACGGCGAGGAGATCGCGCACTACGACTGGTCCGATCCCCAGGTGGGTTCGCACCTCTGGCTCTACGAGGGCATGACCGAATACTTCGCCATGCACATGCCGGTGAAGCAGGGGAGGGCCACGGTGCAGGAATTCCTGGCCACACTGGAGGAGAAGACGAAGAAGATGAGCGGGTTCCCCGACGATGAGGCGCTCACCCTTCTGAGCCGTGATGCCGTGACCAGGCAGGATGCCTACCCGAATTTCTACCAGAAAGGCGCCCTGTTCTGCATGCTGCTCGACATAGAACTGCGCGCGCTGAGCAAAGGCCGGTATGGCGCGGTGGACCTCTGCACCGACATGGCGCGCGTCTATGGGCCGGACAAGCCTTTCAAGGATGATGCGCTCTTCGCGGAGCTGGCGCGCGTGAGCGGCCTCCCCTCCATCGAAGGCTTCCTGCGAGACCACTTGGATCGTCCGGTGAAGCTCGATGTGGCGAAGCAACTGGCCCGTGCTGGTATCGTCCGGGATGCCACGAATGGAGGATACCGGTCGGATCCCAAAGCCACCGGCGAGCAGCAAAAGCTGCGCAAGGCCTGGTTGGGACGATAGTCCGACTCACGCGCAACCCTTGCAGCGGCCCTCCAGGTCCAGGTGGCTGCCCGTGAGCTTGAAGCCTTTCGGAAGCTTCACCGCGGGCATGGTCACCTGTTCCAGGCAATACACCGCGCCACAGCCCACGCAGCGGAAATGCGCATGGGTATCCTGGTGGCGATGCGTGTCACACCCGTCGGCACAGGCCGCGTAGCAGGCCACGCCCTCGGCATCCATCACCCGGTGCGCCAGGCCGGCCTCCTCAAAGGCTTGCAGCACACGGAACAAGGTCACACGATCGGCCAGACCAGGAAGCGCTGACTCCACATCGTGCTGGGCCAAGGCCCGGGGACTGCCTTGCAACAACTCCAGCACCGCCAGGCGGGCGTCCGTCACACGCAGGCCATGCTCACGCAGGAGGGAGGCGGTATCCATGGCCGCGAAGATAATTGTCGCCACCGGGTTGCGTTTTGATCAAAGGTGTGCATATTTGCAACCGGGTTGCGAATGACGTCCACGACCTTCCAACGGAGAAATACGATGGGACCTCTCATGAACATTGGCACCGCGCTGGTGCTTGGTGTGGCCATGATCATGGCCGGGTGCAAGAAGGATGATCCGGTCCCACCCACGCCGGGTGGCAACAACCCGCCGCCCAATGAACAGGAGCTGATCACCACGGTGGTCCTCCATTTCGAGAGCCAGGATGGCACCGAGCACAGGCAATTCGTCTGGCGCGATCTGGATGGCGACGGAGGCGACGCGCCCGTGATCGAGGTGGAGCCGCTCACAGCGGGCCAGGTCTACAGCGTGCATGTACAATTGCTCGATGAGAGCAAGGACCCACCGGTGGATATCACGCACGAGGTGGAGCAGGAGGCCGAGGAACACCAGTTCTTCTACATCGTGGACGGTGTCGGTGCGAGTTTCGTCTATGCGGACGCCGATGCGAATGGGCATCCGGTGGGCATCGGGACCATTTGGACCATGGGCGCGGCGGGCTCCGGCACATTGACGGTGGTACTGCGGCACGAACCGGACAAGGACGCGCCCGGCGCAAGTGCTGGTGACATCACCAATGCAGGTGGGGACACGGATGTGGAGGTGACCTTCCCGCTGATCATCCAGTGATGTCCACAACGATCCACCTACCCGCCATGGCCTCCGACCGATCACGCCGGGCCGACCTGCTGGGCATGACCAATTCGGTGTTGTGCCTGGCGCATTGCCTGGCCATGCCCTTGCTGGTGGCCATGGGCGCGGCCTTCCTCCACCACCCCCTGGTGTCGGTGGCCTTCATCGCCGTGGCGGCATGGGCCGTGCATGGTGCCACGCGCAGGTCCGTGAAGCGTGTTCTCACTTGGTACCTCTGGTCGGCGTGGGTGGTATTCGGCATCACGTTGATGCTGGAGGACCTGCATCACGGTTTTGAGATAGCCAGCCTGCTCGCATCGGCCGCCTTGGTGTTGGGGCACTTGCTGAATCGGTTCGGGGGGCCGTCCGTGCCAGCGGGTCAGGACAGTCTTTCGAGCAGCCCGTCCACGATGCCGTAGGCCACGCTCTCCTGCGCATCCATCCAGTGGTCCCGGTCGAAGTCCTTGAGGATGCGTTCCACCGGTTGGCCACAATTCTCCGCCAGTATCCTTGCCCCGAGGTCACGCGTTTTCAGGATCTCCTTCATCTGGATCTCCAGATCGGCGGAAGTGCCATGTGCGCCGCCACTGGGCTGGTGGATCATGACCCTGGCGTTCGGCAGGATGAAGCGACGGCCTTTGACACCGGCTGAGAGCAGGATGGACCCCATGGAGGCGGCGTAGCCCGTGCAGATGGTGCTCACCGGGCTATGGAGGCTGTTCATCGCGTCCAGGATGGCCATGCCCGAGGTGACATAGCCGCCGGGACTGTTGATCAGCAGTTGGATCTCCTTGCCGGGCGCGACAAGGTCCAGATAGAGCAGCCTTTCGATTACATGACGGGCCGAGCGGTCCTCCACCGGCCCCCATAGGAAGACTTTGCGTTCGTCCAGGATCCTGCCGTCGATGAGGTCTTGGAGTGTGGGGTTTTGCATGGTGGTATCGGATCGGTGTCGAAAGATGTCCTCAGGCGCGATCCGATCCGGCCAGGATGTGATGGACGGCGGTCGGCTCACACGAGGATCAGCCCCTCGTGTTCATCCCCGAGGCGCTCAGCACCGCCCCGTTGGTGGCGGTATCCGCTCAGCCAGCACAGCCAGGCGTCCGCTTCGTGGCGGTCCTTCGGCTCGGGCGGTGGCAGGGTGAAGAGACCGGCCATGAGCCGCAGCTTGTGGCGGGGTATGGCACGTCCCGCCGGTATCCTCAGATAGTCCCATTCCTGCCGGATGAGGGCTGCGGGATACACCTCATGCACCTCAATGCCGCGCGCACGCCAGCGCTGCGCCAGGCGAATGGCGCGCGCGGTAAGGCCGCCAAGGAACATGGGACTCATGCCACCGGCCAGACGGTCGGCACGGCGGAAGAAGTGGTCCTGCCCCTTGCCGTAGTAAGCGCCCGGCAGACTCAGCGGCGCATCGATGTAGATCGCTGTCGGAGCGCGCAGGCGCACTTCATCGTCGAGCCAGCCATCGGCATCCTCGCCCTTGGCGCAACGGCTGAAGCGGAAGAGTCCCCGTTCGCGCCAGCAGACCACGGTGCTGCCCGCCGTGCGCGCGCCGAAGTCGATGCCGATGTGTTGGTCCATCGCGCAAGGAACAACGCGGAGGGCCGCACCGTTCGCCGTCAGACCTTGGCCATGCGCTCCATCAGCTCCTTGGTGCTCTTCGGGTCAAGCGCGGTGACCGGTTGCGCCCAGACACGCACCAACCTTTCGCCCAAAAGCTCCATGGCCGTGCGCTCCACCGTACTGTGGAGCAGGGCCTTGGTGAAGCCGATCAAGTGGGTGAGAGACCGCCGTTCCAAATGGCCGCTGACCCACACCAGGTCCACATGCTCCTCAATGGTATCGAACATCAACAGTCCATGCTCGTGCAACACGCCTGCAAGCTCCACGGCGTCGGCTTCGGTGAGGGTGAGGAAGGAGATGCGGATCATGGCGTATCAGTTGGAAGTGAGTTGTGAGGCGACCTCCTGCCAGAGGATGCCGGCGTCACGATCGAGGATGAAGAAGGCCTTGCGCAGGCGGCCTTCGAGTTCCACCTGCTTGATGCGGCTGTCGAGCAAGGCCACTTCGCGCTGGTTCACCAGGAAGAGGGAACTTTCCCCGGCGGCGAAGCGCGTGTTCTCGCCTGCGAGCAGAGCCCGGTAGTTGCGCACCATGGCGGCACCGAGGTCCACCTGTCTGTTCAAGGTCGCCAGTTCCTCGTAGCGCCTGCCGATGGTGTTGCGGATGCCGAGGCGCTGGCGCTCCAGGCCCAACTCGGCATCCGTCAGGCCCAGGTTGGCCAGACCGAGTTCGCCTCTTTCGCGCCGGAGGAAGAGCGGCATGCTGAAACCCAGGCCCCACTGGCGGTCGGCGGTGTTCCAAGTGGGCGTTCCTTCGCCGCGCACCACCCCACCGCCTGCCAGGAAGGCGTGGCTCAGGTCGAGCCGGGGTTTGAGGAATTCGCTGCGCAGGCGACGCTCCACTTCCAACTGGCGCAAACGTCCCTGCTGTTCCAGCAGGTCGGGATGCCGATCCACGGCACGCGCCATCAATGTGTCCAGCGGAGGAGGAGCATCGGGTGCTTTCAGGTCGTTGGTATCGGGCAGGAGCGATGGCGCGATCTCCAGCGGGCGCAATGCCTCGTCCCACAGGTGGTTGCTGAGCCGCAGGCCGCTCACGCGGTAGGCCAGTTCCGCATCCTGCAGGCGCAGCCTACGATCCTGCACCTGCAGCAGGGCTTCGAGCGTGTCGATGGCGGGTACATCACCGCCGCGGAAGCTGCCGCGCACGGCGGTGAGGCGCACTTCGGCCTGTCGTACGGCATCGCGGGCCACCAGCAACTGGCGGTAGGCGGCCACCCAGTCCACGTGGTCGCTGAGCGCTTCGAGGAAGACCTCGTTCAGCAGGCGCTGCCGGTCGGCCTCGGCCATGTCCTGAAAGGCCTGGGCCTTGCGCAGTTCGGCTCGCCGCCTGTCGATGAAGAGCCCCTGGCCGAGTTGCACGGAGGCGCCCAAGCGCAGTTGCCCATCGCTTGGCATCATGTTCTGCGGGTCCAGGAACACACCGTCGCTTTCGCTGTAGCCGCCGAAGACCTCCGCACCGAACCAGGTGGGTACACGCAGGCCGACGTCGAGCAGGCGGTAGTATTCGGTGCCGCCGAAACTCTTCTCCGTGACCCCGCCCTGCGCCACGGGATCGAAAGCGCCGCGCGCGCTGCGCAGCACGGCCTCGCCCATGGCGTTGCGCAGGCCGGCCTGCCGCGCGGCGGGATGGTTGTCGGCCACCAGTTGCAGCAGGGCCTTGCGTGTGAGCAGGGGTCCGTCGCTCTGGGCCTGTGCCATGGCCGCGAACGCCACCAGGGGGAGGAAGAGCAGGTTGCGCATCACTCCTCGATCTTGGCGGGCACGGGCCAGTTGCCCACAGGTTTCAGATCCTTGTAGAGATCGGGTGGGAAGCCGTTGAGTTGGCGCCACAGTTCGTACCAGATCGGCACGTCCTTCAGCAGTGCGATGCCCAGCGCCCCGCTGCCCATGCGCAAGGCATCGGGCCAGGGCTTGTCATCGGGGTCGGGCGCCACCAGGATGCGGTACCTGCCATTGGCGCTGATCAGGTTGTCGATGGCCACCACCTTGCCGCCGTAGGTGCCGTAGCTCACGTTGGGCCAGCCGCTGAAGACGATCGCGGGCCAGCCGTCGAAGAGGAAGCGCACTTTCTGCCCGTTGTGCACCAACGGCATGTCCATGGGCCGCACGTATAGTTCCACGGCCATCTCGAAGCGCTCGGGCAGGATGCTGATCAACGGTTCACCCTCCTTGATCAGCTCGCCCAGGCCGGTGCGCAGGGCCTGCGTCACGTAGCCGCTCTGTGGCGCGGTGATGTAATAGTTGCCCGCGCGGATGGTGTAGCTGGCGAGGTCCACCTGCATCTTGCTCACCTCGGCCTCGGTGGTGTAGTACTGGCTCATGCTCGCGTACTTCTCACTCTCGGCCTTGGACAATTTGTCGCGGTAGTCGTTGCGGATGCCGCCGAGGTCCAGTTCGGCGTTGAGCAGTTCGTTGCGGCTTTGGAGCAGGTCGTTCTCGGCGTCGATCAGGTTGGCGTTGGCGCGTTGCTCGTTCACCCTGCGGCGTTCCAGTTCCACCATGCTGATCAGGCCCTGTGCGAATTGCTCCTCACCACGCTTCAACTGGTCTCGTGCCACGGTGATCTCGGTGCGGGAAGCCACCACGCGGATGCTGTCGCTGGCGATGCTGAGTTGGGCCTGCAGGATCTTGTTGCGCGCCTGGTCCAGCTTGATGCGCATGGCCTGGTTGAGCGCGGCGATCTGCGCATCGAGCGCGGCCACCTTCTCCTGGTAGCTGCGGGCGGTCATCTCCTTCGCGCTGATCTGCTGTCCGGTGCGCTCCAGCAGCATCGGATCGAAATACTGCTGTTCCACCTCGCTGATACGCAACAGCGTATCGCCCTGCACCACACGCTGGCCCTCCTGCACGTACCATTGCTCGATGCGGCCTGGGATGATGGCATGCACGGTCTGCGGACGCATGCCGGGGTCCAGGCCGGTGAGCGTGCCACGTGCGCGGATGTTCTGGGTCCACGGCAGGAAGAGCGAGAGAAGGAAGATGATCAGGAAGGTGGCGATGACACGTGCGAACCTGCGTGCCGAACGGGGATCGCCCACGGCCGTCATGGAACGGTATGTGCGCTCATCCAGCCTGGGCGTGGCGCTCTCGGGACCGATGTGGATGTCGAGCATGGCGCGTCAGTTCGTGTCGTTTCCGTTGCCGTTGTCGGAGATCAGGCGCCCATTGTGCAACCTCAGGATGCGGCCACAGTGACGGCGGAAATCGGGGTCGTTGCTCACGGCGATCAGCGTGAAGGGGGCATCGGCGCCGGTGAGCAGGTCCAGCAGCACCTTCTGTTCCTCGCCGGCGATGGGCAGGGCATCGTCCTCGAAGAGCACCAGCCTTGGCCGGCCGGCCAGGCAGCGCGCCACGATGATGCGCTTCACCAGGCTGCCTGGCAGGCGCGATCCGAGTGGATCGAGGCGGGTAAGGAGGCCATCTGGAAGATCGGCCAGCAAGGGCATCAAGCCCGTGCGTTCCGCCGCTTCACGCGCATGCTGTTCGGTGACCCAGTCGCGGCCCATGATGATGTTGTCCAGCACCGTGGCACTGAAGACCTCCTCCTGGTTGAAACTATCGCCCATGGCGCTGCGGGCCTCGGCCGGAGAAAGGCTTCTCAGGCCCAGACCATCCAGCAGCACATTGCCCTCGTCGGGCTCCACCATGCCGGCGATCAGGTGCAGCAGGGTGCTCTTGCCGCTGCCGTCCGGACCGCTGATGCAGACCTTCTCGCCCGGCGCGATGCGCAGATCGATGCCGTCGAGGATCGGCGTACCACTCCAGTGGCTGCGGAACACCAGGCCCTTCAACTCCACCGCCATGGGGCCGCCATCCTCCATGGTGCGGGCGATGGGCATGCCGTCCTGGCGTTCCACCGGCAGGTCGGCCACTTCGCCGAGTTTCTCCATGGCGGTGAGCACATCGTAGATCGACTCCAGCCCGAGGATCACTTTCTCCACGGCGTTCAGCACCAGGATGATGATGATCTCCGCCGCCACGAACTGGCCGATGTTCATGCGCTCGGTGAAGACCAGGATGCCGCCCAGTACCAACAGCGACAGGGTGATCACGGTCTTGAAGCCCACCATGCCCCAGTAATGGCCCAGCAGCACGCGGAAGTGTGATCTGCGCGCCTTCACGTAGCTCTCCGCGATGCCGTCCGCCGTGTCCACCGCGATGGAGGTGCGCCCGGCGAGCTTGAAGCTGGCGTTGCTGCGGCCCAGTTCCTCCAGCCAGTACGCCATGTCGTATTTGTACTTGCTCTCCTCCAGACTTGTGCGCAGGCCGTTCTGGCCGGTGACGCGGAAGAGCAGGAAGAGCAGCAGCATCAGGAACAACCCGAATCCGATGAAGAAGGGATGATAGAAGGCCAGCAGCACCAGGCCGAAGAGGATCTGCAGGGCGCTCACCGGCACATCGATGAGCACCTTGTTGAGGCCCTTCTGCACGGTGAGTACATCGAAGAAGCGGTTGGCCAGCTCGGGGAGGTAGCGGCCATGCACGGCGCTGGTGCGGATGCGTGGCAGGCGGTAGGCGAACTCCAGCGCGGCGCGGGCGAAGATCCGCTGCTTGAGGTGCTCCGACAGGCTCAGTTCCATCACCTGCAGCACGCCGGCGAAGAGGATGCCCAGGGTGACGAAGCCGATGAGCACGCCCCAGCTGGTGGCCACCTGTCCGCCGCCGATCAGGTTGATGATGGCCTGGATGCCCAGCGGCAGTGAGAGCATGATGAGGCCGCGCAGGAGGGCGTAGAGGTAGAGATACACGATGTCGCGCCGGTCCTGGCGCAGCATGCCGAACAGCCGCTGGAAGGGTCGTATGGCCAGTGGGGAGCGCATGGTCAGCGGGCGTTCACCGAGGCGAAGACCAGGTGGATGAAGAGCTCGGGCACACGGTTGCGGGCACCCTTGTCGGTGACCGTGGGCAGATGCTCGGCGAAGAAGCGCTGCGTCATGCTGCCGTCCACCACCTGGCTGGCGAGCGCGGCGGGAAAGGGATGCGCCGGTGCCACGGCCAGGATCATCTCGCGCAGCCGGTCGCACAAGCGGCGGAAACTGCTGAAGCATCCTTCCTTGTGCTCCTGGTCGACCTCCTTGGTCATGTAAGCTTTGCCGCTCTCGCTCACCGCGATGCGGTACAGGGCGCGCAGGTCCAGGTAGCCGAAGTTGCCCTTGTCTGTGACCGGCTCGGTGATGGAACGCACGGCGCGTTCCAGGCGCTCGCGGTCGTCGGCGATGTTGGCCGTGTCGAATACAAGTTTGAATTCGCGCCAGCTCCAGTACCAGCCTGTCAGGTAGATCAGCAGGCGATGCTTGTTCTCGAAGTAGCGATAGATACTGCTCTCGGCCGTGCCCAGCGCCGCGGCCAGCTTGCCGAAGGTGAAGGCCTCCAGGCCGAGTTCATCGATCAGCGCCACACTGGTGCCGATGATCCGGTGGCCCAGTTCGGTGCCCTGTGGATCCTTCAGGTAGACCGGCTCGGTCACCTGGACATTCATCTGCATCAGTCGCTCCATGCGATGGACGCCATGGCCTGGCGTGGGCGTTGGTGATGGGTGGCTTGATGGGGCAAAGATCAGCGAAGACCATGCCAAAACTTTCAAATACGACTGTAAAAAAAGCTAAAGGGATAGTAATACTATCATAAGGGGTCGCGCGATGCACGCTAGGGCCTGGTTCGGGCAAGGACTATTTGCCTGTGTAGGCGACGCGGTAGATCATGTCCGCCGCGTCGTCGCTCACCAGCAGGCTGCCATCGGGCGCGACCAGCACATCCACAGGGCGCCCCCAGGCTTTGCTGCCCTTCAGCCAGCCTTCGGCGAAGACCTCCGTGCGTGCGCTGCCGTCGGGCTGTGGCCAGGCCACCATCACCCGGTAGCCGATGGGTGTGCTGCGGTTCCAACTTCCGTGCTGGGCGATGAAGATGGCGTTGCGGTACTTGGCCGGGAACTGCTGCCCCGTGTAGAAGCGCATGCCCAGCGGCGCGGTGTGCGGACCAAGGATGGCGGACTCCTTCACGAAGTCGGAGCATGGGCGTTGCTGGCCGAACTCGGGATCCGGCAGGTCTGGCGCATGGCAGTAAGGGTAGCCGAAATGCGATCCCTCAACGGCCAGCCGGTTCAGTTCGCAGTCGGGCTGGTCGTCGCCCATCCAGTCGCGGCCGTTGTCAGTGAACCACAATTCTCCGGTCTCCGGGTGCCAGTCGAAGCCCACCGTATTGCGCACGCCGTGGGCGATGATCTCGCGGTCGCCTCCATCGGGATCGATGCGGGTGATGGTGGCGTAGATGGGGTCCTCGCTCAGGCAGATGTTGCAAGGCGCGCCCACGGGCACATAGAGCTTGTCGTCCGGCCCGAAGGCGATGAACTTCCACCCGTGGTGCTTGTCACCGGGGTATTGGTCGGTGACCACCACAGGTTCGGGCGGGTCGTCCAGCCGCTCCTCGATATTGTCGTAGCGCAGGATGGTGCTCACCGCGCTCACATGGAGCGATCCGTTGCGGAAGGCCACGCCCACGGGCATGTTCAGCTGGCGGGCAATGATCCAATGCTGGTCCGCGCGCCCATCGTTGTTCGTGTCGCGCAGCGCATGCACCACGCCCTCTCCGCGGCTGCCCACGAACAGGGTGCCCTTGTCGCCCCAACACATGGCGCGGGCGTTCTTCACCTTGTCGGCGAAGACCGAAATGGTGAATCCTTCGGGAAGGCCGATGTCCTTCAATTCGGGCCTGCCGCCGAGCACCGTGGGCATGCACACCGATCCGGAGAACAACCACCAGGCGGCGATGGACAGGACGATCGGACGGCGCATGGGTCAGGAGCGTGGTGTGGGAATGATCATCACCGGCACCTTGCTGTCGCGCAGGACCTGTTCACTCACACTGCCCACGAAAGCCCGGAACAAAGCGCTCTTGCCATGCGAGCCCATGACAATGAGCCCTGCCTCCACCTTGGTGGCCATTTCCAGTATGGTGTCCGTCGTGGGACCTTGCACCAGCCGCGCCTCGGCATCAATCCCTCGCGCATTGAGGTCCGCCGCGATGGCCTGGATGTCCTGGTGTTCCTGGCGCAGGGTCTCCGCGCGCTGCTCACGCACATAGCTCGGACCGACCTTGAAGCCGACGAAATCCGGATCCGGTGCGGCCACGTGTACCAGCCAGACCTTGGCGCCGAAGGCCTTGCCCAGGCTGGCGGCGGTCTCCACCACCAAGGGTGTCACTTCAGAAAAATCGATGGTGGCGAGCAGGTCTTTCATGGCGATGGTACTTGTGCGCAAGATAGAGGTGGCACCAAGCGACCGGAATGACGAAGGGCGGCATGGTTCGCCGCCCTTCATCCTGAACACTATTCGAACAGCCCGTCAGATCACGAGCTTGTCCAGGTGACCGGGGCGCATTTTGCCCGTGCTGGCGAAGAACCACTCCTTCAGCCCGTAGTGGTAGCCGCGGCGCAGACCGGTGCGGTGGGTGCCCAGCACGCCGCGCTTGCCGCTGAGCTTTTGCAGCACACGGGTAAGTTTCGCCTCCACATCGGCCTCCTTCATGCCGGGTTCGTTCTTCTTGGCCCAGGTGACAGCCTGCGCCATGATGTCCGCCTTGGGCAGCATGCGGTTGCGCTTGGTGATCAGGTCCACCACCATGAGGTCCCAAGGGCTCAGGCGATAGCCACCCTTCACGGCGCGGGATTTTTTGCGCCCGGGTTTCCGGCGGCGGCCTCTTTTCACCGCGGCCTTTTTCGCCGGTCCGCCGGATTTCTTCTTCGCTGCCGTTCCTTCGCCCCCACTGGCGGCGGGCAGGCCTTTCAGGTCCGCGATCGCGTCACGCACGCGGTCCAGTTGGAAGATCAAGCGGCGTCGCTCGCTGCGGTATTCGCTGAGCAGCCGTTCGATCTCCTTCGCATTCAGTCTTTTGGTCGCCATTCGATATTTGGATTTGGTTTGTACCGGAGTGCGGCGAAAATAGGGAAGTATCGATGCATTCTATCCCTTCGGTACGACCATCATCCATCCACGATCGTAAAGCTTTGCTGGCGGCGAACCATATGTTTCATGCAAGGTGCAGCATCACCCCACTTCCTTCGTTCGTCGTGAACCGACCGATCGTGACCGCCATGCCCACATGCCTATCCAGCAAGTGCAGGGCCTCCAATGCGCCTTCGGGCGCAACGGCCACCAACAAACCACCGCTTGTTTGCGGGTCGCTCAGCACCATCATGCGTTCCATGTCGCCGGCACCCGAAATACCGCCATGGTAGCTCTTCCAGTTCCTTAGTGCGCCATCCGCATAGCAGCCCAGGGCCAGGTATTCCTTCGCCTCGGGGATCACAGGAATACGGTCGTATCCGATCTCGGCCGTGAGCCCGCTGCCCCTGCACATCTCCAGCAGATGCCCCGCCAGTCCGAAGCCTGTCACATCCGTCATGGCATGCACCTCCGGGAGCTTGGCCAGTTCAGCGCCCACGGCGTTGCTGCGACACATCAGCTCGCTGGCGATGCGTGCATGTTCCGGCTTCAGGACAGCACGTTTCTGGGCGGTGCTGAGAATGCCCACGCCGATCGGTTTGGTGAGGATGAGCACGTCGCCGGCCCGTGCCGTGTCATTGCGCTTGAGCTGTTCGATGGACACTTCACCTGTCACCGCCAGGCCGAAGAATGGCTCGGGGGCATCGATGCTGTGTCCGCCTGCGAGTGCGATGCCCGCATCATGGCAGGCCTGTCTTCCGCCCTCCACCACCCGGGCCGCCAATTCCGCAGGCAGCTTCTCCACGGGCCAGCCGAGGATGGCCACGGCCAGGAGTGGCTTGCCGCCCATGGCGTACACATCACTCAGCGCATTGGTGGCGGCGATGCGTCCGAAGTCGAAGGCATCGTCCACGATGGGGCTGAAGAAGTCGGTGGTGCTGATCAGCGCGCGGCCGTCGCCCAGGTCGTACACGGCGGCATCGTCGCGGCTGCCGTAGCCCACCAGCAGGCGTGGATCGGGGAAAGTGCCCAGGTCGCTCTTCAGGATGGTCTCCAATACCGCAGGCGCGATCTTGCAGCCACATCCTGCGCCATGGCTGAATTGCGTGAGACGGACAGGGCCTTCAGCGGGCGGGGGTGGAGGCGGCAGCGGCATGTTCCTTCAGACGTTGGGCCAGGCCGCGAAGATCGCTGGCTGTGGCGGCAAGCTTCACGACACGCGATGCATCGCGCCTGGCGAGACCATGGGCGTAGGTCTTGTCATAATAATGGAGCATGGTACGGGCCACCATGTCCAGCTCTCCGGCCTCCAAAGCTTCCAAGGCGGTCTTGGCATGTTGTGGGCCAATGCGCCTGGCGATACGCTTGATCGCTGCGGCCAGTTCCTCCTTGGGAAAGCCACCGTAGTCCACCACGAGCCGCCCCACACGCTCGTGCAGCGGCATGTCGGCGAAAATGACCGTCGCCCGGAGCATGGCCTCATGCCATGGGGCTGGCAGCAGAAGTTTGCCGATCATCCGGCTTTCGTCCTCCAGCCATAGCGGCTTGGCAGGGTCCACGCGGCGCAGCGCGTCCCACAGCAGGTTCTCGAAATGCTCCTGGGTGGGTTGGGGCTGCTCGCCCAGCATGCCGAAGGAGGATCCCTTGTGGTGCGCCAGTCCCTCCAGGTCGATCATCTGCTCGCCCAGCTCGCGCAGGTGCCGCAATGTTTCCGTCTTCCCTGTACCGGTATATCCGCCGAGGATGAGGAGCTCCGGAATGTCGATGGAACCGGCCAGCACATGGCTCCGAAAAGCCTTGTAGCCACCCTTCAACGTGTACACCTCGATGAAGCCCGCCTTGTCAAGCAACCAGGCCACACTGCCGCTGCGCTCGCCACCGCGCCAGCAGTGCACGGCGATGCGGCGATCGGGCGCGAGTTCGATCGCGCGTTCCACGATGGTGGCCAGCTTGGGCCCTACGATCCGCAGGCCCTCCAGCACGGCGGCGTCTCGCCCCTGCTGTTTGTAGAGGATGCCCACCAAGGCGCGCTCCGCATCATCGAAGAGCGGCATGTTCGCCGCGCCTGGGATATGGCCGCGCCCGAACTCACCGGGCGAGCGCACATCGAGGATGGGCAAGCCTGTGGCGAGGAAGTCCTGGACAGGTAGCGCGCGGTGCACGCCCAAAAGTAGGAGCGGTCTCAGCCCAGTTTCGCGGTGAGCGTGATGGGTACGCTCTTCAGGGCCTGGCTGATCGGGCAGTTGGCCTTCGCATCCTCGGTGCAGGTGTTGAACAGGGCCTGGTCGATGCCGGGCACCTTCGCAGTCAGATCGAGATGGATGGCGGTGATGAGCATCGCTTCACCCACCTTGTCCATGGTCACGGTGGAGGTGCATTCCAGGCGCTCGGGCGTGAAGCCGTGGTTGCCCAGCACGAAGCTCAGCTTCATGGTGAAACAGCTGGCGTGCGCGGCGGCGATGAGTTCCTCGGGGTTGGTGCCGGCCTTGCCGTCCTCGCTCACGAAACGCGTGGTGAAGGAGTGCGGAATGCCGTTGAGGGCGCCGCTGGTGCTGCTGATGTGGCCGGTGCCTTCCTTGCCCGTACCGGCCCAGGTGGCTGTTGCTTTGCGATGGATCGCCATGGGCTTCTTGTGCTTGATGATATCGGCGAAGGTACCGCCGCATGCGCGTAACGTTGGCATACCAATGGGTCTTGCACCAATTGAAGGAGGTGGATGGATGTGCCGGACGCTGAACTGACCTGCTGAACAATGGTTACAGGCGCTTGCAGAACGCGGAGCGGATGCCTAGGTTTAGTCACCCTAACCAAACCATACAGGACCATGTCAAGAGCAACATCGGTGAGCGTATCCGCAACGGATCCAGGCCTGACCCGGGATACGAGCATCTCCAGGACCGGAACCGCGCGATCGGGCGACCAGGTCACCGTCACTGGATGGGAGGATTCACTCGTCGGAAGCAGCGTGGTGGTGGTGCTCCAGATCAATTGTGCGACCCAACCGACCGCCAGGACCGATACCAACGGCAATGCGGCCATCACCGCATCGGGCACCGGGAACACTTACTATCTCAGCATCACTCTCAACACCGCCACCCTGGACAATTGGAGCGTCCAAGTGGGCACGAGCGGTGGCAGCACCTACACCTTCACCAAGGGAACAGGCGGCGGTGGCCACAAAGGCTGATCGGTCGGCATCCATGGGATCCCTGCTCCAATGGCGAGCAGGGATCCTTTTGCTTGCTCTGGTCTGGCGAACACCGGTGTTGCCACAGGCCGACCGGACCGGGCGCGCATGGGCGGACAGTGTCTTCCGGACCATGGAGAACGTGTCCTTCGAGCACCATGCGCGCGAATTGGGCACGCTCAACAGCATGCGGGCCATCTATCTGGCGCATGGCGATAGTTGTAAGCTGGCGCGTGTGGGGTCCTGGCGGGCGAACTGTTTCGATGCGCTGGGACAGTTGGATTCCGCCATTGTCGCCGCCCAGCACGCGCTCACCCATTTCACCGCGCGTTGTGACAGCATCGCGTACATGTCCATCCAGGTCAACCTGGGCAATACGTTACTGAGCCTGGGCGAGCCCCAGCGCGTTCTGGACATCAGTGAAGCTGCGCTGGCCTTATGGAATGATGACTGGCCATACGCTGTGGCGCGCAATGGCCTCTACTCCAACCGGGCCATCGCACTGGCCTATCTCGGCGACATGCCAGCGTCGCAACAAGGCTTTCGTGACGCGCTGCTTCTGGCCAGGAGGGAAGGGGTGCTGAAGAATGAACTGGACGCGTACGCCAACCTGGGGGCACTCTTCGGGATGATGGCCGAGGGAGGGAGGCATCCTCATTTTCTGGACAGTTTGTCGTACTACAGCCGCAAGGCTTTGGGCGTATTGAAGCGCATGGAGGACCAGCAGGGGATGATGCTGCAGTACAGCAACCTGGCCGGGGCCGCAAAGGACCGCAAGCGTTACCGCGAAGCGCTCCAGTACCTGGACTCCACCTTGCGCATCGCGCGGCCCCTGGGGCGTTTGGACATGCGCACCACGGTGGCCGGCATGCGCGCGGACAGCTACCGTGGGCTGGGGCGCTTGGACAGCGCGCTCTTCTATTTGCAGGAGTTTGTCACGTTGAAGGATTCGCTCCTCAACACGGAGAAGGTCAAGGCCATCGCCGACGTGCAGGAGAAGTACGAGAGCGAGAAGAAGGCGCGGACCATCACCGAACTGCAGGTACAGAAACTTGACAGCGACCTGCGGCAGGAAGGCCTCAAGCGCACGCGCAACATCTACCTCTTCACCGGGATCGGTGTGCTGATGATGGCCGGTGGCCTGTGGAGCCGCCTGCGTTATGTGCATCGCTCACGGGCCGCCATCCGCAAGGAAAAGGAGGTCAGTGAAGGATTGCTGCTGAACATCCTGCCGGGCGAGGTGGCGGAGGAGTTGAAGGCCAAGGGATCGGCCGATGCCCAGCTCTTCGACCAGGTCACCGTGCTCTTCACGGATTTCAAAGGCTTCACCGCCCTCAGTGAACTACTGGGGCCGAAGGAACTGGTGCGGGACATCCACGAGTGCTTCTCCGCCTTCGACCACATCATGGCCCGCTACGGCATTGAGAAGATCAAGACCATCGGCGATGCCTACATGGCCGCCGGTGGCCTGCCCACGCCCAATGCCAGCCATGCGCGTGACGCGATCATGGCCGCCCTGGAGATCCGTGATTTCATCGAGCTGGGCAAGGCGGCGAAGGTGGCCATGGGACTGCCCTTCTTCGAGATCCGCATCGGCATCCACACCGGCCCGGTGGTGGCTGGGATCGTGGGCGTGAAGAAATTCCAGTACGACATCTGGGGCGACACGGTGAACACCGCCAGCCGCATGGAAAGCAGCGGCGAAGTGGGGCGTGTGAACATCAGTGAGGCCACCCATGCGCTGGTGAAGGACCTGCCGGGCCTCGTCTTCACCCCGCGAGGCAGGGTACAGGCCAAGGGCAAGGGCGAGATGGAGATGTTCTTCGTGGAGCGCGCCATGTGATCACCAGCTCCCATCGATCACACCATCCCCGTGCAGGTCATAGGTTTCCAGGCGCGACCGCAGGACCTCCCGCTGTTCCGGACTTTCCTTGGTGAGTGACCACCGGGGTCGCTTGAACAGCAGGGTGCGTCCCATGAAACCCAGTGTGTAGAGCGCATCGCCGTGATGGAAGGTCACGGGCTGTCCTTCGCGCAAGGCCAGGGCGTGGAGGTGCCCGATGTCCTGTTCGCCACGGATGGTGACCAACAGATCTTGCCCGTTCGGTGCCATGCCGCTCTCTGTGATCAGAAGTCCGTCGGTTGAACAGGATCGGGACCTGGATAATTTGCCAGAGGCCGAGCCCTGCTCATTCAATGGGCGCCGAACCAGCTTGATGGGATCGGGTTTCATGGGCGCCGTACCCGGACGAATGACAAAGGCATCGCTGCACAACCAGAAGAGCACCGTGTCCGGGATGGTCACATAGCCCTTCAAGCCCCAGCTTCCACCCCAGGAATTCAGCGCCACAAGGGTGCTGTCGTTGTCGTATCCCGTGCACACCATGATATGCCCTTCCCGGCCGCTCCAGTCCACAGGAAGCGGCTCATTCCAGATGAACGGCTTGCCACCGCCCGTTTGAAAACCTTCGTGGAACGTGGGTCCTATGGAAACCAGGAAGATGACCGGTTCGCCCTGGCTGAGGTGATAGCGCCATTGGGTGTAGTCGCGGTTGTCGATGGCCACCGGGTGGGCCATGCGGTGGCGGTTGGCCGCGTGGGTCACGCTTTCCGGGATCGGTCTCAGGCATTGGTGTGTGGCGGTGTCGAAGGGGAACTGCCGCCAGGTGACATTGCCCAATGAACAGACCACCTGGATCGCATCGGGCAGGGAGACGCCTTGGGTGCAATCGGTGAAGCGCTCCATGGAGGCCACCTGGGTGTACACGAATGCCGGGCTGAAGACCGCCGCCGGATCGGCGAGGAATGTCGTGTCGGCCAGCCTGCCCATGGCCCGGTTCCATTGGAAGGTGGCGAGGCCGTAGCCCAAGGCCCAGCCGCTGCAGGAGGCTTGGGCGAACTGGTCTCCGGCGGGCGGGAACCAAGGGGAGAGGTCCACGCTGGGAGGAAGCACATACCCTTTGGGCATGGCGAAGGGGAGTTCCCAAGGGATCTCGAACACCTCCGCGGGCGTGGGAAGCGCGCCACCTGCGGCACGCGATGCTTCCTGCGCCGCGCAAGGAGGCACCAGATGAAGCCCGGGCAGCAACCCAAGTACATGGATGCCGATGACCCGCTGGAGGATCGGATCAAAGGAAAACATCACAGGACAAGGTATCGAGACCTTTGCTATGCCACAGGGAGCAGGTAGCTGAATGCCACCATACCGTCTTCGAGATCCACATCGGCGTACACAGCGGGCCGGTGGTGGCGGGCATCGTGGGGGTGAAGAAGTTCCAGTATGACATCCGGGGCGACACGGTGAACACCGCGGCGCGCATGGAGAGCAGCGCGGAGGTTGGGCAGGTGAACAATAGCGAGGCGACATATCGGCTGGTAAAGGATGTTGTCAGTTCTCAGTTGTCGGTTGTCAGTGGGGGGCAACGGCAGCCGGACAACCGACAACTGAGAACTGACAACCAAGGCATTCACCTTCACCTCCCGTGGCCAGTGGCCGCCAAGGGCAAGGGCGAACTGGAGATGTGGTTCGTGGAGCGCGGTGTGTGGATCGGAAAGCCCAACAGCAACATGGGCCATGGTGCGGACCCGGTGGCTTCAGCGCGTGATGCTGCGCGATCACCTCGAGAACTTCGGGCCTTGTCCGGGTCGGCATCCCGGCCAGGGTGGAACGAAGCAGGTGTTCACTGTTGGGGCACTGATCGAGGTTGAGCCATAGCTCACATCGCCATGATCACCGCCGCATCAACTTGAAGGCGATGCCCCGGCCCATCTTCTGGAAGATGGCCAGGTCGATCCACACCAGCGCGAAGCCCTCGAGGATGGGCACCTTGTCGTCGCCGCCCATGTCGTGGCATGCGGCGAAGCCCACGTCCTTCACCAGCGCGGCCACCGTCGCCTTGGCCCCGGCACTGCCACCGGCCATGAACATATCGGCCACATCGTTACCGTAGTGCGGGTCGGCGAGGTTCTCCCAGCCGGTGCAGTTGAACACCTTCACCGCGTCGGCACCGGTGCTGCGCAGGGCCTCGAAGCCGGGCGCCGTGCCCAGCGGACCGGCCATGTTGGTGGCGTCCATCACCAGCTTGCCCTTGAGCGTGATGCCCAAGCTGGCGGCGAGGTCCACCACCACCTTGCCGGGTGTGGCGACGAGGACGGCCTCGGCCGCTTCCACCGCCGCCGGGATCGACAGCACGCGCGCCCCGATGCCTTGGGCCCATTTCAGGATCTCGGGATCGCCCGGGTTGCGTGCGCCGATGAGGATGTCGTGCCCTGCGGTGTTCCATTTCTCCGCGAGCGTTCCGCCGATGTTGCCGGCGCCGATGATGGTGATGGTCATGTTTTGCAAGGGTTGCAGGGTATCGGTGAGATCTCGGTTGCGCACCTGTAGCGTCGACCCATTGGGTCGACACTACGGGTGCATCCTATGCATGCATGGGTCATCGCCTTTCGTAGCTGATCCCGAAGGTCCACAACAGATCCTCGTAGGTGTTGCGCTGCTGCACCACGCTCTCGTAGCTCCAGTTCACGGCCTGGCGCAGCGCGAAACCCTTCTTCAGCGGGATGCTGAGCGCGGCTTCCACGTGGGCACGCAGGTTGTCCGCATCCGTGAGCGAGGGCTGCACCCAGCCTTCGTACTGCAGGCGCAGGAGGCCTTCCATGATCCTGTGCTCGCCATAGAGCCTGCCGGTGATGCGCCAGGTCTCCAGCTCGGTGCTGGTGAGGTCGGTTCGTTCACGGAAGCTGGCGCTGCGGAAGGTGTTGGCCTCGTAAGTGCCGGTGGCGGAGAGCTTGAGCAGGTTGCCCGGCTTGCGCAGCAGCACATAGGTGATGCCGGGCCCCACCTGCGTTCGGTGGTCGATGCCGCGCTGGTGGCTCCGCTGGTACCAAAGCATGAGGTAGGGATAGAGCTGAGCGTGCGGGTTCGCGTACACGAAGTTGCGCCAGATGCCCTCGCCCAGCGTCTGGCGGTAGAAGAAGGTGCCGTACTGGTAGTTGATCGCGCTCTTGACACCCCAGTGCGCACGCACATGCGCCACCTCGCCGGTGCCCAGCAGCATGAACTGCTCGATGTTGCCGCGCATCCAGCTGCCCGTGGCGCTCACGCGATACTGCCAGCGCAGGGTGTCGGCTTCGCTGAGTTGGGCGTGGGTGCTGGAGATGGCGGTGAGGCTGATGATCGCGGTGAGCGCGAGAGTGTGAATGGTGAGAAAGTGAGAAAGTGAGAAAGCCCCCCACTTTCTCACTTCTTCACTTTCTCTCTTTCTCACCCTTGAATACATCTCATTCCAGGTATCCATCCACAGCCTGCAGCTTGGCGGGCAGGTCTTTTTCACCCAGCAACTCGCGCAGGTCGCGCTCAATGGTGTTGCACAGGGCGGTGAGCGGCACGTCGGTGATGCGGCCCTCGAAGGGGTCCTCGTTCACCTCGCCCACCTTGCCGATGACGGCGAAGACGAAGCTGATGAGGAGGGCCAGCGGCAGCACCATCCAGCCGATGCCCATCTTTTCCAGGTCGGCCACCAGGCAGAAGGGCAGCAGCACGATGAAGACCTGCAGGAAGAGCCGTGTGAAGTAGTGGTACTGGCGGAGCAATGGGGTGTTCTTGATGCGCTCGCAGCCGCCCTGGTGATTGGCCAGCGCCAGCAGCTGTCCTTCCATCTGGAAGCTGTCGAAGCCGCCGAGCGTGCCATCGGCCATGGCCTGGTAGATGCGGTGGCCCAGCTGCTGCATCACGAGGTTGGGTTTGTTGCTGGCCTTCAGCAACTCGTCATATTCCGCCGGCGGCAGCAGCGGGGCGAACTCGGGCCACTGCTGCTGGCCGCGCAGGTGCAATCGCAGGGCGTGCACCCAGGCGATCACCTTGTGCACCATCTCGCGCTTGAAGGCCTCGCTGCGGGCGCGGTCGTAGTTGGGCTGGTGGGCGTGGCTGTCGGCGAAGGTGATGATGAGCCGCGCCAGCACCCGCGTGCTGTTGACGATGCCGCCCCAGAGCGTGCGCGCCTCCCACCAGCGGCCGTAGGCGCTGTTGTTGCGGAAGCCGATGAAGATGGCCAGCGCGCTGCCGAGCGTGGCCGCGATGCTGAATGGCAGGGCCACCAGCGGCTCCCAGCGGTGCAGCAGGTAGGCCGCCACGGCGGCGACCAGCGCCAGCAGCAGCTCACTGCGCACGTAGCGCAGCACCTTCAACGGGTCGAAGCGGCGTTTGATGATCATGGTGGGGTGGAATGCATCGTTCGCGATTCTGCACCAACGGTGATCGATCGCACCTGTAGAGTCGACCCACTGGGTCGACACTGCGGGTGCCTCGATCCAGGTTGTGCGTTACGCCCCCAGCGCCTCGATCACCATTTTGGCGGTGGCTGCGCCGCTGAACTGCTGCTGGCCGGTGATCAGGCGGCCGTCGCGCACGGCGAAGGCCTTGAACAGGCCGCCGGTGATGAAGTTGGTGTTGGGCAGCTTCTTCGCCTCGGTCTCGATCCAGAAGGGCTGGATGCGCTGGCCCACGAAATTGTCCGCGAACTGCTCCTCGGCATCAGCGAAGCCCGTCCAGGTCCTGCCGTCAACGAGCAGTTTGCCATCGGCGGTCTTGGCCTTCAGCAGCACGCAGGTGGCGTGGCACACGATGGCCACCACCTTCTTCGCCTCGTGGAAGTCCACCACGAGCTTGTGCAGCGGCGCGTTGTCGATGAAGGTGTACATGGGGCTCTGGCCGCCGGTGAGGAAGACGGCATCGTAGTCGGCCACCTGGATCGCGCTCATGGGCCTGGTGTTCGTGATGAGCTCGGCATGCTTGGGGCTTTTCTTGAAGCCGAGGCTGAGGATGTCGGCCGCGCTGTAGCCGCTGGCGTCCTCGGGGTCGCTGAAACCGTCGGCCATCAGGTCGCCGCCGTCGGGGCTGTAGATGTCCACCTGGTAGCCCTTCTCCACGAACTCCCAGTAGGGGTGGGTGAGCTCGGCCCACCAGAAGCCGATGGGCCAGCCGGTCTGCTTGCTGGTGGAAGGGTTGGCGGCGATGAGGGCGATGCGCTTGGGCTTCGCGGGGTCGATGAGGTTGAGTGCTGCGCTCATGGTTGAAGTTGTGGGGTTGCTCTAGTTGCGGCTGCAAACCTTCGGCAGGTACAGGCCCTTTCCGCGGGTAGCGCGCATTGGTGAGGTACTCACGTTTTGGTAAGCATGCGCCGATCTGGGGGGTGCGGCGATCTTTGCATCCGCCAGGGATGGGAGCGGCAGCTCCCGACGGGCAAGGCCCAGCGGATGCCGCAGCGAGGAGGCGACCAGCGGAAGCCCCCGCAGCGCGAGCAGCCGCAGGCCGGCCCGGCGGGACTATAGCGGACAGCCCGCAGGCGGCCCAACATTGAAAAGACACAACCAAGATGCTGGGGCGATCATCCGATCATCTCATCATCTGATCATCCGATCGCCCATGCCCGACTTCACCCACGACGGCCACGTGTACTACAACCCCTTCGAGTTCGCCATGGCCTTCATCGGCGGCACGTGGAAGGCGCCCGTGCTGTACCGGTTGAAGAAGGGCAAGCAGCGCTACAGCGAGCTGAAGAAGAGCATGCAGCACATCAGCGACCGGCAGCTGGCGGCCACCTTGCGCGAACTGGAGAAGCACGGCCTGGTGACGCGCACGGTATACCCCGAGGTACCGCCGCGCACGGAGTACGCGCTGACGAAGCGCGGCGAGCGTGCGATCCCGGTGATCGAGACGCTGCGGCAGTACGGCATCGCGCTGATGAAGGACACAGGGATCGAGAGCGAATTCTATCTGGGGAAGAAGTGAAGCACCGGTACGATGCCCGGATCACGTGGCACATGGACCGCCCATGTCCTCCAGCCCCCATGCGCTCATGGCGTCCACCACGGGCAGCAGGCTCTCGCCCTTGGGGGTGATGTGGTACTCCACGCGCGGCGGGATCTCCGCATGGATGGTGCGCGACAGGATGCCGTCCCGTTCCAGTTCGCGCAGTTGTGTGGTGAGCATCTGCTTGCTGATGCCATCGATGGCGCGTTGAAGGGCGCCGAACCGGTTGCAGCCCTTGCGCACCAGGAAGAGGATCACCGGCTTCCATTTGCCGCCGATGAAGCGCAGGGTGTGCGTCACCGGGCATTGCGCAGGGCCCACCGGGGGATCGTTCATAACCAGCGCTGTGCGGCGCTCGACCACTGTTGACGGCATGACTCAGGAATTTGTGACTATGGCCGAAAAGCCTGACTACTTGCGGGATGCAGAGCAAGGTAGGAGTTTCGGGCCCGAAGCAACGCGCCATGAAAGCACTCCTTTACGACAAATACGGCGGTCCTGAGGTGATGTACTGGGGCGACCGCCCCGATCCTGTGCCCGGTGCCGGACAGGTGACCGTGCGCGTGGAAGCGGCATCCATCAATCCGGTGGACATGAAGGTGCGGCAGGGCGCCATGCGGATCATCACCGGCGGGCGCATGCCGCGCGGCATGGGCTGCGATGTGGCGGGACGGGTGGAGCGGATCGGTGCAGGGGTGACCGGTATGAAGCCCGGCGATGCGGTTTTCGGATATGCGGGCTTCAAGGCGAGCAACACCTTCGCGGAGCTCGCCCTGTTGCCCGCGGATCTCGTGGTGCACAAGCCGGATGCGATCCCGTTCGCCGAAGCGGCATGCCTGCCACAGGCCGGCGTGGCGGCCTTGCGGGCACTGAGGGAGAAAGCGGACCTGAAAGCGGGCCAGCAGGTGCTCGTGGTGGGCTGCACAGGGGGCGTGGGCCAATTCGTGGTGATGGTGGCGAAGGCCTTGGGCGCTCGGGTGTGGGGCGTGTGCGGTGGCGATCAGTCCAGCGCCGCGCGCGCCTTGGGCTGCGACGCGGTGATCGACCACCGCAAGCAGGACCTGGCCACACTGGATGCGCGGTTCCATGTGGTCTTCGACACGCCAGGTGCGCTCGGCTTCGCCAAGGCGGCGAAGCCACTCCTGCCTCGTGGCCATTTCCTCGACCTGAACGCGAAGCCGCAGGCCATGCTCACCGCCTGGGCCGCGAACGCTTTGCGTGCGCGCAAGCACCATCCGCTCATCACCAAGGTGCGGCGCGAGGATCTGCAAGCCCTGGCCAGGCTGGCAGCGGACGGCAAGTTGCGGCCGTTGATCGGGCGCACGGCCCCCTTGCACGAGGGCCCGGCGGTGATCGCCGCCATGGAGCGCAGGGAGCGGACGGTGGGGAAGACGGTGCTGGTGGGGAAGGTATAGGGGGCGCACAACACGGGAACAGGGCGCTTATGGCACCCCGTTCCATGGACCATTCCCTGCCTGTCACGCCCTTTTTTGAACAAGGTCGTCGGCGGTGATACCCTCCTCGATCCACTGCTCATGGGTAGCTGGCTCGTTGCTGGAGATATCCTTGAACGCGAGCATCTCCAGGACCCGGCTGCTGTCGCCGTCCTTGAACCCGGTCTCTTTCGCGAAGTCGTTCGGATTGTGGAAGGTGCCGAAGAGCATGTCCAGAACGGGCAGATCGGCGTAGTTGCCATGGTGAACGCCGCGCTCGTGGTGACGGCTGTGGCTCTCGGGCCGTTGGATGATGTACCCCAGCCACCGTGGCGTGCGCACGTTGGTGTGCGCGAAGACGGCGAAGAAGGTGGTGACGTAGATGACATGGACCGCGGCCTGCGGATCGATGCCCACGATCAGCGTGAGGCAGATGGAGCCCACGGCCGCGATGCCCACCGAATCCACGGGACCAAGCCAGAAGGCGCTGAAGGTGTCGAGCCGTTCGGCGCTGTGGTGCATCTGGTGCACGGTGCGCCAAAGCAGGTCGTAGCGATGCACGGCACGATGCCAGACGTAGATGCCCAGTTCAAGCACGAGCAGACCGATCGCGAAGCCTGCTGCGACGCCGAGGCCCGTCACGTCAAAAAGCTGGAAGCGTGCCAGGTGCTCCGTCCACAGAAAGGGCAGGTAGGAGGTGAGCAGGAAGTAGACGGCGAATGAGAGGAGGCCTTTCCACTTCCATCCCTTCACGGGTGGCAATGGCCGCGCGGGGAACAGCGCCTCCCAAAGCATCAGCGCGGCATAGATGCCGAAGACGGTAAGGGAGACCGGGTCGGTGAGGAGTTCGATCAGGGTGGGCATGGTCGTTCGGTTTTGTGTTCGATCTTTCGAGGGCAAAAGTCCCGGGGCGTGAAGCCTCGGATCAACGCCAAACCCGCCACGGACCGGTCATTCCAGCCAGTCACGCCATGAAGGATCGGCCCATCCGCGTCGCCATCCTGGCCTTCCCGGCCTCCACGGCCTCCATCGTTCATGGCCTGTACGACCTGTTCCACATGGCGGGCCGCGACTACGAGCGGATGACCGGCAAGCCGATGGCGGGCGAGGTGTTCGACCCGGTGATCGTGGCCAAAGAGCGAGGCGAGGTGAGCTTGTGCAACGGGCTGCGCACCACGGCGCACGCAGCGCTGGGGGAGGTGGACCGCCCGCACATCGTGTGCATTCCGGAGGTGCTGCTCTCACCGGAGGAATCACTGGAAGGCCGGTTCGAGGAGGAGAAGCACCGGTTGGTCCAATGGCACCGATCGGGGGCCCTCATCGCATCCGCTTGTACCGGCGGCATGTTGCTGGCAGAAAGCGGTCTGTTGGATGGTAACGAGGGGACCACGCATTGGGCGTTCTGCGAGGTCATGCAACGGCGTCATCCAGCAGTGAAGGTGAAGTCCAAGGGTGCGCTGGTGATGACCGGGGAGGGCCAGCGGTTGGTAATGGCCGGCGGCGGCACCTCATGGCTCGATCTCGGTCTGTATCTCATCGCACGCACGGCGGGCCTTGAGACCGCCATGAACGTGGCGCGGGTGAGCATGATCGAATGGCACCACGATGGGCAACAGCCTTTCGCCGCCACGATGGCACTGCGGCCCAGCCCCGATGCCGTGGTGGCGCAATGTCAGACCTGGGCCGCGCAACGCTTCCACGAACCGGCACCAGTATCCGGCATGGTCGCGCTCAGTGGCCTGCCCGAGCGTTCGTTCGCGAGGCGATTCAAGCAGGCCACCGGCCTCACACCGCTGGCGTATGTCCACGCCCTGAGGTTGGAGGAGGCCAGGCGCATGCTGGAGGGGAGCGATGAACCGGTGGAGGCGATCGCACTGGAGGTGGGGTACGAGGATGCGGGTTTTTTCACGCGCATGTTCAAGCGCAAGGTGGGCCTAACACCGGGGCAGTACCGCCGCAGGTTCGGTGGTTTGCGCAAGTCGCTCGCGGGACAAGTGGCCAACTGACCGATCGATCCCGCTTCGATAGGGAAGTGCCCACAACACGATCACTGTGTGATGAACGGCACATCACCGAACTTGTATTTAACCTAATGGTTTAATATATTTGCCCTCGCAACAGCACACAAGCATGTCGCCCGCCATCGCCCCCGACCGCCTGAGCATGACCTTCCATGCCTTGAGCGACCCCACGCGCCGGGCGATCCTCTCGCGCCTGGCGGACGGACCAGCCTCTGTGAACGAGTTGGCGGCTCCGTTCGCCATGAGCCTGCCCGCCGTTAGCAAGCATCTCAAAGTGCTGGAGCGCGCGCAATTGATCAAGCGCGGAAAGGAGGCGCAGTGGCGACCCTGCGAGTTGAAGGCCGAGCCATTGAAGGAAGCCGATGCCTGGATCGAGCGGTACCGCGCGATGTGGGAGGCGCGCTTCGACCGGCTCGACGCCTACCTGATGGAGCTGCAAGGCAAAAAACCGAGGAAGTGATGCGCGACGGATGCCCCATCGACCTGCCCGTGCTGGAGCCCATCGGCGCACCGCTTCCGCAGCGCCCTGCCCGCGGGCTGCGCTTCTGCCGGGCCTTCACGGCCCCGTTGGATGCGGTGGTGGCGCGTTGGTGCGAGCCGGAGCTGCGCCGCCTGTGGATCCTGCCCATCAGCGGGTCGTGCTTCACCATCCTTCTCGCGGCACCCGCCTATCTGGAAGCCGAAGAGACCGATGGCCTCCATGCCGTGCGACTCACCGCCACCTTCGAGGAGGACGGCGTGCTCACCACCGTGTGTGTGCGCATTGAGCCTTTGCTTCCTCTCACCACGGACACGCTCCTTGCCAGCGGCTATGCCGATCGTTGGGAGGAGCGCCTGTACGCGCTTGCCGACCTGATCGACCCTGAACCATGGGAACCATGACCATGCCCAACGCCGACCGCGAGATCGTCATCACCCGCCACATGAAGGCGCCGCAAGCGCTGGTGTGGAAAGCCTGCACCGAACCCGAACACATCGACCGTTGGTGGGGGCCGGACGGATTCGTCAATCGCACCGCCCGCATGGAGTTTCGGGTGGGCGGTGAATGGGAATACACCATGACCGGCCCTGATGGCAAGGTGTGGCCCAACCTGATCACCTACCGGGCCATCGTACCGATCACGCGCTTGTTCTACGACCATGGAGAACCGGGCAACCCCAGGCAGTTCGAGGGCGAGTTGCGCTTTGAGGAGCAGGACGGTGGCACCTTGGTGACGCTTCGCACCGTGTTCCCCACCAAGGAGATCCGTGACCACTTGATCGAGACGGTCGGGGCCATCGAAGGCGGTAAGCAGACGCTCGCGCACTTGGACGAATACACCCAACGCATCATGAACAAGCCCAAGCCCGCCCTCTTCAACTTCTCCGTGCGGAAAGAGGACCGCACCATCACCGTGGAGCGCTCCTTCAACGCGCCGCTGGATCCCGTGTGGGCCGCCTTCACCGAAGCGGACATCCTATGCCAGTGGTGGGCGCCGAAGCCCTATGTCTGCGTGGTCACAGGCCTCGACCTGCGCGCCGGCGGACGTTGGTCCTACCACATGAAAGGCCCCGAAGGCGACTGTCATTACTGCTTCTTCGACTACGAGGACGTGCGGCCGAAGAGCTACTTCTCCGGCAGCGATGGTTTCTGCGACGAAGCCGGCAACATCAACGTGTCCATGCCGCGCTCCAGGTGGGAGAACCATTTCAATGAGAAGGAAGGCAGCACCGTGGTCCGGGTCAAGATCCACTTCAGTTCAACGGAAGACCTGGAGCGGATCATTGAAATGGGCTTCAAGGAGGGCTTCACCATGGGCCTGGATCAGTTGGGGCAGCTGTTCACGGACCAGAAGTTCTACCACGGCACCAAGGCCGATCTGAAGCCGGGTGACCTGATCGAACCAGGGAACCACTCGAACTACGGACAGCAGAAGAAGGCCAGGTTCGTGTACCTCACCGCCATGCTCGATGCGGCCACCTGGGGCGCCGAACTGGCGCAGGGCGAAGGACGCGGCCGCATCTACATCGTGGAACCGACGGGCCACTACGAGAACGACCCCAACCTCACGGACAAGCGCTTCAAGGGCAACCCGACGAAGTCCTACCGCACCAAGGCCCCCTTGCGCGTGATCGGCGAAGTGAAGGACTGGCAGGGCCACGCGCCGGAGCAACTGCAGGCCATGAAGGACCATCTGCAAAAGCTGAAGGAGCAGGGCATCGAAGCCATTGAAGACTGAACCAGTATGAGCGCGAGATCTCGCGCCCCGACCAACCCCAACCCCAACCCCAATGCCCACCCGCATCACTATCACCGCCCACGTCAACAAGCCGGTGGCCCACGTCTGGAAGATCTGGACCGAACCCGACCACATCATGCGATGGAACGCCGCCAGCGACGACTGGCACTGCCCGAAGGCCACCAACGACCTGCGCACCGGTGGCTCCTTCAGCAGCACCATGGCCGCGCGCGACGGCAGTTTCAGCTTCGACTTTGAAGGTGTGTATGACGATGTGCAAGATCCCGGCTCAAGGCCGGGACAAGCACGCATCGCCTACACCATGAGCGACGGCCGCACCTGCCAGATCATCTTCAATGAGAAGGATGGTGGCACCGAGGTGGTGGAAAGCTTCGATGCGGAGGCGCAGAACCCTGTGGAAATGCAACGCGCCGGCTGGCAGGCGATCCTGGACCGCTTCAAGGCGTATGTGGAAGCGCAGGGATGACCCATACGACGGCAAGCGATGAGCCACGAACGTTTCGACCCTGCCACAAGTGCCTTGCTCGATGCCCACAAGCATCCGCTGCGCAAGGAGATCGATGCCCTTCGAGTCATCATCCTCGGTGCCGACAAGTCCATTGAAGAAGGTGTGAAGTGGAACACGGCCAGCTACCGGACCACCGACTGGTTCGCCACGTTGAACGGGCCGAAGCACGTGAAGGAGCCCATGGTCATCCTGCACGCTGGCGCCAAGGCCAAAGGCCATGTGCTGAAGGACCGCATCCCCGATCCCGAAGGCCTCTTGAAGTGGCTGGGCAACGACCGGGCGCAGATCGTCTTCAAGGATGGAAAGGACATCGCAGCCAAGGAGGCCGCCTTGACCAAGGTCATCAAGCACTGGATACAACAACTTTGACTCATGCTCACCCCACCTGAGATCGTCACCACCAGCGCCATGCCCGCCGCCACCATCCACCTGGTGATCCCCGGCATGGACATGCCCAAGCACATGGACCCCGCGATCCAGGAGATCCTGAAGGTGCTTGCGGACCAGGGCCTGCGGCCCGCGGGACCGATGTTCAGCTATCACCACCGAAGGCCCAGCGACACCTTCGACTTCGAGATCGGCTTCCCAGTGGCGATGGCGATCACGGAGAGTGGCCGTGTGAAGAACAACACCTTGCCTGCTGAGCGTGTGGCAAGGGCTGTGTACCAGGGGCCCTATGAAGGTCTGTCGAAAGCCTGGCCAGCCTTGCAGGAATGGGTGCGCCAGCAGCAGCTGCCTGAGACGGGCCGCTTTTTCGAGCGCTACCTGAACAACCCCGACGAGGTGAAGGACCCGAAAGAGTACATGACGGAATTGAATTGGGTGATCGGATAGCACCAGTACTGACCAGCACCTATGAAGAAGCGGACCAAGACGATCAAGGAGGAGGAACCGATGCTGGCCTTCGAAAGCGCCCAGCAATGGGATGCCTGGCTGGAGCGGAACGGAGCCACAGTGCAGGCGATCCGCATCCGCATCGCGAAGAAGGACAGCGGCATCCCATCGGTCACCTATGCCGAGGCCGTGGACACCGCACTTTGCCACGGCTGGATCGACGGTGTGCGCAATGCTTATGACGACAAGACCTTCCTGCAGCGCTTCACACCACGTGGCCCGCGCAGCATCTGGAGCGAGATCAACAAGAAGAAGGTGCAACAATTGACCAAGGCCAGACTGATGCGGCCGGCTGGCCTTGCAACCGTGAAGCAGGCCAAAGCGAACGGCCAATGGGACAAGGCCTATGCACCTGCCACTGCGATCAAAGTGCCTCCCGACCTCGCCGCTGCGCTGAAGAAGAACAAGAAGGCCAAGGCCTTCTTCGACACCCTCACCGGAAGCAAGCGCTACGCGTTCCTGCACCGCCTGCACACCGCGAAGAAGGACGAGACCCGGGCGAAACGGCTCGGGCTGTTCGTGGGCATGATGGAGCGTGGCGAAGCCTTCCATTGACAGCATCGCACGATGACGGAACACGGTAGCACACCCTTGAAAGCCTTGGACTCGATGAGAACGGCGACCATGAACAGGAGAGAAGCGGTTCTGCTGCGCTGTGGGACATACGCAGGCCTGACCTACGTGACCTTGGGCCTGTTGCAGATCCTGCTGCGTGACGGGTTCGACATCACACGCCATCCGCTCAGCATCCTGGCGAACGGGCGCATGGGCTGGGTGCAGATCGTCAACTTCCTGGTCACGGGCATGCTCATGCTGGCTTTCGCCGCTGGCGTGTTCTCCACGCTACGTGGACGCTTCGGCGGCACCCTCGGTGCCTGCATGCTCGGGCTCTTTGGGGTGGGGCTTGTCGGGGCCGGCATCTTCGTGGCAGGGCCCATGGCCGATTTCCCACCACCGGATGACCGCGTTCCCGGCCTGTTCCCGGTGAACGGCATGCTCCATTTCATGGCAGGCGGCATCGGCTTTCTAGGATTGATCATGGCGGCGATCACCTTCGCCCTGCGTTTCGCCAAAGGCCGGTCCTGGGGGCGCTCTCTTTTCTCTCTCGTGATCGGGACCTTCTTCGCCTGCGCATTCGCGGGCATCGCCTCCGGACCTCCGGATGCCATCACCATGATCACGTTCTACCTTGCTGTGCTCTTCGCATGGGCCTGGGTCGTCGCGCTGTCCGCCTGGTTGACCAAGGAAGTTGCTTCGCGCCCATCAACCGCAAAGAGCAGTGCCTAATGAGACTCCTGCCTGGCGCTCGCGGGAACACACGGGTCTGAACCCTACATCCACAACCCCATGCTCAAGAAGATCCTCCTCGGCCTCTTGGCGGTCATCGCCGTCATCATCATCGTCTCGCGCTTCCAGCCTGACACCTACACCGTGGAGCGCAGTGCCACCATCGAGGCGCCACCCAGCGTGGTGTTCACCCAGTTGAACGACTTCCGCAACTGGGAAAAGTTCAACCCCTGGGCCGATGCCGACCCCAACGCCAGGTACACCTACGAAGGCCCTGCGACCGGAGCGGGGTCTGTCTACCTCTGGGAAGGCAACAAGGAATTCGGCAAGGGGCGCTTCACCATCACCGAAAGCAAGCCGGATGAATACATCAAGGTGGACATGCGGTTCATCGAACCCTTTGAGGGTGCTGGCGTGGTGGAGTACCGTATGGCGCCTGCTCAGGGAGGCACGCACCTCACCGAGACCATGACCGGTGAGCACAGCTGGATGAGCAAGATCATGTGCCTCTTCGTGAGCTTCGATGACATGCTGGGGGAGAAGTTCGAGGAGGGCCACCGCCGTATGAACACGGTGATGAGGGGTATTCCGGTGGAGACCATGGACCTGGAGCAATGAACTGATGACTCCCATGCGCACCTGCCCGAAGGGCCATCGCTACAACAAGACAAGCGACTGCCCGACCTGTCCGCAATGTGAAGCCGAACGGGCCCCGGTGGACGGCTGGATGGTGAAGCTTGGCGCTCCCGCGCGCCGGGCGTTGGAAAGTGCGGGCATCCGTTCACTGGAGCAGTTGGCCTCACGAAGCGAGAAGGACCTGCTCGCGTTGCACGGCTTCGGCCCGGCCTCGCTGCCCATACTGCGTAAGGCGTTGGAAGCCGCCGGCCTTCAGTTCCCATCGCCCGCCAAGCCCATGCGAGATCTTCCCAAGAAGCCGGCCAGCACGGACGAATACCTCAAGCAGTTGCCCGCGGAACAGCGCAAGGCCCTGGATCACTTGCGCAAGCAGATCCTCGCGGCCGTGCCGGGCACCGAGGAAGCCTTCGCCTACGGCGTGCCCGCCTTCCGGTACAACGGCCATCCACTGGTGTACGTGGGCGCCTCGAAGAACCATTGCGGCTTGTACGGATCGGTGCCGCCCGGCTTCAGGGAAGCGCTCAAGGGATTCAAGATGGGCAAGGGCTCCATCCAGTTCACGCCGGAGAAGCCGATACCCCCGGAGGTGCTGAAGGCGCTGCTGAGAGCGAAGGCGGCAGAGATCGAGGTGCGGTGGCCGGTGAAAACGACCGCGAAGGGAAGGACAAGGAAGTCGAACTGAACCAACTCGGCTCCGGATCATGCACGGAACGCCAACCCATGAAAAAGCTCAACATCACCTACTGGATCGTCACCGCGCTCTTCAGCGGGTTCATGATCTTCAGCAGCATCGGTGGTATCACCTTGCATCCGGAAGCCGTGGCCCTCCTCCACGATCACTTGGGCTATCCGCTCTACTTCATCAAGCTGATCTCCTGGGCCAAAGTGGTGGGTGCCATCGCCATCCTGCTGCCCATGATGCCGGCGCGCGTGAAGGAGTGGGCCTACTTCGGCTTCTTCATCGATCTGGTGGCGGGGGCGTTCTCCTTCCATGCCGTGGGCGATCCCTTCGCCCATTGGGCGCCAATGCTGCTGTTCATCAGCGTGCTCATCGTGGCTTATGCACTGCACCACAAGCGGCTGTCGGACGTTTCCTGAACATCCATTCCAGTTGTGATACCGGTCAAAGGCCGGAACTGTTCCCACCTTCCCAACCCTCCAACACATGGCACACTACATCGACGCGTTCGTCCTGCCCGTTCCCAAGGTGAACATGGCCCGCTACAAGCGTATGGCCACCGCTGCGGGCAAGATCTGGATGGAGTATGGCGCATTGCAGTACTGGGAGTGCATGGGCGATGACCTTGAAAACACAGGTCCCATGCTGCCATTCCCCAAGATGACCAAGAGCAAACCCGGAGAAACCGTGATGTTCTCCTGGATCGTGTTCAAGGACCGCAGGCACCGCGACCAGGTGAACAAGAAGGTGCTTGCCGACCCGCGCATGGACGAGATGTACCGACAGATGATGTCGCCGAAGATCTTCGATGACAAGCGAATGGCGTACGGTGGCTTCAAGGCGATCGTCGAATGCGGTTGAATGGGCGTACTTGCTTCATGCGGCTACATTCGCATGCATGGACGCCACCGCCCAACGCACCCGCAACAACGTCAGCACACCCACGCCTGACGAGATCCGCATCACCCGCGTGTTCGATGCCCCGCGCGAGTTGGTGTGGAAGGCCTGGACAACCCCCGCGATGCTCGTCCATTGGTTCGGTTGCGCGGCCTTCAGTACCATTTCGGCGGACAATGATCTGCGCGAAGGCGGCCACTGGCGCGTGGTGCTGCGCACGCCCGATGGCGAGGACATCCCCAGCTATGGCACCTATACGGCCATGAAGCCCGTTGGCCATCTGGCGTTCACGCACCAGTGGGAGAAGGCTCCTGTGGACGTGAATCCAGCCCACCACCGCACACTGGTGACCGTGGACCTGTATGAGGAGGGCACCAGGACGCGACTCGAGTTCCGCCAGACCGGCCTCGTTTCCGAAGCCTCGCGCGACAGCCACATCGGAGGCTGGTGCGACAGCATGGACGCGTTGGCGGAGCGGATCGGACGACAACAGGTGGCCTGATGCCATCATCCAGGCCGATGGGCAAGGCACTTCCATTTCTTCTGCTGCTGCTCGGTTGCGGCAATTCCGCCCCGGTACATATCAGGTCTTCGCGCGAGGTCCGGGACGACCTGCGCCACCTGTACGATGCCGAGCGGCTCACCGGATCCTTCATCCTGCACGATGCCGGCCGCGACCATTGGGTCTTCATCGACAGCGCCCAGGCCGATGTGGCCACCCTGCCCGCCAGCACCTTCAAGATCTTCGGCAGCCTCTTCGCCTTGGAGACCGGTATCGTGAAGGACGCCGGCCATGTGAAGGCCTGGGATGGTGCCGACTACGGGCGTGAAGCGGCGAACCGCGATCTCAGCCTGCGCCAGGCCTATGACGTGAGCGTGTACTGGTACTTCCGCGATGTGGTCCGCGAAGCCGGCCCGGAGACCTTCAAGCGTTGGCTGGATCGTGTGGACTATGGCAACGCCGACACCACGGGCGGCTATGACCAATGCTGGGTGCGGGGTGGACTGCGGATCACCCCACGCCAACAGGTCCGTTTCCTGGAGCGGGTGCAACGCCAGGAGCTGCCTTTCCGCGCAAGCACCTATGCCATCGTGAAGGACATCATGGTGCGCGAGGACACCCTGGGCCATGTGATGCGCGCCAAGACCGGCTGGGCCATCGGCGACGAAGGCAGCATCGGTTGGTACGTGGGCTGGGTGGAAGCGCCCGTGGGAGGACCCTGGTTCTTCGCCAACCGGGTGATGACACCGGATACCGCGCATGCCACCTTCGCGGGGGCGCGCATCGCTATCGCGAAAGCGGTGCTGCGTGAGGTCGGGGCGTGGCCTCGATGATCGTGTTCAGAGCACCCGCCGCACCATCCGCAGCTTGTGGGTGTACACCCCGGCCTCCGTGTTGAAGATGCCCTGGTGGTCCAGCTTGTCGATCCGCACGCGGCCGCTGCTGTGGGCGATGCGCAGATCGCCCTCTTCGTTGCGGGTGAGGACGATGCCCACATGCGTGATCCGGCCCTCGTCGTTGGCGAAGAAGGCGAGATCGCCGGGCTCGCACAGGTCCAGCAGTTCCACCACATCGCCCTCACCGGCCTGCTGCGACGCATCACGCGGGAGATAGATGCCCAACAGGATGTAGATCATCTGCGTGAGCCCGCTGCAGTCCACGCCCCAGGGCGTGCGGCCGCCCCAGAGATAGGGCGCGCCCAGGAAGGGATGCAGGTAGAACTCCATCAGGTCGGCGCGTTCCAACTCGGGCCGGTGGTTGGTCACGGCCTGCACGGTAACGCGGCGGTCCTGCCACAGGATGGTGCCTTCCTCATGGAATGGAAGCACGGCGCCGTAGGGCAGCACCACCTGCCGGTGACCCAGGTCCACGATGGTGTTGGGGCCGATCACCCGCTGGTCCGGATCGTAGTTCGGGGTGGGGCAGGGGGCGATCTGCTTGTTGTCCACCCAGCCTTCATAGCCATCGTGGTCGAAACGCAGCCGGCTCCAGTTGCCGCGCTCCTCCAGCACTTCGCCTGTTTCGCCGAAGAGCCATTGCGAGACCATCTCGGCGCGGTCGTCGGGTTCGGCTCGCACGGGGACGATCGAGAGGGGGGAGATGACCGCGGGCATGGTGGGTGGCTGGTTTGTCTGTTGCGCGTTGCGTGTCGCGGTCCCGGGCCTCGCAACACGTGACGTGTCCAAACGCTACGCGGGCGAGCCGGTGATCGGTTCAGAGGGCTTCTATGACCATCGCGCTAGCACCCCCGCCGCCGTTGCAGATGCCGGCCGCACCATACCTGCCGCCATTCTGCTTCAGCACATTGATCAGCGTGACGATGATGCGCGCGCCGCTGCACCCCAGCGGATGACCCAGCGACACGGCGCCGCCGTTCACGTTCACCTTGGCGGGGTCCAGGCCCATGAGCTTGGTGTTGGCGATGCCCACCACGCTGAACGCCTCGTTCAATTCCACGAAGTCGATGTCACTCATCTTCAGTCCGGCCTTCTCCACCGCGCGCGGCAGGGCCTTGGCGGGTGTGGTGGTGAACCATTCCGGCGCCTGTTCGGCATCGGCCCAGCTCAGCACGCGCGCCAGCGGCTTCAGTCCGAGTTCCTTCGCCTTGTCGGCGCTCATCAGCACCAGGGCGGCGGCTCCGTCGTTGATCGTGCTGGCGTTGGCGGCCGTCACCGTGCCATCCTTCTGGAACACGGGCTTGAGTGCCGGGACCTTCTCGAAGTTCACATTCTTGTACTCCTCGTCCTCACCCACGACCGCATCGCCCTTGCGGGTCTTCACCGTCACGGGCACCACTTCATCGGCGAATTTGCCGGCGGCCCATGCGGCGGCGCTGCGCTTGTAGCTCTCGATCGCGAAGGCGTCCTGCTCCTCGCGGCTGATGCCATGCTCCTTGGCGCACAGTTCGGCGCTCACGCCCATGGCGGTCTGGTGGTACACGTCGGTGAGGCCATCCTTCACGATGCCGTCGATCATTTGCCCATGGCCGTAGCGGTAGCCGTAGCGCGCCTTTTCCACATAGAAAGGCGTCTGGCTCATGCTCTCCATGCCACCTGCCACCACGATCTCAGCATCGCCCAGCTTGATGTCCTGCGTGGCCATCATGATCGCCTTCATGCCGCTGGCGCACACCTTGTTCACGGTGGTGCAGGCCACGGCATCGGGGAGGCCGGCGAATTTGGCCGCCTGCCGCGCGGGCGCCTGGCCCAGGTTGGCCTGCAGCACGCTGCCCATGATCACCTCCTGGATCAGCTCGGGCTTGATGCCGGCCCGCTCCACGGCGGCTTTCACGGCGGTGGCGCCCAGCTGGGTGGCGGGTACTTCGGAAAGGGCGCCCCCAAAGGAGCCCATGGGGGTGCGGACGGCGGATACGATGACGACTTCCTTGGACATGTCTGGTGATTTTCGTTCAGGGACGGCAAAGGTAGCCGCGTCGTTCCCTTCCTTCCCCGATCGGAAGGGCCTTCTATCTTTGCCGCCCCCGGAACAAGGGGGCTGTTCATTGCGGTCCGACAAGGAGAGGTGGGTGAGTGGCTTAAACCAGCAGTTTGCTAAACTGCCGTACTGGGTCAACCGGTACCGGGGGTTCGAATCCCCCCCTCTCCGCCAACGATAAGCCTGGCCACGTGGTGGCCGGGCTTTTTCATGCGCGGACCGAGCCAAGCTTGCTTGCGCGAGGGCCGCGCATGAAAAAGCCAGGGAGCGAAGCGATCAGGGCTTTCGTTGATGCCTCCCCCTTCGGGATAGCCCGTCTTCGGGCCATCCCATTCTCGTCCGAGCCAAGCTTGCTTGCGCGAGGGCCGCGCATGAAAAAGCCAGGGAGCGAAGCGATCAGGGCTTTCGTTGATGCCTCCCCCTTGGGGATAGCCCGTCTTCGGGCCATCCCATCCTCGTCCGAGCCAAGCTTGCTTGCGCGAGGGCCGCGCATGAAAAAGCCAGGGAGCGAAGCGATCAGGGCTTTCGTTGATGCCTCCCCCTTGGGGATAGCCCGTCTTCGGGCCATCCCATCCTCGTCCGAGCCAAGCTTGCTTGCGCGAGGGCCGCGCATGAAAAAGCCAGGGAGCGAAGCGATCAGGGCTTTCGTTGATGCCTCCCCCTTCGGGTTGGCCCGTCCTCGGGCGCTCCCAACTTCATCGTCGGATGAACGCCCTTTTCCCCGTTCTTTGCCGCCCATTGTTCGGGGTGTAGCGCAGTCCGGTTAGCGTACCTGCTTTGGGAGCAGGGGGTCGCAGGTTCGAATCCTGCCACCCCGACGAACGAAAGGTCAGCCAAGGGGCTGGCCTTTCTTGTTCGCACCTTTGCCAGCGCTGGTCCCGTAGCTCAGCTGGATAGAGCACCTGCCTTCTAAGCTGGTGGTCGCAGGTTCGAGTCCTGCCGGGATCGCGAAGCCTTTAAGGCTTGATGAAGCGGGCGCTGGCTTGCTGGCCTCCCCATGAGGCGCGCACCACGTACAGCCCGGCGGGCCAACCGGCCACTTCCAGCACCATCGGTCCTGCTCCGTTCCATGGCAGGTCCGCGACCACCCGGCCCATGGCATCCTGCACGGTGATGCGCGCGGCTCCCTGGTCATCAGGCAACGACAGGAACACCTGGTCCATGGCGGGATTCGGCCACAGCCCGATCCCCTGCGAACCGATCTCCGGCACACCCACCAGGCCCAGCAGTTCCAGCATGGCGTGGTAGGCGTTCACCTTGCCCATGCCCCAGCGTGTGCTGCCTTCCGGAGGGATCTCACCCGTGAAACTGTCCGTTCGCGCGGTGGCTTGCAGCAGTTGTTTGAGCGCCTGCGGGGTCAAGGAGGGATCCGCTTCCAGCAGCAGCGCCGCGATGCCCGCCACAGCCGGTGACGACATGCTGGTGCCGGAGAAACGCGCGAAGGGGTAGTTCTCCCCCTGGAAGTTGATGGTCTGGATGGCCGTGTAGGAATTGTTCGTCCACGCACTGATCGATGAGGCCACGTTCACGCCCGGCGCGGTGATGTCGGGCTTGAGGCGGCCGTCCAGCGTAGGGCCGAAGGAGGAGAAATTGGCGATGCCGCCGCCCAGCGGATTCCCAGCGCTGTTGATGTATTCCGCCGAATACGCGGCCACCGAGATCGCGTCCTCGGCACAGGCCGGTTCGCCGATGCCGTAGTGGCGGTCGCCCTGTGTCCACCCCGGCTGGGTGCCCAGGAAGGCCTGGCCCCAGTTGCCCACGTCGTTGTCCAATTCGGTGACGTTCCAGGCATGCACGGTGCCCGCCGTGGCCGTGACCTGCAGCACCACCTGGATGGTGCTCCGGTTGTGGATGCGCAGTCGGAAGTGGGGGCGGCCGTTGAGTGGGTGGGCCGCGTCGCAGGTGAGGTTGAAAAGGATGGTGTCGTTGCCCTGCACCAGCAGGCTGTCCAGGTAGTAGGGTTGGGTGGCGGTGTGGTACCACGGACTTTCCTGCAACACCGTGGCGCCGTTGTTCAGCGAGAAGCCCGCGGAGAATGCGGCGCCCGGCTCGCCCCACAGGCTGATGCTCTGCCCCCACATGTTGGGGTGCGAGGCGTAGGAGTAGAAGACCACGCGCGAGCGCAGCGTGTCGGCCGGGAAGGTGCGGGCCAGGTGGAAGTCCACACCACCGTTGTTGCCGGCGGAAGTGACGAAGACCACGCCTTCCGCAGCGAGTTGTGCCATGGCCTGGCTGAGCAGGGAGGTGCCGTCCAGCGTGCCGATCCAATGCAGGCCCCAGCTCATGTTCACCACCAGCCGCTTGCCGTCCTGCTGCGCGATCTGGTGCATCCAGGTCCAGGCGTCGAGCACGGCGGCGGCATCAACAAGAAAAGTGGTGAAGAGGAACTCCGCCTCGAAGGCGATGCCCCGATAGGCCGTGCCTGCGCCGCCGCCGCCGGCGATGCCCGAGACGTGCGTGCCGTGCGTGGCCCAACTGTAAATGTTCGCCGTATCACCTTTGGCGGCGAGCAATTCTCCGGGTGTGGTGTATTCGGTGCCATAGGTGAAGCCCGGTGGCGCAGGCCCGCTTTGCTTGAAGTGGTCCCACGCGGCGCGGATGCGCGTGGCGGTCAAGGCCGTGTCGTAGAACATCGGATGGGTGTAGTCGAAGCCCCAATCCGTGACGCCGATCAGCACATCGCGCCCGGTGTAGGCCTGCGGCAGGTTGATGCCCAGGTGCACGCTGTCCACGCGGGTGGCGCCGAGCACGCGGTCCAGGGTGGGCGCCACTTGGCCGGCGAGTTCCACGAAAGCGAGTCCGCCCAAGCTGTTGATCGCATCGAGGGCCAGCACGTCCACCCGGAACGAGATGATGTCACCCTGGCGCGCACCCCATCGAATGGCCCCATGCTGCATTTCGTTCAGGTCCGCACCGGGGTGGAGCAGGCCGAGGAAGCCCACCATGCAGCGTCCGTGTACCAGAGCGGTGGGGAAGTTCCCTTGTGTGGTGTGGGTCAGTTTCGCTGGATCGGGTTCTGCTTGGGCCAGCAAGGCGAGCCGGTCCAGCCCTGCGCGGGTGGTGGCAGGCATGCGCGGCTGCGCGACGAGTAGGGAAGTGGCGAACAGCAGCAGGGTGGAGGCGGGGAGGCGCATCATATGCAGGGCTGGTGGTGGAAGGTACGGGTGGTGCGTGATCCGCCCTTTTTCCCGCCGTGCATACCAACCGCATGGCGCTCCCCGTTCACGCCGGGAAAAGACCCCATCGCCAAACCATGGACACCATTCCTCCAACACCTCCCGCGCCGCCCTCCAATGGATCCGGTTCGTGGATCCGCCGCTCCATGACCCTGCGCGTGGCGCTGATCGCCGTGATGGCGCTGCTGATGCTGATCCCCCTGTCCATGGTGGAGAGCCTCATCCACGAACGGGAGTGGACCAAGCAATCGGCGCAGCAGGAGGTGAGCGCCACCTGGGGCGGGCCGCAGGTGGTGACCGGCCCGGTGATCAGTGTGCCGTACGAGACGCAGGTGCGGGTGGAAAGCACCGAGGGCGGTGGCCGCTACGAGTTGCGCAACGTGATCGCGCACGCCCATTTCCTGCCCGAGACGCTGGACATCGCCACGGACCTGGAGCCGGAGAAACGCAAACGTGGCATCTACGAGGTGGTCGTCTACCGGGGAAGCATCACACTCTCCGGGAAGTTCAAGCCGCTTTCGGCGAATGACCTGGACCTGAACGACCGGCTGCGCTGGGCCGATGCCACCATGACCGTCGGTGTCAGCGATCTGCGCAGCATCCGCAGCGCGGTGACCATGCGCTTGGGGCAGCGCGAATTGGCCTTCGAGCCGGGAGCGCCATCCTCCGATGTGGTGGGTACCGCCGTGCAGGCGCCGCTCTCCCTGGCCGATGGGGCCATGGACCAGGAACTGCCCTTCACCATGTCGCTGCAACTCAATGGCAGTTCCTCGCTGCGCCTGTCGCCAGTGGGGCGCGTCACCACCGCATCGTTGGTCTCCACCTGGCCGGACCCGAGTTTCCAAGGGGCCTTTCTGCCGGATTCCTCGAAGATCGACGACCAGGGCTGTTCGGCCCGGTGGACCGTGCTCCACCTGAACCGGCCCTACCCGCAGCAGTTCACCGGCAGCCGCGCGTACCAGATCCAGGAGAGCGCCTTCGGATTGGACCTGATCCTGCCCGTGGACGAGTACCGGAAGAGTTCGCGCGCCGCCAAGTACGGCCTGATGCTGATCACCCTGGTGTTCACCGTCTTCTTCTTCGTGGAAGTGCTGCAGCGCATGCGCATCCACCCGATCCAATACCTGCTGGTGGGCCTGGCGTTGACCATCTTCTATGCCTTGCTCATCGCCCTGAGCGAGCATGTGGGCTTCGGTGCGGCCTACGCCATCGCGGCGGTGGCGGTGGTGGGCCTGGTGGTGTTCTACGCCGCCAGCGTCTTCCGCATGCCGCGCGCCACGCGCCTGCTGGCCATGGTGCTGGTGCTGGTCTACGGCTTCGTGCTCACCATCATCCACCAGGAGGACTACGCCCTGCTGATGGGCAGCATCGGGCTGTTCATCGTGCTGGCCGTGGTGATGGCGCTGGCGCGGAAGATCGACTGGTACAACGTGCGCGGCGATCGGCCCTGAACCACTTTTCAAGGCGGATCATCGGGAACGTCCGGCACTCCGCCGGGCATGGTCCCGCACTGGTCGAATTGTTGATCATCGTCATGGCGGACACGTCGTGCGAGGATCGGTGCTGGCCAATTTCACGGCACCTCTGCAAGGACCTCGAACCGCATGAACATCTTCCGCTCGCTGACCCTCCTGGGGGGCCTGATCCCCGTCTGTCTGTACGCTGTCACCTACTACGTTTCCCCCAACGGGAACGACAACAACAACGGCACTTCGCCGGCCACCGCATGGCGCACCGTGCAGCGTGCGCAGCAGGTGACGCAGACCATGCAGCCCGGCGACCGCATCCTCTTCGAGCGTGGTGGCCTGTACCCCGGCATGTTGAGCCTGAACGCCTCGGGCACCGCGGCCAACCCCATGGTCTTCGGCGCTTATGGCACAGGGGAGAAGCCGATCATCTCCGGCGGCGTGCCCGTGGTGAACTGGGTGCAGCACCAGGGCAACATCTGGCGGGCGGCCTTCACCGGTTCGCCCAAGTACCTCATCGTGGATGGCCAGCCCATGACCCTGGCGCGTCACCCCAACAGCGGCTGGCTCCGCAACGCGCAGGGCAGCCAGACGCACATCAGCAACCCCGACCACATCACCCAGCCCAACGGCCATTGGAACGGCGCCACCGTGGTGGTGCGCACCACCAACTGGAGCTACGAGAAGGCCACGGTGAACAACCACGCCAACGGCACGCTCAACATCACGCCCATCGGGTCCAACCTCGGCAACCAGGACTGGGGCTTCTTCATCCAGAACAAACTCAACGCGCTGGACATGGCGGGGGAGTGGTTCCATGACGCCAACACCAACCAGTTGTACCTGTGGGCGCCCAACAACGCCAACCCCAACAACATGCAGGTGCTGGCCAGCATCACGCACCACGGCTTCGCGCCCGGCTGGCAACGGCAGCACATCCGCATTGAGGACATCGTGTTCCAGGGCCAGACCGCGGCCGGCATCAGCACCGAGGTGGCGCACCATGTGGTGGTCACCAATTGCGAGTTCCGCCACTGCTACAAGGCCATCTCCAGCAGCGGCAGCAACAACCAGTACGTCAACAACATCATCCACAACACCTTCGGCACGGCCATCAACATCTATGGTGAGCCCAATACCATGGTGGCCAACAACGTGATGACCGACATCGCCATCAACCCCGGCATGGGCGAGGACGGCTGGGGCTACATGGGGATCGTGATCTCCGGCACCAACACCGTGGTGCGCGACAACCGGCTGGACAACATCGGCTACATCGGCATCGGCACCACCAACAACGGCGTGGTGGAGCGCAACGTGGTGATGCATGCCACCTCCATCCTGAATGATGGCGCCGCCATCACCTTCGACGATTGCGACGGGGTGATCATCCGTGACAACATCATCCTGGACATGGTGTGCGACCTGGAGAGCGTGGCCACCAACTTCAACATCTACTACCGCATCGGCTTCGGCATCTACTTCGGCAACCGGGTCATCAAGAACAGCATCGTGGAGCGCAACACCGTGGCGCGCTGCGCCGGGGCGGGCATCCACGTGGACCACACGATGCTGAACAGCGGCAACATCGTGCGCGACAACGTGCTGTTCGACAACAAGGTGCAGCTCAGCCTCAGCGACTACAGCAACAACAACACCCCCGGCGGATCACCGCCCTTCTATGTGCCCAGCTTCAACACCATCTACTCGGGCAACGTGATGTACAGCATCAAGCCGGACCAGTTGTGCATGCGGCAATACCATGTGTACAGCGCCCAGCCGGTGAACTTCGGCACCTTCAGCGGCAACCGGTACTACAGCCCGTATGAAGAACTGAGCATCCGCCAGCACATCTTCCCGGCCAGCCTCAACAAGCCCTTCACCCTGGAGATGTGGCAGGCCGCCTTCAACACGGACGCCGCCTCGGCACGCAGCCCGCAACGCCTCAGCCCCTTTGAAGTGACCGAGGTGCTCGGAGTGGACCAGGTGGTCAACGGCCACTTCACCGCCAATGTGAACGGCTGGACCGGCTGGCCCACGCAGGCGCAGATCACGCAGGACTTTTCCCTGCTGGACAACGGCGCCATGAAGGTGCACTTCGCCAACAACGCCAGCTACGACGTCCACTTCCTGCACCCCACGGCCATGGCCAGCATCCAGAACGGCCAGTACTACCGGGCGAAGATCAGCCTGCAATCCACCGGCATGGGGCTGGTGCAGTTCGAGGTGAAGGGCCAGTCGCAGATCGAAACGCCCTACGCCTTCTTCCAACGCCAGCTGCCTTTCGATGGCGAACGGCGCGACCTCACCATCATCCTGCAAAGCGATCGCACCGAGCCCGCGCGCATCCAGTTCATCAACCACTACACCGAGCCCACCTTCTGGCTGGACAACATCACCTTCGAGCGCGTGGCCGTGCAGCCGCTGGACCCCAACGTGCGGCACAAGCTGCTGTACAACGACCAGCCCGTGGCGCAGTCCTTTTCCCTCGATGGCTGCTGGCGCGATACCAATGGCGCGTTGCTGGATTTCCCGGTGACGCTGCAGCCCTACCGCTCGCTGGCGGCCTACCGCGTGGAGGAGGAAGGCTGCTCCGCGCAGGCGCCTTTCACCGCGGGGGCCAGGGTCTTCCTCGGCGGCGCCTACCAATCCGCCAGCAACACCATGCGCACCGACCTTCGCGACCAGGGGCTGATCCCCGCCACCGAGCCTTACACCGCCCTGGGCGTGGAGGTGGAGAACAGCGGCGAAAGCCTGGACCCCGCGCTGTTGCAGGCCACCGGCCCGGCCGCGATCGTGGATTGGGTGGTGCTGGAACTGCGCTACCACGATGCCAACGCCTCGGTGGCCGCACGCCGCGCCGCACTGGTGCGGGCCGATGGCCAGGTGGTCTCCACCCAGGGTCAGAACCTGGTCGCCTTCGACACCGACCCGCAGGGCAAGTTCCTGTCCGTGCGGCACCGCAACCACTTGAGCGCCATGACGGCCTTCGTGTTGCCCGGCAGCGGCACCACCGTGGACTTCACCGACGCCACCGTGGTGATCTTCGGGCAGGAACCCACCAACATCGTCAACGGCAAGCGCGTGTTGTGGCCCGGTGATGTGGACGGCGACGGTACCGTGCGCTACACCGGCCTGGGCAACGACCGCGACCCTGTACTGGCGGCCATCGGTGGCACCGTGCCCAGTGGAACGCTGCCCGGCTACCACGCCGAGGATGTGAACCTCGATGGCGTGGTGAAGTATTCAGGCGCCGCCAACGATCGTGACATCATCCTGCAGGTGATCGGCGGCTCGGTGCCCACGGCCGTGCGCTTCGGGCAGATCCCGTAAGCGATCAGATCCGTTCCGCCGCGCCGGGCGGCATCCAGCCCATGTGGCCGTTGGGCAGGCGCACCTCGCTCCAGCCGCCGCTTTGCTGCAGCACGTTCACCTTGGTGCCCTTGTGCAGGGTGAAGAGGAGCGTGGCGCCCTCGCGGGGTTCGCCGCGGATGTCCACCTTGGGCGCCAGGATGATGGCCTCGCTGCGGTCGCGGACCTCGGCGGCGCGCGCGATGGAGAGGGAGGTGGTGGCGATGGTGGCGATGAGCATGAGCGCGGCGCACACTTGGACGGCGCGTTTCCACACCCCACGCGGCAGCGCCACGGCCATGGCGAGCAGGGCGAAGAGGACCAGGCAGCACCACAGCGCACGGCGTGCCCAGATGTCCGGATCGCGGCCACCGCGCCAGCGGCCCCAGGTGGCGCCCAGCGAGAAGCCGGGCAGTTCGTTCACACGGTCCACCACTTGCTGGCGCGCGAGGTCCAGATTGGCCCGCACATCGTCGGCGCCGGGGGCCAGGCGCAATGCGCGTTCGTAATTGAGGATGGCGCGTGGCACATCGCCCAGCTTGAAGTGGCAGTTGCCGATGTTGAAACGCAATGCGGCGGCGTCCCAGGTGGTGGCCACGCTGTCGTAGAGGGCGAGCGCTTCGGCGTATTCCGCCTTCGTGTAGGCATCCTGCGCACGGGCCAGCAGACTGTCGGCCGTGGTGCGGTCCATCGCCAGCATGTGGGCCGTGGTGCCCATGATCAGCAGGATCGGAAGCAGCGATCGCGTGTTCATGTGCGCAGCGTTTGTTCCAAGCGGCCGATGAGCCGTGCCGCACGGTCGTACAATTCCTGGCGTGGGTGTTCCTCCACCGGGGCGAAGCGCGCCATGTCGCACACGGCGGAGAGGTCAAGGAATTCCTGGGCCAGTGCTGCGCCATCCGGCTGCGCGGCGAGTGTTGTGCGCACGCGGTCGGGCGTCACTTCGGCGGGCGATACGCCGGCCTTGTCGGCCATGTACCCGGTGAGGGCCTTGCTGAGCGCGGTGTGGAAGGTGGCGCGGTCGGCGTTGCGCAGCGCGTCCTGGGCCTGCTTCAGGCGGTCGCGCGCCACGCGGTCGGCCAGGCGGCGGCGGCGGCCGGTGGGGTCGGCCAGATCGCGCTGACGGCGGTGGCGGATGAGCAGGAAGAGCAGGAAGGCGAGGGGCGGGGTGGCCATGCCGGCGAGCCAGGGCGCCGAGCCGTGCAGCAGCCAGCCTTTCGGCCGCAAGCCCAGGTCGCCGGTGCGGATGTAGCGGATGTCGCGGTCCAGCACGCGCACATCGCTCTTGCCGGGTCGCTGCGGCGCGGCCTGCGTGGCGTCGCCCGCGTCCACTTGGATGGTGATGGGGTCCGCGCGCAGGGTGCGGTAGGCACCGGCCTTGGTGTCGAAGTAGCTGTAGGTGATCGCGCCGAGGTCATAGATGCCCTCGTAGCGCGGGATGAGCAGGTATTGGAATTCGCGCGAGCCGCTCATGCCGTTGGCGTTCACCGTGATCTTGTCCGTCACCTTCGGGTCGTAGCTGTCGAAGTCGGCGGGCAGGTCCAGGCGCGGCGTTTCCAACAGTTTCAGGTTGCTGCGCCCGCTGAGCTTCAGGCTCAATTCCACGGCCTCGTTGGCCTTCACATCGCTGCGGTCCACGCGCACGTTCAGTTGCAGTTCGCCCACGGCGCCCTGGAAGCCCGTCGGCGCCGGCGTGGGCAGTTCCTGTGCGGTGAATTCCACGGCGTTGCTCTTCAGTTCCAGCTGTTGCCCGCGGTTGAAGAAGGAACGGTTGACGATGCAGGTGAGTTCCAGCGGTTCGATGCGGAGCTTGCCACTGCGTTGCGGCAGCAGCACCTGCTTCTTCAGGATGGCCACACGGTACTGCAACCCGTTGATCGTTTCCAGCTTGTCCTGCCACGAGGTGGTGCCCAGGTCCACATCCTCGGCCCAGAAGCCGTTCATCTTGGGCACGTCGTAACGGGAGAGTTCCAGGTTGTTGTAGCGCGAGTAGAGCGTCCAGGTGGCGATGATCTGCTCGCCCACATAACCCTTGTTCCTGCTGAGCGCGATGGTGGCGAAGAGGTTGGGGTCGCGGCCCTGGCCCTGCGCCGCTTGGGGATCCTGCGGACGTGCGACGGCCTTGCCCACTTCAATGGTGATGGACTCGGTCTGGATGATGCCGCCACCGATGCGCACCGTGGCCGGGCCGATGGTGAACCGGCCTTCCCGCGTGCCGGTGAGCGTCCACGTGCGCGAGACGGTGCTGCTCATGCGGCCGTTCACGTAATTGAAGCTGGACTGCTCATAGGGTCCCTGCACGATGACCAGACCACCGAGGTCGGGCGCGGTGAAGGCTTCCTTGGCGTTGACGAGCGTGACGGTCAGGCGCACATGCTCCCCGGCGGCGATGGTCTGGCGGTCCACCTTGGCGGTGAAGGAGATCTCCTGCGCGCAGGCCACACCCATGGTGGTGAACGGCACCAGCGCCAGCAATATCGATCGCATGCCTTGGGCCATCATCTACCAGTCCTTGTCGGCGGGTGTTCGTGGTACCGGGCGTTGCCGCTCGCGCACCTTGTCCTGGGTGTCGCGCTCCTGCCGGTCCAGGGCGTCCAGGATGCGCTTGGCGTCCTGCGGCGAGATGCGGCCGCCCTCCGGCTTGTCATTGCGCTGTTCCTGCTTCTGTTGCTGCTGGCCGCCATCGTTCTGCTGGTCCTGCTTGTCCTGTTGCTGGTCCTGGCTCTGCTGTGGCTGCGGTTGTTGTTGTTGCTGGTCCTGTTCCTTCAGCAGTTCTTCCGCCAGCCGCAACAGGCGTGGATCGCCGGGATGCTCCTGCAGGGCGCGGTCCAGTGTGCGCAGGGCGAGGGTCTTGTCCTGTTTCACGTATTCCTTGGCCGCACGGTTGAACCAATCCTCGGGGGGCAACGACTGCCCGAAGATCGGCCCCGCGAGCAGGACCGCCATGGTGGTGATGTGCGATGCGCGGATCATGTGGCTTGTGCGGCGCGGTCCACCGTCTCCAGTTTGTCCATGTATTCCTTGCGCTGCTCCAGTGAGGGATCCTGCTTCAGGCCCTCCTGCAGCAAACGCAGCGCTTCCTTGAACTTGTGCTCCTCCACCAGCTGGTCGGCGCGTTCGATGATGAGCCGGGCCTTTTCACCGAGTTCCTTCTGGTCGTTCTTGTCGCCGCCATCGCCACCGCTGTCGGGCTTGGGCCGCAGGGCGATGAGCTTCATCGTCAGCGCCAGATCGTGCCGGGCGTCCTCATTGCGTGGCGCGCGCCGAAGCGTCTCGCGGTAGGCCTTCGCCCCTGCGACAAGCGATGAATCGGCCAGTGCGCCGAGTCTGCGTGTCTCGCGGCGCAGGGAATCGCGCAGCACGAAGAGGCTCACCTTGCGTGCGATGTCGTCGCCCTCGATGGTGATCTTGGACAACACGTCGGCATGCTGGCGCGAGAGACTGTCCGCCCACAGCGCCTGGGCCACGAGCAGGTGGCCCAGGTCCTGCCATTCGCGTTCCTGCACCAGGCTGTCCTCGGTGAGCTGCGCGGCGAGGGTCACATCGGCCAGCGCCTTGCCCCATTCCCCGAGTTGATGGTGCGCATAGGCCCGGTTGTGCATGGCATGCACATCATGCTCCGCGCGGGAATAGCGCTGCACCGCACCGGCATGGTCACCGATGGCATAGCGCATGTTGCCTGCGCGCAGGGCATCCTCCGCGATGCGCTCGGGCGATGACGAGCAGGCCGTCAGCAGGGCGATCGCTATGTACGCGTGTGTTCTCATGCGGCGATCGCGGGTGGATCGAAGCGGGATGGCAGACGTTCGGGCAGGGCGATGGACAACACGATCAACAGGATGCCGAGTCCGAGCGGCCATTGGTAGCGGTCCTCATGCGCGGTGAAACGGTAGCTGCCCTCGAACTCGGTGCGGTCCATGCCCTTCAGTTCGTCCACCAGTTGGGTGATGGCCGTGCCCGCCTCATTGGCCCGCAGGTAGGTGCCGTTGCCTTCCGCCGCGATGCGGCGCAGCATGTCCTCGTTCAGCCGCGTCACCACCGTGTTCCCCTGGCGGTCCTTGCGGAAGCCCGTGGTCTTGTCGTTGCGGCGGATGGGGATCGGACCACCCTGGGGCGTGCCCATGCCCACGGTGTGGATCACGATGCCTTCCGCGGCGGCACGGCGTGCGGCGCCCAGCGCGTCGTCCTCGTGGTCCTCGCCGTCGCTCACCACGATGATGGATCGCGCGGCCGCGCTTTCGGGATCGAAGCTGCGTTGCGCCAGGTCGATCGCGGCGCCGATGGCCGTGCCCTGCGCCGCCACGGTGTGTGTGCCCACGCTGTGCAGGAATAGCTTCGCCGCACTGCGGTCGATGGTGATGGGCAGCTGCACGTAGGCTTCGCCCGCGAAGACCACCATGCCCAGGCGGTCGCCCTGCATGCGATCGATCAAACGCGTCACCGAGCGGCGCGCCACCTCCATGCGGCTGGGGCGCAGGTCCTCGCAGGCCATGCTGTTGCTCACGTCGATGGCCACCACCACGTCGATGCCCTCGGTGCGCACCTCCTCCACGCGGCCGCTGGTCTGTGGGCCGGCCAGCGCCACGATCACCAGGCCCATGCCGTGGCGCCAGGTGAGGAAACGTGCCAGGGCGAGCTCCGTGGAGATGCCGGGCAGCATGCGCTGGCGCACGGGCTTATCCGCGAAGCGGGCCAGCGTGCTGTTGCGGCGCGCCATGTCGAAGAGGTACAGCAGGGTCATCACCGGCATGGCCGTCATGGCCCACAGGGCCCAGGGCCGCTCGAAGCGGAAGGAGGGCACCTCGCGCATCAGCAGCCACCACAGGGACAGCATCACGCCCCAGGCCACTGCTTCCAGCAGCAGGGTGGTCCAGGCGATCAGGCCCATGCGATATCCGCGCGTGCCGCTCATGCCATGGTGCGCAACAGGGTGCGGTCGAAGAGGAAACCCAGCAGCAACAGGCCGGCACCGGCCGCGGCGATGGGGAAGTACTCCTCGTGCCGCTGGCTGAATTCGGTGACGCGGACGCGCGTGCGCTCCAACTCGTCGATCTCGCGGTAGATCTCGCGCAGCTTCTTCTCGTCGGTGGCGCGGAAGTAGCGGCCGCCGGTCATGGTGGCGATGCGTTCCAGCAGCGCGTCGTCGATCTCCACATCGATGTAGTCGAAGCGGTATTGGCCATTGGGGTAGCGGGCCACGGGGCTGAGGGCCTTGCCGCGTGTGCCCACGCCGATGGCGTAGACGCGCACACCGAGCGCCTCGGCGATCTGCGCGGCGTCCATGGGTTGCATCACGCCGGCGTTGTTCACCCCGTCGGTGAGCAGGATCACCACCTTGCTTTTGGCCTCGCTTTCACGCAGCCGGTTCAGCGCGGTGGCCAGCCCCATGCCGATGGCCGTGCCGCCTTCCATCAAGCCGGAGCGCACGCCTTGGAAGAGGTCCTTCAGCACGGCGTGGTCCGTGGTGAGCGGGCATTGCGTGAAAGCCTCGCCCTCGTAGACCACCAGGCCGATGCGGTCGTTGGGGCGCGCTTCGATGAATTCGACCGCCGTGCGCTTGGCGGCTTCCATGCGGTCCGGCTTCAGGTCCTTGGCCAGCATGCTGGCGGAGACGTCGAGCGCCAGAACGATGTCGATGCCCTCGCGTTCCACGTCCTGCCAGCTGTCGCGGCTTTGGGGGCGTGCCATGGCCACCAGCAGCAGGCCGGTACCGGCCAGCGCCAGGCTGAAGGGGAGGTGGCGCAGCGCGGTGAGCGGGCCACGCGGCCCGCGCAGCAAGGTGGGCGTGGTGGGCAGCAGGGCACGCGGCCGCCGCATGCGCAGGCGCCAGACATGCCAGGCGGCGATCAGCACCACGGGCACGAAGGCCCAGAGCAGGCGCGCGTCAGCAGGAGTGAAGCGGCGCCACATCCACACCAGGGCGAGCGCCACGGGCACCACAGCGGCCAATGCCCACAAGGCGGCGATGATCCTCTCGCGGTCAGGACGCATGGGTGGCAGGCGTTGCGGTGGGGGTGGTGTCCAGCACGAAGCGGATGGCGCCGGCCATCATGGCCTCGTTCTCCGGCGCCGTGGGCATGGCCTTGGCGAACTTCACCAGGTCGGCCAGTTCGAGCATGTGCTTCAAGCGCAGACGGGCCTCATGCTCCACGGGGGCAACGGCCAGTTCCTGCATCAGCTCCGCGGTGGTGCGCTCCAGCGCGGGCACCTTGAAGCGCTCCTCGATGTATCCGCGCAGCAGGTCCGTGAGGCGGGCATGGTATTCCTTGTGGCGGCCGGCCTGCCAGACCTTTTCCGCTTCCAGTGCGCGCAAACCGGCCAGCACACGCTCATGCGGGTCGGGCGTGGCTTCCACGGTCACCACGGGTGCCGTTTCCCGGCGCGGCCTGCGTTTCAGGATGAAGAGCAACAACGCTACGGCGGCGCCGATGCCCAGCACCCAGGGTCCCCAGCGGCGCACATGCCACCACAGGCTGAAGGGCGGTTCGTACAGGCCGCGCATGGGGCGCAGTGCGGCGGGCTCGTCGATCGCGGTGGCACGCACTTCGAGCAGCAGGGCGGCGGTGGGCACATCGCGGCCATCGATGCGGAACACGAAGGGCGGTATGGCCCAGAAGCCCGTGTCGAAACTGGTGATGCGAATGCGGCGCACCGCTTCCCCGACACCGGCTGCGATCAGCGTGTCGGTGCCGCCCACATGGAGCACTTCGATGTGCGCGCCGATGCTGTCGGGCACCTGGGGCCACACCACTTCGCTGCCATCCAGCGGCGTGCGCAAGGTGATCACGGCCTGTTCACCGATGCGCAGCACGGCGGTATCCAGGTCCATCGTCACCTGCGCCACGGCGGGCGGCACAAGCAGCAGCGCTATGGCGGCCGCGCTCCTCATCGCATGGCCTCGCGGCGCTTGAAGAGGTTCATCAGCGGCTTCACGTAGCCCTCGTGGGTGCTGATGGTGGCGTGGTCCACACCGGCGCGCCGCAGGATCTCGCGCGTGCCATTGGCGTGTTTCATGGCCGCGGCACGGTAGGCGTTGCGCACGGCACGCGACCCGGTGTCCACCCAGGTGCTGCGGCCCGTTTCCGGATCGGTGAACCAGGCCAGACCCATGCTCGGCAGTTCGTTCTCGCGCGGATCGCTGGTGCGCAACACCACCAGGTCGTGCCGGCGGTTGGCGATGCGCAGCGCGTCGGCGTAGCCCTCATCGCGCATGTCGCTGATGAGGAAGGCGATGCTCCGCTTCTTGATCACGTTGTTCAGGAAGCGCAGGGCCTCGGTGATGTCCGTGGCGCGGCTTCCGGGCCGGAACTCGAGCAGTTCGCGGATCAGGCGCAGGATGTGGCTGCGGCCCTTCTTCGGCGGGATGAACTTCTCCACACGGTCCGTGAAGAGGACCAGTCCCACCTTGTCGTTGTTGCGGATGGCGCTGAAGGCGAGCGTGGCGCAGACCTCGGTGATCAGTTCACGCTTGAGCTTGTCAGTGCTGCCGAAATCCTCCGATCCGCTGACATCGGCCACCAGCATCACGGTGAGTTCGCGCTCCTCCTCGAAGATCTTCACGAAGGGATGCCCGAAGCGCGCGGTGACGTTCCAATCGATGGTGCGCACCTCATCGCCATGGGTGTACTCGCGCACCTCGCTGAAGGCCATGCCGCGGCCCTTGAAGGCGCTGTGGTACTCGCCGCTGAAGATCTGCTCGCTGAGCCCGCGCGTGCGCAGTTCCACGAGGCGGACCTTCTTGAGGAGTTCCTTGGTATGTTGGGCGGTGTTCATGTGGGCTTGTGCCCATGTGCTCCTGTGCTCATGCGGCCGTCGGTTCCATGGCACATGGACGTATGGGCCGATGATCAGGGCACTTCCACCGTGTTCAGCACACGGTCGATGATCTCCTGCACGGTGATGTTCTCGGCCTCGGCCTCGTAGGTGAGTCCGATGCGGTGGCGCAGCACATCGGGGCACACGGCGCGCACGTCCTCGGGGATGACGTAGCCGCGGTGCTTGGTGAAGGCCCAGGCCTTGGCGGCGAGCGCCATGTTGATGCCGGCGCGCGGGCTGCCCCCGAAGGCGATCAGCGGCGTGAGGTCGGCCAGCTTGTACTGGTCCGGCCGGCGCGTGGCGTGGGTGATGTCCACGATGTACTGCTCGATCTTCTCGTCCATGTACACCTCGCGCACGAGCTTCCGCGCGGCGAGGATCTCCTCGGGCCGCACCACCTGCTGCGGTTGCTCCAGACCGCCGGGCCGCACGTTCTGGCGGATGATGAGTTTCTCCTCGGCGTGGCGCGGGTAGTCGAGCACCACCTTCATCATGAAGCGGTCCATCTGCGCCTCGGGCAGGGGATAGGTGCCTTCCTGCTCGATGGGGTTCATGGTGGCCAGCACCAGGAAGGGCTCGGGCAGGCGATGCGTCTCGGGACCGATGGTGACCTGGCGTTCCTGCATGGCCTCCAGCAGGGCGCTCTGCACCTTGGCCGGCGCGCGGTTGATCTCGTCGGCGAGGACGAAGTTGCTGAAGACGGGTCCCTTCTTCACGGTGAACGCCTCGTCGCGCTGGCTGTAGATCATGGTGCCGATGAGGTCGGCCGGCAGGAGGTCGGGCGTGAACTGGATGCGGCTGAAATCCACCGCCACGGTGCGGGCGAGCGCCTTGATGGCCATGGTCTTCGCCAGGCCGGGCACGCCCTCCAGCAGGATGTGCCCGTCGGCCAGCAGGGCCGTCACAAGCTTGTGCACCATGTCCTTCTGCCCCACGATCACGCGTGACATTTCGCGATCGATGAGGTCGACGAAGGCGCTGCCCGCCTGGATGCGGTCGTTCAGCGCGCGGATGCTGTCGGTGGTGGCCGTACCGGGGCCTGTGGCGAGGGTCTCTTCCATGGTGTCTCGGTGTTGGTCGGGGCCTACGCCCACAAGGGGAACGCACAAAGTTGACCGGAGCGCGAAAGGTGGTCCAAGGCCATGCAGTTAAAGTGTGTTAACCCCATCATAGGCCGATATGCGGCTACATTCGAGGCCATGCGCGACACGTCACCGCTCTCCCTGGCCGAAGCCATCGGCCACGTACGCACCTTCCATGAGGCTTTCGGCATCACCAACGCCAAGGCGCCGCTCGGGGCCATCGGCGACCGCGAAGCGCTGCTGCGTTACAAACTCATCCGCGAGGAGAACGAGGAATACCTGGATGCGGCCCTGCGCGGCGACCTGACCGAGGTGGCCGATGCGCTCGGCGATATCCTCTACATCCTTTGCGGCACCTTGCTCAAACACGGCTTGGAGCACAAGATCGACGAGGTCTTCCGCGAGATCCAACGCAGCAACATGAGCAAGCTGGACGCCGACGGCAGGCCCATCTACCGCGATGATGGCAAGGTGATGAAAAGCGACCGCTATACGCCGCCGGATATCGCCGCGATCCTGAAGTAGAAATTGGTTGTCCGTTGTCGGATGCCCGGCACGGACGACCGACAACGGACAACCCTTCCCCATGCACCTTCCCACGCTTCTCCGCAAAGCCCGCCATTCCGCCTTCACGCGTTGGTGGATGAACCATGCGCTGGACTGGATGATCCCCTTCAACGCCCCGCACGGTTTCCGGGTGGTGCCCATGAAGGAGGGCGGCATCCGGGTGGAGATCCCCTGGTGGCGGGTGAACCGCAACCACATCAAGGGCATCCACGCCTGCGCCATGGCCACCGCGTCCGAAATGTGCAGCGGGCTGTCGTTGCTGGAGCACCTGGACCCCAAGGCGTACCGGCTGATCATGCGCAGCCTGCGGATGGACTACCACTACCAGGCGAAGCAGCGTGCGCATGCCACCTGCGTGCCCGGCTTGGCGGACATCGAGCGGCAGGTGCTCGTGCCCTTGCGCAACAGCGAGGTGGCGGACTTCACCAGCACCGTGGAGGTCCATGACCAGGCGGGCAAACACCTGGCCACGGGCACCATCACCTGGCAGGTGAAGCGCTGGGACAAGGTGCGCACGAAAGTGTGATCAGCTCTTGCCCGGGATGCGATAGGCGAAGGTGAGCGCGTAGACCACGTTCTGCAGGCGCTGGATGCGGTCGAAGGGCGTCACGCTCGTCATGGCACGCACGTCGAAGGCCCAGCGCTCGCCTTCGAGACCCATGCCCACCAGTCCGCTCATCTGCAGCTTGCGGCCGTTGATGGGCGTGTTGAATTTGAAGTCCCAGAGCAGTTCGTTCTCCTGCCAGGTGCGCGAGCGGCCGCGCAGGAAGTAGCCCACACTCGGGCCCGCCAGCAGGTAGATGCCGTTCTCGTTCTTGTCCAGGCTGGCCTTGATCAGGATCGGCACCTCCAGATAGTGATAGGTCTGCCGGTTGCGCACGGCCTGCGCGGGATTGCGGTTGGCGAAGCCCTTGGTGAGGTAGAGGATCTCCGGCATCAGGCTCACCTGCGGATGCAGCGGCGCCTCGAAGTGCCATCCCACCAGCGGCCCGGCCATCAGATCGCCCGTGTTCTGGAAAAGTCCGCCGGCGCTCAGCGTGGCGAAGGCCGGGCCGAAGCGCGGCCCCATATGGCCGGTTTGCGCGGCGATGGCGAAAGGAAGCAGGGCGAAAAGATGGAGGAGTGTTCTGCGCATGGTCATGTGTTTCATGGCCAGGAGTGGCAGGTACGAAGATCGGGGATCCGGGGGCAAGGGTGATCAGCCGCCCTCCTTCAGCGCGGCCATCTTCAGCGCGGCCACGGCGCAATCCACGCCCTTGTTGCCGTGGCGCCCGCCGCTCCTTGCACGGGCCTGCTCCAGGTTGTCGTCGGTGAGCACACCGAAGATCACGGGCATGTTGTATTTGATCCCCACGGCCATGATGCCCTGGGTGGTGCCCTGGCACACATAGTCGAAGTGCGGCGTTTCGCCACGCACGATGCTGCCCAGGCAGATCACGGCCGTGAAGCCGCCACGTTCGATGAGCACCTGCGCGCCCATGGCCAGTTCGAAGCTGCCGGGCACCCAGGCTTCCACCAGATCGGCCTCGGCCACACCATGCTTCAGCAGGGTCTCCCGCGCGCCACGCCGCAAGGCATCGGTGATCTCCAGGTTCCACTCGCTCACCACGATGGCGAAACGGTGGCCCGCACCGGAGGGCACCGTGGCGGGGTCGTAGTGGGAGAGGTGTTTGTCAGCTGTGGACATGGTGTCATGCGCCATCCAACATCCAACGGCTCAACAGGCCGGCGACCCAAGGCCTTCAACCACCCAAAGCCTCCGACCTCCCCGCATACTTGCGCGCCTGGTTGGCCTCGCTGCTGTTGGGGAACTCGCTGGCGATGCGGCGGAAGGCCTTCGCGGCGGCGCGGTGGTCGCCCGCGCGCTGGTGGATCAGACCGGCCTTCATCAGGAAGAGCGGCGTGGTGAACTCGTTGCGGTGCATGCCGGCGGCCTTCTCGAACTGCTTCACGGCATCGGCCTCGCGGCCCAGTTCCACGTAGGCGTCGCCGATGGCGGCCACGGCCAGGGCGCGGAGCACATCGTCCTTCACCTTGGCCTTCTGGTAGTGGTCCACGGCCAGGTCGTATTCGCCTTTCTGCATGTAAATGCTGCCCAGGTAGTAGTGGGCCAGCTTGCCGGCGGGCGTTCCGCCGTAGTCGCTGGCGATGGCCTGGAAGCCCGGCCACTGGTCGTCGCCATCCAGGGCCTTGTCCAGCGAGTCCACCTCGAAGTAGTACTCGGCTTTCCACATCAGCTCGCTGGCCTCCTGCGCGCGCGGCTCGGCGATGAACTTGCGGTAGCCCAGCAGCAGGGCCACCACCACCACCAGGCCCGTGGCGCCATAAGTGATGGCCTTCTTGTTGCGGTCCAGGAAAAGCTCGGTACGGCTGTACACCTCGCCCAGGTCCATATCCTGCGTGCCGGTGTCGTTGCTGGTCTTCTTGCTCATGTATGGGGCTGGCCCGCCAGGGGGAGGGCTTTTTCAGCGAGGCGCAAAAATAGACCTTTCGGGGACTTGCGCTCAGGGAGCATGGGCGCTCATGAAGGCACGAAGACACGGAGGCCACGACCAGGGTGCTTGTCGCTGGTCCAACCTGTACATGGCCATGGCCAGTGATACGCCCCGGACCGCCCCCCTCCGCGCGCCGGTTACCTTTGGCCGCGTCATGCGCTTCCACCTGTCCCGCCTGCATGTGCTGGCCTTCCGCAACCACCGGGAGATGGCCCTGGACCTGGGGCCGGAGGTGAATTGCTTCACCGGACCCAACGGGGTGGGCAAGACCAACCTGCTGGACGCTGTGCACTACCTGGCGCTGGGCAAGAGCTACTTCGAGCCGCAGGACCAGCACAACATTCGCCACGGCGAGGAGCAGTTCATGGTGCAGGGCGTGGTGCCCACCGCCGAGGGCGATGACACCATCCTCTGTGCTGTGCGGCGCGGGCAGCGCAAGACCCTCAGCCGCAACCGCAAGGAATACCCGCGCCTGGCCGACCACGTGGGCCGCTACCCCGTGGTGATGATCACGCCCTACGACGGTGTGCTGGTGCTGGAGGGCAGCGAGGTGCGCCGCCGTTTTCTGGACGGTCTCATCGCACAATTCGACAAGGGCTATCTCGAAGCCTTGATCCGCTACAACCGCGCGCTGCAGCAGCGCAACGTCCTCTTGAAGCGTTTTGCGGAGCAGGGCGGCGGGTCCGCGCAGGCCCTGGAGCCCTGGGATATGCAGTTGGTGTCGCTGGCCACGGTGATCCATGGTGCGCGGCGGGCCTTCATGGACGAGCTTTCACCGCTGTTGCATGCGCATTATGCCGCCATCAGCTCGGGGCCGGAGGAAGTGTCGATCACCTACCGTTCCGCGCTGAACGATGGCGAGATGTCCACCCTGCTGTCCGCCGCCTGGGAGCGCGACCGTTCCGCGCAGCACACCACCGTGGGCATCCACAAGGACGACCTGGAATTCGGCATCGGCGATCGCCCGCTGAAGCGCTTCGGTTCGCAGGGCCAGCAGAAGACCTTCCTCATCGCGCTGAAGCTCGCCCAGTTCGACCTCACCCGGGAACGTTCGGGCATCCGCCCCATCCTGATGCTGGACGACATCTTCGACAAGATCGATCCGCAGCGCATGCGCCACCTGCTGGCCATGTTGGCGGGGCAGCGTTTCGGGCAGGTGCTCATCACCGACACCGACGCCGCCCGCCTGCACCAGGCCCTGGATGGGCTGGGGCTGGAGGTGCGCTTCTTCGGCCTGGACCATCAACCTTCCATCCCCCATGAAGAGATCCAACGAGCGGTCGCTACATGAGGCCTTGGGCGACCTGGTGGACGACGCCGGGATGCGCGAGAAGATGGACGAACTGGACATCGCCACGGCGTGGGACCAGCTGGTGGGCGCCATGGTGGCGCGGCACACCGTATCGCTGCGGTTGAAGCAGGGGCGACTGCGTGTGCGCGTGGATTCCGCGCCGCTGCGCCAGGAACTCACCTATTTGCGCACCGACCTGCTGGCCAGGCTGAATGAGCACGCCGGCCGCGATGTGGTGAAGGAGATCGTGCTGGAGTGAGCGGTGATGGCCGCCGTTGGAGTTGTTCATTCTCCCTGCCGCTTGGGATGCACGGATCCCGATGGATACAAGCGAACGATCTCCATTCGGCCATGAAATGTGTGTCTCAGGATATGTAATAGTTCCAACAAGATGATATGAAGTATCGCACATATCCTTGGTGGATGCCAATTGGATCCCTATGTTCGAAAGGTTGAAACTGCGATACCCTGTTTCCGGGAGGGTGTTCCGCAGGTTGGAGAAGGCCGAAGTCAAACCCATGGCGATCCATGGACCTGGATCACAGCACATACCACCGCAACAGGCCAGGCGCAGCATCCAAGACGGCAGCGGGTGCGCGCGCTCCGTCACCGCGACGAAGTGACCGGTCTCTCTCTCTACAATGACGCGGCCTGCACGGGCTGCACAGAAGAAGCCCCCGGTGCTTGGAACACCGAGGGCCTTGGTCGCTCATGTCCCACCAAATTCTGACGTAAGATGAACACAAGCTGAAGCAAAGGTACAGACCCTTGGGGAGCAGGCGCTTGCCCCAAGGGCGCCGGGTACGGCGGGCGGGCCACAGGCTCGCCCGCACGGGCAGGCAGCGCATCCATGGTGGTGCGCTGTCTACCTTACCCAGGAGCGCCAGCATGTTTCTGGGCCGGAACGATGCTTCCGGCTGATACGAACAAATACACGATGCGCACCGCCTATACATACATCCGCGAGCATGATCTGCTGCTTGTAGCGGCCTTTGTGATGGCGGCTTTCTGCATACCCAACACCAGCCACAGCCAGAACTTGGTACCCAATCCCGGGTTCGAGGAAACCGATAGCTGCACCTTCGGGCTGGGGCTAGGTCAACTGCACTATTGGTATAGTGCTTACCTCACTCCGGATCATTTGCAAAGCTGCCTTCCATACGGGTCGGCGAATGGCTTGCCTATGAACCAGTTCACCTACCAGCAGCCGTTCGAGGGAAGTTCCTGTGCAGGCTTACATACCTACGATGGTGATAGCGGTCAGGAGTGGCGTGAATGGCTCATGGTTCCCATGCTGGACACCATGGAGCCGGGCCAGACCTACTACTGTAGTTTCCGGGCGAATGCAGCATTCGGTGGGAATGTGACTAGAAGCCATCTCAAAATAGTTTGCGCATGAGGATCATGGCACAAGCGAGCTGGACGAAGCCCAGGAAGTTGATGCTGTGATACTCGTAGCGGACCACAGTACGCCTGAAGTTGTTGAGCCAGGCGAAGCATCGCTCCACCTTCCATCTCCGCTTGTATCTGCGAAGCTCCCTTCCATCTTGGGATTTTGAACGCCCTGCGCGGTTCGGTGCGATCATGCGGACCTTCCTGCGCTTGAGCTTGCGATCGAGCTGATCGCTATCGTAGGCCTTGTCGCCGATGAGCACTTGGGGCAATTCTTCCATGAAACGCGCGGCCAGCGTTTGGGTCACGAGCTTCACTTCGTGGGTGCTGGCTCCGAAGGTCCGTACGGCGATAGGAAGACCAGCAGCGTCTGTGACGACCATGATCTTGGTGCCTTTACCTCGCTTAGTCGGGCCGATATGGAGCCCCCTTTTTTGGCACTGGAGAAGGTGCCATCGATGAAGCATTCTGTGATGTCGATCTTCCCTCTTCGTTTGAGGTCCTGCGCCAAGGCCCACAGCACCTTGTCCCATACGCCCTGCTGACACCAGCGCTGGAAGTACCGATGGCACGACTGGTAAGGAGGGTAGCGCGGTGGAAGATCCTGCCATCTGGCTCCTGTCCGGCAGATCCATAATACCCCATTGAACACCTCCCGAGCATCCAGTGGCTTCCTGCCACGCGTCTCGGTCCTCTCTTGAATAGGTGAGAGCAGGTCCTTGACCGCTTCCCACTGGGCGTCCGTGCAGTCCATCGTTTTGGACATCGAAAGAGGACATGCACGGTGAAAGGATCAAGACCCTCCCTTCTTCGGTTGTCAAACGCCCGTTGTTCATGGCTCAGGACACCTCAACTATTTTTGAGATGGCCTCTAATCCGAATATTTGGCTGGCTAGTAGCCATCTGGGCATGCTTTTCACCACGTACGACCGGCGGTGGAACTGGGGGGATCCCTATCCCGCAGCCTTGGACCAGGCGCACATCCTGTACCCGCAGATCCTGAGCGATACGGTGGGCTGGACCTTGGTGAGCGGCAGTTTCGTGGCGGACAGCGCCTACTGGTACCTGATGATCGGCAACTTCTTCAGCAACGCGCTCACCGACACGCTCCACTTTGCACCACCAGGTCCAACATGGAATGCTTACAGTTACACGCTGGTGGATGCGGTTTGCGTGTCGCCCACACCGGATGGTTGCGAGCGGAGCCAAAGTCTGGACGAAGTGAGCGATGCAGGTCCGTACGTGTATCCGAACCCAGCCAGGGATGTGCTGGTGATCGGTAACGCGGCAGGTGCCGAAGCGGTGGTGCTGGACATGCTGGGCCAGCGGGTGTGGAGCGGCAGGGTGGGCCATGATCGCTATGCGGTGGACGTGGGCAACTGGGCACGTGGTGCGTATGTGTTGCAGGTGCATGATACACGCGGAGCGCGTGTCGTGAAGTTCGTATTGGCCGAATAGGGAGCATCGTTCCGGTCCTTTCGATGAACCGAAAACACGAAAGGACATGAGAACGAACGACTTCTTGAAGCACCTGATACTGGGTGCGCTGTTGCTCACCACCGGCAAGGTGGCGGGGCAAGTGACTACTGCCAATAACGTGGCTAACGCCGGAACCGATTTCCTGGGTTGGGACAACACCTTTCCGGCCAACAATTTCCCGCTGCGGGTGCGGCATGATCTGAACCAGCCGATCGAGTTCTACACGCACAACATCCAACGGATGCGGTTGAACCATACGGTGACCTACACGCTGGGCTCCTTCGCCACACCAGCGGCGGACGGCTACCTGGGGCTGAGTCCGAACAACAGCCTGTGGCCCACCAACAAGGGCCCCTTCAGCCGCTTGCACCTGCACGATGGCAGTTCATCGCCACTGGAGCAGGTCTACCGGCCGTGGATGGACAACGGCATCACCTTCACGGGCAACCGCGACCAGCGCTCCGTGGGCGCGATACGGCCCCGGCCCAACGCCCCCTGCTGAGGGCCGGGGTACCCAACCGACACGCGCTGCTGAAGTGGAGTAGGCAGCGCAACGCCCCCTCGGGGCGGTCCTATCTTCACGAGCGGGCACGGCGCCACGGCCCGGGCGCCCTGCACGACCAACCACGGGCTTTGAAAGGAGAACAAACCATGCTCAGAGCACTCCTTCTTTCCTTGACCACTCTCGCCCTCGCAATGATGGCGACGGCACAGACCAACCTCGTTTTGAACGGATCCTTCGAGGACACGGTCTTCTGCTCCACACCCACCCAATGCACGCTGCTGAAAGCCGTGGGCTGGTACAACCCCAACACCGCCACGCCCGATGTGTGGGACTGCGATCTGGACCGGATCTGCGGAAGCGCCATGTACCCGACCGGACCGAACGCACCGTACTTCCAGCTTTCACATGAAGGTGATCGGCACGCGGGCATCTACCTGATGCTTACACCGAACGGCTCCACACGTGAATACCTCATGACCAGGCTCAGCGCCCCCATGGTGGCTGGTGCCGGGTACGAGGTTTCGTTGTGGCAGGTGCGCAGGCGCTGGCGCTATGCCATCGACCACATCGGGGTATGGTTCGGGCAGGACAGCCTGTTCGAGGCCACACCCAACTGGTTGAGCGTGACACCCCAGATGCGGCTGCGCCACCCGGAAAGCCCATACCTGTTGGAAGGTTTCGTGTGGGAACAATTGGCGGACACGTTCGTTGCGCAAGGCGGTGAGCAGTGGATGGTGATCGGCAACTTCGATCCGTTGGGAACGGTGGACTACATCGACCTGTCACCCGGTGGATCGCCCGTGTCCTACGCCTATCACTTCATCGACCAAGTGGCCGTGCGACCTATCGAGAAAGGAACGGGTATCGCACCGGCCCAACTGCAGACCCATTGGCAGGGCGATGGCTGGTGGCTGCGTTGGCCGCCGGACCTGCGACCGGATCGCGTGCGCCTGTTCGATGCCGCTGGCCGTTTGGTCTACGAAGAGCGGATCACAGCGCATGGAGGCACGCTCCGCTTGTCCTGGCCAAATGGCTCGCAGGGGATCTACCTGGTGGTGCTGACCGGTACCGGCTTGAAGCTGACCGCGCGCGTGGCCGCCATGGGGCGGTAGGTGATGAAGTCAAGCAAGGAAGAAGGAGGCTTTGGGCGCAATACCCGAAGCGATGAAACGAACGATGATCGCCATGCTGCTTAGCGCAGGCATGGCCAGCATGCAGGCACAATGGATGGAGACAGGCAATTTCGGCCTGAATGCCGTGACCAACTTCTTGGGCAACACGGATGCGGTGCCGATGAACATCCGCACGGAGGATATCCGGCGGTTCCGGCTGAACTACGATGAGGTGTACGCCATCGGCCCCTTCGGCGGGCAGGTGAAGAACGGCAGCCTTCTGCTGAGCCCGGTGGTGGACCAGTTCTACGGCAATGGCGCACCGGGGCCCTACAGCCTGCTGCATTTGGCAGCAGCCAACAACAACGCCCAGGAGGGCAGCTACCGGCCGTGGATGAATACGGGCATCACCCTTACGGGCAATGCCGACCACCAGTACATCGGGCAGAAGGCCGGCGAGTTGGACTACACCGACCTGGTGATCCACTGGAGCGACAACCCCGGGGAGTTCCTCAAGGACCGGCTGCGCTTCATCTTCACCAGCGGGTACGATGCGGGTGCCGCCAGCGGCGCCCAGAGCACCGAAGGGCTGGAGTTCATGCGCTTCTTCCCGGACCGGTATGAGAACCCGCTCATCGGCATCGGCGATTTCTACGCGGCCAACCTTGCCGACCCCACCATCACCGAGCCCACCGAACGCGTGGACCTGCTCAATGGCCGGCTGCGCATCCGGCAATTGCCCACATCCGCTCCCATGGACACGCTGTATCGCTTCATGGTGGTGGACCAAACGGGCGTGGTGCATTGGCGCAACATTCCGCCGGGCACTTTGGGTTGCGAGTGGGACCAGGTGATCGGCCCCAACCACTAGCGCACGGCCTGGGCCGGCGCGCCCGGCGGTTGCCCCGGGGAAACCAGCCGGGTGGGCATCGGCATGGATACCACGCCAGGGGGCAAGCTGCATGTGCTGGCCACGCCGGGCAGCGAAGCGGCCACGGCGTTGCTTGTGAACCAACAGGGTACGACAGGCACCACCTACGGCCTTGATGTGACGAATAATGAACCTTCGCTGGGATTCAACCCGGGTATCGCATATGGCATACGCTCCAGGGTGAAGAATGCCGCCATCGCCTATGGTGTGCATAGCTCGGTGAGCAATACATCAGGGCAGAGCGGAACGAACAGGATGTGGGGTGTTTACACCTATAGCCATGCCTTCAGTCCAGCCATTGGGGCCGGAGGCGTCTATGGGGGAGTGGCCGCTGCGGCCAATGCGAGCGTGAACGAAATTCTCGGGGGGCAGTTCCGCATCGAAATGGGACCTGGCAATGCACATGGCACCGTACGAGGTGTGGACGCGAAAATTGTCCCCAGTAGCAGTACCGCCACCACGGTCCATGGTGGATATTTCGAGGCGGCCAAGGGAACGACCGGGACCTACGGCGTTCAAGCCCTCGCGCTTGGCGCCGGTGTGGGCCAAAGTTGCGGCGTGCTTGCATCAGGCAACCAAGCTGGATCGTTCAACTATGGGGTGATGGCTTCCAGTTCGAGCATTGTCCAGGGATCCACCAACTACGCGGTACATGCAAGGGTCTCAGGAGGTACAGGAACACGCTACGGCCTTTATGCCCAAGCTCCTGTGGACGCCAACAGTTACGCGGGTTACTTCAACGGAGATGTTCACGTGACGGGGACCGGCTACCATCCTGGCGGTGTGTGGACGCCTTCCGATGCGGAGCTGAAAACGGGTGTGGAAGATCTTCAAGGGGCCAGTGCGACCCTGGCACAGCTCACACCCAAGACCTACCACTACTTGGCGCAAGAACACTTGAGCGCCGCTTTACCTGAGGGTATGCAAGCTGGCTTGATGGCCCAGGACCTTCAGGATGTCCTGCCCCAGTTGGTCCGGGAGATCAGCATTCCGGCATTGCTGGATACCCTGGGTGTTGAACTCGCGCCTGCCGAAACGATCATGGCCATCAACTACACGGGCCTGGTGCCGTACTTGATCGCGGCGTTCAATGAGCAACAGAAACGCCTCGACCAGCTTGAAGAGTCCTTGGCCGCCTGCTGCGCCCAGGACACCGACAAGTCCTACCAGCCCGGGCCGATGGACGGCTACGGCCAGGTGAAGCAGGACCCCGCCCTGGAGCGTTGGCTGCGCATCGATCCCAACCCCTTCACCGACGCCACCACCGTGCGCTACACGCTGGAACACGCGGGCCGCGTGCAACTGCTGGTGAACAGCGGCGACGGCAAACAACTCCAGGTGCTGCATGAAAGCCTGGCCTCCGCGGGCGACCACCGCTACGACTGGCACACCGCGCACCTGACGCCGGGCGTGTACTATGTGACGCTGCTGTTGGACGGCGAACCGCTGGTGAAGCGGGCGGTGAAGGTGCGGTAGGTAATCCTGGCCACGACCGATGCGATCCGGGTCAGCCCCGGATCGCATCGGTCCCCGGCGGCCGCTCAGAACCGCTCCCTGCCGCTGAAGAAGAAATTCGCCTCGATCTCCGCGTTCTCGTCGCTATCGCTGCCATGCACGGCGTTGCGGGCCTTGCTTTCGGCGAAGCGCTTGCGGATGGTGCCCTCGGCGGCCTGGGCCGGGTCGGTGGCGCCGATCAGCGCGCGGAAATCCTCCACGGCGTTGTCCTTCTCCAGGATGGCGGCGAAGATGGGCCCGCTGGCCATGTACTCCACCAGTTCCCCGTAGAAGGGGCGCTCGCGGTGCACGGCGTAGAAGGTGCCGGCCTCCTGCCGGGACAGCCGCGTGAGTTTCAAGGCCACGATGCGGTAGCCGCCATCGGTGATCGCGTCGATGATCTTGCCGGCCTGGCCCGCGGCCACCGCCTCGGGCTTGATCATCGTAAAGGTCCTGTTGCCTGCCATGGGGATGTTGAAAAAGCCGCGCAAAAGTAATCGGCCATGCGGAAGTGGCGGCCCGGCGGCGCATGTTCCTTCGTGGCACGGTACGGCCCCACGGACCGCCGTGCCCACATCCCCGGACAGACCATGAGCATGCGAACCCTGATCGGCATCCTTCTACCGGCCCTGCTGCTGCCCGCCTGCGGTGGCGGTGAAACGGCGCAGGACAGCGCGCCCGGCCTGGTCATCGGCGGAGAGGACGCCGGTGCCAACAGCACCAGCCTCTATCAGATGCCCACGCCCAACGAACTCTTCAGCCTGGTGCGCGACATGGCCGGCGATGGCCACCGCCGCATGCTGAACCCCGCGGCACATGCCGATCGCTACGTGAGCCGCCGGGCCCGGGCGGTGAACTTCGGCGTGTACAGCACCGATCTGGTCTACGCCAGCTACTTCAAACTGAACGTGGAGGTGGCCCGCTACTACCTCACCACCAAGAAGCTGGCGGAAAGCCTGGGCCTCACCGGGGCCTTCACCGATGCGGACTTCGTGCGCCTGGAAGCCAATCTCACGCGCGGCGATTCCCTGGAGGTGATCAGCAACCAGGCCTACATGCGCGCCTACGAGAAGTTGCAGAACGAGGACATGGGCGCCACCCTGGTGATGGTGCTGGCCGGGGGCTGGGTGGAGAGCATGCACCTGGTGATCCGCCAGATCGAGGCTTTCGGCACCAGCGAAGCGCTGGTGGCTCGCATCGCCGAGCAGAAGGTGACCCTGGAGCACCTGCTGTTCATGATGGAACCCTACCTCACCGACCCCGACGTGGCCGCGCTCCATGGGCGCCTGCAGGGGATCCAGGGCATCTACGACGGCATCGCCGTGAAGCGCAGCGCCCCCCCGGACCGGTCCACCTCGGGCCGCATGGTGCTGGGCGATGAGACCCGCCTGGACCTCGGCCCCGAGCAATACCAGGAACTGGTGCGCGCCGTGGACGCCCTGCGCGAAGAACAGACCCGCCCCGAGGACGGCGACAACGCATGACCATGGCCATGGTACGGAAGCATCCCCTCATCACCCTGGCGCTGGCCCTCGCGGTCACGGCGCCAGCATTGGCACAATCGCCCTGCACGGACTACCACAAGTACAACTGCGGACGTTCCCCCGACAAGCGTTTCTCCCTGAACGGCCAGAGCAAGAGCGCCGCCATCCAGGTGGGCCAGGAGACCGAGTTGAACATCATCATCTACCGCGGTCAGGACTACCGCATGTCCATCTGTGCCGATGCGCGCATCCTGGGCGAGGAAATGGCGATCAGGCTGGTGGAGAAGGTGCGCGAACCACGCGACAAGGAAGAAGTGGTGGTGACCCAGGAGCCCGTGCTGGACGGCGACGGCAACCCCACGGGCGAGATGCGCGAGGTGCGCACCCGCCAGAAGCAACGCGTCTTCGAGGAGGTGGAGAAGGTGCTGTGGGACAACACCGCGCACGACATGGTGCAGGAAGTGGAGTTCTCCTGTACCGCCACCAAGCGCATCGCCGTGAAGATCATCGCGCCCGGCGCCACCAAGCCCAAGCGCGGCCAGCAGTTCGACATCGGCTGCGCGGGCATCCTGGTGGAGCACATGCCCACGCCGGGGCTGGGGTTCAAGAAGTGACACGGGATCAGTGTCCTGGTCTGCCGAAAAGGATGGAAGGCCATGGTCATGTCCACCTTTTGCTTCGCCAAAAGGTGGAGTCAAAAGGCGACCACGATCCAAGTCCAGACGGCTCGGCTACCGCACATGCTCTACCCACGGGCACGCCGACCGCCTGTCCCATGCCTGGCGGCATGCAGGCGCGCTCGCCTGCCGAAGGCAGGGATCGTGGAAACCAGCCGCACGCTGGACCCGGCAGGTCGGTGCGTGCCCTTTGCCGCTGCGCGTGAGCAACACGTTGTACTTGTCGCTCAGGACGGGATCCAGCTTGCGCCGGATCACTTGGATCAGGGCGGATCGGTACAAGAGGTGGCACGGGCCGCGCGGCTACCTTTGGCCCCCGCATGTCCGCGCATTACGCCTCTCCCGAACGCGTCGCCCCCCTGCGCGAACTGCTGGCGGTCCCACGCCGCATCGCCATCACCACGCATTACAACCCGGATGGCGACGCCATGGGATCCAGCCTGGGGCTGGCCGGTGTGCTGAAGGCCATGGGCCACACCGTGCACGTGGTGCCGCCCAACACGCCCCCGCCCAACCTGCACTGGCTGCCGGGCCATGCGGACATCCTGCCGCACGACAAGATGCCCGCGCAAGCCCTTCAGGCCATGGCCGATGCGGAGATCGTCTTCGCGCTCGACTTCAACCGCACCGATCGTGTGCATGAGTTGGAAGCCGCATTGAAGGCCGCACCCCTCAAGGTGCTCATCGATCACCACCGCGACCCGGAGGACTTCGCACAACTCACCTTCAGCGACCATGACGTGTGCTCCACCTGCGAGATGGTGTACGACATCGTGGAAGCCCTCGGCGCCGCATCCTCGATCGATCGTGATGCGGCCACCTGCCTGCTCACCGGCATCATCACGGACACCGGATCGTTCCGCTACCCCAGCACCACGCCACACACCCTGCGCGTGGCCGCGGCGTTGATGGAACATGGCATCAGCACCGAGACCATCCACCACGCGGTGATGGACGACAACAGCGAGGAACGCATGCGTTTGCTGGGCTTCACCCTGCACGAGCGCCTCACGGTGCTGCCCGAACTGGGCACGGCGATCATCCGCCTCAGCGTGGACGATCTGCAGCGCTTCAACTACAAGCCCGGCGATACCGAGGGCTTCGTGAACCAGGGCCTCGCCATCCAAGGGGTGAGACTCGCGGCCTTTTTCCTCGAAAGACCCAACGAGGTGAAATTGAGCCTGCGGTCCAAAGGCGCCCTGCCGGTGGACCAGCTGGCGCGTGCGCACTTCGCCGGCGGTGGTCACCGCAACGCATCAGGCGGCCGTGGCACGGACGGCCTGGACAACATGGTGAAGCGTTTCATGCAAGTGCTGCCGGACTTCATCGCCCAACATCCCGCATGAAAGTCCTTCCACTCGCCTGGATCGGTCTGGCCATGGCCTGTGGCGGCGGTGATGGTCGTTCGCCCGTGACGCATCGCGAAGTACCCGACCAGGAGACGCGCATCCAGGAGAACCGCGACGCCATCCGGCTGGAGGACCGCGACCTCAAGCTTTATGCGCAGCGTGAAGGATTGGAGCTGCAGGCCACGGGTGGAGGTGTGCGGTACCGGCTGTGGCGCGATGTGGAAGGTCCGGTGGTGCGGCCGGGCGAGTGGGCCATCGTGAACTACCGCCTGCAACTGCTGAATGGGGATACCATCTTCGCCAGCACACCCGGCAGGCCCGAAGCCTTCCTGGTGGAGATGGACGATGTGGAGAGCGGCCTGCACGAGGGCATCCAGCTGATGTCGCCCGGCGACAGCGCCATCCTGCTGATACCGTCCTACCGCGCGCATGGCCTCATCGGCGACATGGACCGCATCCCGCCGCGCAGCACGGTCATCTACCACATCGGCCTGGTGAAGGTCTCCGGCAAGCCCCAGGGCAAATGAGCCGTCGTCCGGTGTTGTTGGGCCTTGTGCCCTTGCTGCTGGCCGCCTGCTCGCGTTCGCCCTACCCGGACTACAAGCGCGTGGACCGCGACATCCACATCAGGTTGCTGGCTTTGGGCGATGGCGATGAGCGTGCGGTGGACGGCGACAGCATCGAACTCGATCTGCGCATCGCGGCCTGGGGCGGGGAGCCGGGCTCCTGGTACAGTACGCGCCGCTGGTATGCCGCGAAGGATCTGCGGCAGGAGGCTTTCACCGAAGTGCTGCAGCGCCTGCGTTCCGGCGACAGCCTGAGCATGATCACCACGGCCGCACGATTGCCCTGGGAGCAGTTGGCACCCGGGGCCCACGCCACACCGGCCGATACCACCCGCATGATCCTTGAAGTGGCCCTGCGCACCATCCGCACACCGGCCATGATCCGCGCCGAGGCCGAACGCCTGCGCATCACCGATCCCGAAGCCTACGAGCGGCGGCTCATCGAAGCCTGGGTGGCGCGGACCGGTGATGTCTATGAGCCCTGGGGCACCAGCCTGTTGCGTTACCGCATCACAGGCGTGGCGCGTGACACCGCACGTATACAAATGGGCGATCCGGTGCTGGTGGAATGGCGCGGCGAAAGACTGGAGGACGGTGTGGTGATCGACGACACCGGCCGCAACGGGCAGCCTTTCAGCTTCCGCTATGGCGATCCCGACCAGGTGATGAAAGGCATTGAAACGGCGGTGATGCTGCTGCGCGAAGGGCAGGAGGGAAGCTTCGTCATCCCCAGTGCCATGGCCTTCGGTGCACGCGGCATCGATGGACTGGTGGAGCCGCACAGCCCGGTGGTGTACACCGTGCGACTGCTGCGCGTGGAGCGCGGAACGTGAGCGTTCACACGCCCAGGATGAACACCGCCGGCCGCTTGCCGATGGGCCGGTACACCTTGCGCCAGGTGGCGATGTCGTGGGTGACCACCGAACCGCTGGGTTGGGTCAGGTCCACCGCCACGGCGAGCAGCGTGCCGGGCACGCAGCTGCGCAGCAGATCCTCCATCATCGCATCGTTGCGGTAGGGCGTTTCAATGAAGAGCTGTGCGGCACCAGTGCGTTGCGCCTCCCTTTCCAGGCGCTGGATGGCCTGCCGCCGTTCGCGTGCGTCGCGCGGCAAATAGCCATGAAAGGTGAAGGCCTGTCCATTCAAGCCGGAAGCGGCGAGCGCGAGCAACAAGGAAGATGGACCGGTGAGTGGCACCACGGTGATGCCTTGCGCATGTGCCGCGCGCACCAGCTTGGCGCCCGGGTCGGCGATGCCCGGCATGCCCGCCTCGCTGAGGATCGCCGCGTCGCGCCCATCGCGCAGCAAGGCGATCAACCGCTGCGCATCGTGGTCGTCGCTGTCCTTGTCGAAGCGGTGGATCTCCTGCGCGGCGAGGTCGATGGTGGGCAGCATGCGCCGCAACATCCGCCGTGCGGTCTTCTCCTCCTCGGCGAACCACAAGCCGATGCGCCCCGCGATGGCCAGGTTCTCCGGAGGCAGTTGCTCCACACCGCCGGCCTCGCCCAGCCACACGGGCATCAGATACAAGGTGCCACTTCGTCCTGCCATGTTCTCCGCGACTTTCAACTTCCAACCTACCTGCGGTAGGCAGGCCCCTCAACTTCATCCAGAACAGCATCACAGGCCTCCACCAACATGTCGTACACCTCATCGAATCCTTCTTCACCGCCATAGTAGGGATCGGGCACTTCGCGATGCGGCAGGTGCGGCGCATAGTCCAGGATGGGCTTCACCTTCCTCGCCAAGGTCTGGTCCGGCGCCAGGCGCAACACGTTGCGCGTGTTGCTCGCGTCCATGGTCACGATCAGGTCGAAGCGCTGGTAGTCCTCCACGCTGAATTGCCGTGCGCGCAGGTCGCTGATGTCGATGCCCTGCCGCCGCATGGCCGCGATGGCGCGTTTGTCGGGCGCTTCGCCCACGTGGTAATCGCCTGTGCCGGCGCTGTCGGTGACGATGGTGATGCCGCGTTCACGCGCGCGATGCCGCAGCACGCCCTCGGCCATGGGGCTGCGGCAGATGTTGCCCAGGCAGACGGTGAGGATCTTCATGGGGCGAAGGTGTGGGATCCGAAGGGATAGTGTCATCCAAGGCGGTGGACAAGTTGGCGCGGAGGCAGCAGGTCATGGCAGATGCTGCTGCCCGCGAACACAGGAACGCATGCACGCGAACGCCGCCGTGCACGACCTGTGGATCTTCACCATGCCACACTGTGAAAAATCCCCATTGCGCTTATCCGCACTGCCGCTCGCCTGGCGCATGGGTATGCACTGCCCAGTTGCCGCAGCCTGAGCTGTTCGTTACATAACCCTTGACCGGTCTGGCGAAGTAGCGCCACCGCAACGAGCAACGGCGCACCTGCGGCGCATGGCGCGGGCTAATTTGCAGGCCATGGGAAGGCATGGTACCGGCCACGATAGGAGCGAACTGGACAGCACCGAGGTGGCCCAGCTGCAAGCCTTGATCAATGGCAAACACGACCGCCCGGCGGTGTGGGCGCAAAACATCCTGTGTTTCCACTACGGCCTGTGCCGCCCACCTTACACAGGTGGTGGCAACCTGGCGCCCAAAGCCCTGCCCTATACGCCCAAGGAAGTGGTGGAGACACCACGGCCCACCCTGATGTTGTACCCCAACCCGGCAACCATTTACGTGACCATGTACTACGACCTGAAGGCCGATGCGGACCACAGCCGCATGTTGATCCGGGACATCGGGGGAAGGGAAGTGGCGCAACGCCGCTTGGGCCATGCCGAGGGACAGGTGGTGTTGGACACCCGCCGCATGCCTCCTGGCGTTTACACCATTGAACTCCACAACGCAGGCCAACGCCAACTCACGGAAAAACTGGTGGTGCGACCCTGATGCGCACGATGCTGCATAGCACATGGCTGGTGGCGGCCATTCTGGCCGCCACCAGCGCTGTTGCGCAGCAGCCTTTCGGCTTGGATGCTTCGTTCAGGACAAGCATCCACGAGATCAATGTGAGTTCGATACTTCCATTGTCGGATGGGAAGATCATTGTTTCCGGGCGGATGCGCTTTCCAGGTGAAATGGAAGACAAGCGGCTTGCACGGTTGCTGCCGAACGGGCAGCGCGATGAGACATTCAATAACAGCGGACTAGGGGGGGGGGATCACTCCATGGCAGGACCGATTTTATGTGGCCGGGAATGTGATCGTGCGGCGGATCATGGAGAACGGCCAGAATGATCTCTCATTCGCCCTTGGTTCCGTTCCTACTATTCCTTACTTCACCCCCAGCCAAGGCGGCGACTACCACGTGTACCCCGATGGGCGGGTGCTGCTGAGCGGGGCGCACAGTGTGAACTATCCACAGGGTGGCTTCACTGGCACCCACCACTTGATCTGGTTCACCAACACTGGGCAGTTGGACACCACCCGCACACACCGAAAAGCCAATGCGGCGATATACAAGATCCACCAACTTTCCGATGGCCGCTTCCTGCTTAGCGGGGTGCTCACCCAATACGAAGGCACGCCGGTGGGTCGCATCCTGCGCGTCCACCCCGATGGCGAACTGGACACCACCTTCCACACCAGCATCTACTGGGGCCAGGCGGTGGGCTTCCACGAACTGCCCGATGGCCGCGTGCTGGCCGCGGGCCGCTTCCTGTTCCAGAACGACCCCGACACCCTGCACCTGGTGCGCCTGCTGCCCGATGGGCAATTGGACAACACCTTCAACAACCACCTGCGATCGTTGTACAATGGACAGTTCGGACCCACCGGTTTCTATCCATGGGGTGGCGTATTCCCTATTGATCAGGAACGGATGGTGGTGTATGGCGCATTCACCAGCATCGATGAGCAAGCGCGTGGCGGAATCGCCTTGGTGGACACCGCTGGGAACCTGCTGGACGCCCCCTTCGGCGAGGGGGGGTGTGGGCAGTATTTGTATGATGGCTCCACATTGCATGGTAGTATCGAGGGCATCACCATGGCCCCCGTTGGCCACTACTACATCTGGGGCGCCTACCACGGCTACGACGATGGCAGCACGCATGACCCACTGCAACGCATGGTAAGCCGGTTGTATGGGCTCAATGTGGGCGTGGAGGAACAGCAGGTGCTGCCCTGGCGGGTGTACCCGAACCCGGCCAGCACGCAGCTTACCGTGGAGTTGGAGCAAGTGCCACCGGGTGCCATGCTGCTGCTGCGCGATGCGCTGGGGCGTGCGGTGCGGCAGGAAGGCATCAGCGGGCACTACCACACGCTGGCTTTGCAGGGCCTGGGTGGTGGGCTGTACTTGCTGGAAGTGTGGCAGGGCGGCAAGCGGCTGGCGGCGGAGAAGGTGGTGGTGGAGTAGAAGCCATCAACAAGAAACCCCGGCATGCGCCGGGGTTCCCTTGTCCGTGATGGGCATTCCTCAGTGGATGCTCAGCTTCTTCTCCAGATCCTCCAGATAGCCTCGGAACTGTTTGTCGGTCTCCGAGAGGTTGTTCACCGTGCGGCAGGCGTGGAGCACGGTGGCGTGGTCCTTTCCGCCGCAGTGCGCACCGATGTTCGCCAGCGAGCTCTTGGTCATCTTCTTGGCGAAGTACATGGCGATCTGCCGCGCCTGCACCACTTCGCGCTTGCGCGTCTTGCTCTTCAGCAATTCGATCGGCAGGTCGAAGTAGTCGCACACCACTTTTTGGATGTAGTCGATCGACACTTCGCGCGCGGTGTTCTTCACGAACTTGTCGATCATCTGCTTCGCCAGGTCCAGCGTCACCGCCTTCTTGTTCAGCGAGCTCTGCGCGATGAGGCTGATCATGGCGCCTTCCAGTTCGCGGATGTTGGTGGTGATGCTGTAGGCCAGGTATTCCACCACCTCCTTGGGCAGGTCGATGCCCTCGGCGTACATCTTCTTCTCCAGGATGGCGATGCGCGTCTCCAGGCCGGGCGTCTGCAGGTCGGCGCTCAGGCCCCACTTGAAGCGGGAGAGGAGGCGCTGTTCCATGCCGGCCATTTCCACCGGCGCCTTGTCGCTGGTGATCACCAGTTGCTTGCCGCTCTGGTGCAGGGCGTTGAACACATGGAAGAACACGTCCTGCGTCTTCTCCTTGCCGGCGAGGAACTGCACGTCGTCGATGATGAGCACGTCCATCATCTGGTAGAACTGCGTGAAGTCGCCCACGGTGTTGTTCTTCACCGCCTCGATGAACTGCTGGGTGAACTTCTCGGCCGGCACATAGAGGATGGTCTTGTCCGGGTGGTGCTTCTTGATCTCGATGCCGATGGCATGCACCAGGTGTGTCTTGCCGAGACCGACCCCGCCATAGACGAGCAACGGATTGAAGGCGGTGCCGCCGGGCTTCTGCGCCACGGCGTAGCCTGCACTGCGCGCCAATCGGTTGCAGTCCCCTTCGATGAAATTGTCGAAGGAGTAGTTGGGGTTGAGGTGGCTTTCGATCTTGATCTTGCGGAGGCCCGGTATGATGAACGGGTTCTTGATCGGGCTGTTGGCCACATCGATCGGGAGGCTCACCGCCGGGTTGCGCGTGTCGCGCGCATGGCTGGTGGGCACCTTCACGGTGTACGGGTGGGCGCTCTGGAAGCCGTTCTCCATGATGATGGAATACTCCAGACGCCCTTCGTTCCCCAATTCCTTCTTGATGATCTTCTTCAGCAGCCCGATGTAGTGTTCCTCCAGCCATTCATAGAAGAACTGTGAGGGCACCTGGATGGTGAGCACGGATTCCTGCAGCTTCAAAGCCTTGATCGGTTCGAACCAGGTCTTGAAACTCTGCTGGCTGACGTTGTCCTTGATCACGCCCAGACACCGGTCCCAGATCTTCTCGTGGTCCTTCTTCATGGATGGGTCAGCGAGTTGATGGGTTCGTGGTGAGTGACGGGTGCCGTTCCTGAAGCGTCATTGATACGGTGGCGGTCGCCTCGGAACGGGGGGCAAATATGTGGGCAAGAAAGTGAAAAAAAAACGTGGGGGTCACTTGATGGGAAGGAAAATTTTACTTGCGCACGTTCCGGAACGCGTAGTGCTGGAACGCTTGTCCGGCGCGGGTTTCCGGAGGGGTGGCGATCGTCGGCCGCGCTCCTCCGGAGGATCGCCACTACGGCCTTCGCGGTCTTCTCCCGGCAAGCGTGGCTGGCGATCATGATGTGGCGGCTTGGCCTCGAAGGTACGCGAGTGGACACCCCCCGGCAATAGCGGACACACAATGGGAAGGGGAGCGTCGCGGACTAACTTCCGGCCCCATGTACACCCACGAAACGAAGCTGCGCGTGCGATACGGAGAGACCGACCAGATGGGCTTCGCGTACCATGGGGACTATGCCTCGTGGTTCGAGGTGGCCCGCGTGGAAGCCTTGCGGGACCTGGGTTTCCCGTACCGGCGGCTCGAGGAGGATGGTGTGCAACTGCCCGTCTTCGAGATGCATGCGCGCTTCCATGCGCCGGCACGCTATGATGATGCGCTCACCATCCGCACCACGATCCGCGAGCTTCCCGGCGTGCGTTTCACCTTCCATTACGAAGTGTACGGACCGGACGATGCGTTGCTCACCGAGGCGTCCACCACGCTGGTATTCATGGACCGCGCGACACGGCGACCACGGCGTGCACCACAGGAGTTGCTGGATGCCCTCGCGCCCTATTTCTCCTCCTGAGGGACCACCGTGACGGCCCGCATCGCATGTTCGCTGAGCAGCGTGCTGGTCGCCGAGCGCGGGACGCGTACCAGCAGTTCGCACCGTTCACCATAGTCGCCTGAGACCACTTCGCCGCCATGCGCGATCACCGCTGCGCGAAGCGGTTCGAGTTGGTCATACCCGCAACGCAACAGCAGGGTGTCGGTGACGATATGTTCCGCCTTGGGCGCGGCGTCGATCGCCAGATGCGCCGCTTCACCATAGGCCCGCACAAGTCCGCCCTTGCCCAGCAGCGTGCCACCGAACCAACGCACCACGATCACACCGCACCAGGTGAGGCCGGCCGCCTGGATGCGCGTGAGGATGGGCTTGCCGGCAGTGCCTGAAGGTTCGCCCGCGTCGTGCGCCCGGTGACGTTCGCCCGCATCACCCATCACCCAGGCGTAACAGAAGTGCCGCGCGCCGCGATGCTCTTTCACATACGCTTCCATGCGCGCATGGAACGATCCCTCATCGCGCACAGGAAAGGCGACGGCGATGAAGCGGCTGGCCTTCTCGCGCAATTGTCCGTGTCCTTCCCCGGCGAGTGTCAGGTAGCGATCGCCGGACATCAGGGCAGGGCTTGGAGGATGAGGACCAGCGCCAGCACCGAGCAGGCGATGCCGATGTACTGTCCGCGCCGTGGCCTTTCCTGGAAGAGCAGCACCGACAGCGCCACGCCGAAGAGGATCACCACGATGTTGATGAGCGGATACACGCTGCTGCTGGGCATGCCCGCATGCGCGAGCGCCTGGACCACGAAGTAGAGCGATGCATAGTTGACCACGCCGAGCAAGGTGCCGCCCACCCAGACGCGGTGCGAAAGAAAGGACGCATGCTTCCTGCCTGCGACGGCCCACAGGGTGCCGATGACACCGGCGCAGCCGAAGACCAGGGTGGGGAAGACCGCTTCGGTCTCCGGGGTGAGCCGCATGCGCTGTGTCCAGTTGATGCCGATGTCGATCACCGCGTTGCCGAGGAAGAGCATGGTGGGCAGTATCCACACGCCGCGCACCGCGCTCCGGTTCGGGACCCAGGATGAGAGCACCACGCCTGTCAGCGCCAGGGCGATGCCGGCCCACCCGAGCGGACCGGTGCGCTCGCCATAGAGGTACATGGCGAAGAGCACGGTGAGCACCAGGCTCATTTTGCTGGCCACGGCGGTGGCGGCCACACCGGCGCGTTGCGCGGAAAGTCCGGTGAGGTAGAAGATGGCGATGAACAGCACCCCGAGCAGCGCGCTGGGCAGGGCGATCGCTTCCAGCCCGGGCGCCTTCCAAGGTGCCGAGACCATCGAGCCGCAGATGAAGGCGGCGAAGTAGTTGACCACGATGGCCGGCAGCAGTTCCACACGGCGCTGCTCGAAGACCTTGAACAGCAGGAAGAGCAGCGCCATGAAGAAGGCGGCGGCGATCACCAGGGCCATGTGGGAAGGGGTGCGTGGGTGGCGATGGGTGACGCCGGGTCCAAGTGATGTTCGATCGTGTCCACATCGGAGACGACCGTGCGGAGCGGAGCAGTGGAGATCACGGGTGCCGGGGTGCCATCACCGAAGCGTGGCCTTCCCTGGATGATGCGCGTTTCATCCCACAGGCCGCGTTGGAGAAAGGCATGGTGCAGTTGCGCACCACCCTCCACCAGCAAGGAGCGGATGCCACGCCGGTGCAGTTCGTGCAACACCTGGTCCAGGGGATCGGCGTCGTCTTGCAGCAGATGCTGTTCAATGGCAGGTCCGGTCCGTGGGGTCCTGGTGAAAAGCAGGGTGGGGGCTTGGCTGTCGTACACCTGTGAAGCATCCGGTGTGATGCCGTTGCGGTCGATCACCACACGCAGTGGATGGCGGCCGGGCACGTGGCGCACGGTGAGGGAGGGATCATCGTGCACCACCGTGCGGCTTCCGACCAGAATGGCCTGCTCCATGGCGCGCCAGCCATGCGTCACCACATCCGTGGCCGCACAGGTGATCCGCTGCACGCCGCGTTCCGTGCGCGGACGCTTGTCCAGGAAGCCGTCCGCCGAGCGCGCCCACTTGAGGATGATATAGGGCCGCTTCTCCTGCACGGACATCAGGAAGCGCCGGTTCGTCCAGCGTGCTTCGTGCTCACCAACGCCGACCGTCACCTTCACGCCGGCACCACGGAGTTTGGCGATCCCACGTCCCGCCACTTCAGGGAAGGGGTCCTCGTGCGCCACCACCACCCGCTGCAAGCCGCGTGCGATGAGCAGATCCGCACAGGGGGGCGTCTTGCCCTGGTGGCTGCACGGCTCCAAGGTCACATAGAGTATGGCATCGGCCGGCAATTGACCATCGCCCAAGGGGCGCAGGCATTCCACCTCCGCATGCGGCCCGCCGAACGACTTGTGCCAGCCTTCCGCGAGGATGCGGCCACCGGACACGAGCACCGCGCCCACCAGGGGATTGGGCGCCACCGCTCCGCCACCGAGCCGCGCCAGTTCCAGCGCGCGCCGCATGAAGGTCTCGTGATGGGCGGTGTTCATCGCGGCAAAGGTCAGGCATCTGGGCCGCTACTTTTGCGCGTTCCTGCAAGGAGACCCTACGCCACCACCATGCGCACAGCGGACAACCGCGTGGATACCATGCTCGCCCTCTATGGCAGCACCCTCTCCGGCCACTATGCCGAAGGGGAGGTGCGGGCCATCGCGCGGGCGGTGTTCCAGCATCGGCTGGGATGGGATGCCGCACGGTTGGAACTGGGGCGCGGCGAACGGCTCAGTGAAAGCGAGCTGCTTCAGGTCTACCAGCCGCTGCAACGGCTGCGTGCCGGGGAGCCCTTGCAGTATGTGCTGGGGTCGGTCATGTTCCACGGACTCGATCTGGAAGTGGGACCCGGCGTGCTGATCCCGAGGCCGGAGACGGAAGAGTTGGTGGAACGTATCATCACCAGTGGCACACCGCCCACGGTGGTCGCCGACCTCGGCACGGGCAGTGGATGCATCGCCCTCGCCTTGAAGCGCGCTTTTCCGCTGGCGGAAGTGCATGGCATCGATATCTCGCCCGATGCGCTGGCGATCGCGCAGCGCAATGCCGGTCGCCACGGACTGGAGGTGCACTGGCATCTCGCGGATATGCTCGATCCCCGGTTCGAGCTTCCGGAAGGGACCGACCTGGTGGTGAGCAATCCACCCTATGTGCCACGCGCGGAGGAAGGCACGTTGACCGAACAGGTGCGCGTCCATGAACCCCACGTGGCGCTCTTCGTGGAGAACGACGATCCGCTCCGCTTCTTCCGTGCGATCGGACAGACCGCGCATGATGCGCTTCCCAAGGGCGGTCATCTCTGGTTCGAGGGGCACTACCGGCATGCCGATGCGGTGGGCGAGTTCTTGCGTGGCCTTGGCTTCGCGCAGGTGGATACGATCATGGACCTCAGCGGCAATCCGCGCTTCATCCACGCTGTACGATGAGGGCCGCGCATGTCATCCTGGTCGGGGCATGGTTGACCTGTGCTGGTGGCGCCGCGGCCCAGCCCGGTGAACAGGCCCGGGAGGGCATGGCCTACCGCGTCCTCTTCAACTTCGACTTCCGCCGCACTTTCGTCAATGCCGAACCGGTGCGCTTCTATGGCTTCAGGATCGGTGCGCAGCGCGGCAAGGACATCGTGGCCGTGGGCTTCTATGGATTGGGTGACGCCTACCTGCGCCGCGATGTGGAGCTCGATGGACTGGGCACGCGCGACCTGAACACCAACTTCGACTATGTGGGCCTGACCTACGAGCGTTTGCTGGTGGACGCGAAACGCTGGCAGATCGGTGTGCCGGTCGCCCTCGGTCTGGGCAACTACAAGACCAGCTACCGCGACAGCGCCGATGTGTTCCGGGCCTGGAGTACCAATGAGCTGGTGCCGGTGGAGGCCACACTGCACGTGGACTACAACGTGTTCTGGTGGGCCTTTATCGGGGTGGGCGGCGGCTACCGGCATGTGCTCGCGGCCGATCGTGACGTCACCGTCTCGCTGAGCGACTGGACCTATTACATCAAAGCCGGGCTGCGTTTCGGCGAGATCGTGAAGCGCGCCCGCAAGGAATTCCTACGCAACGATGGATCGTGAACAGGCGGCGCGACGGATGCGGGAACTGGCCCGCGAGCTGGAGTACCACAACCACCGGTACTACGTATTAGCGCGACCGGTCATCAGCGACCAGCAGTTCGACTTTCTGCTGAAGGAACTCGAAGGGCTTGAAGCGCGATACCCTGACCTGGCCGACCCCAACAGCCCCACGCAGCGGGTGGGGGGCGACATCACGAAGAACTTCCCCACCGTGGCGCACCGCTGGCCCATGCGCTCGCTGAGCAACAGCTACAGCCGCGAGGAGGTGGAGGAGTTCGTGGCGCGGGTGGAGCGCGAGATCGGCCGCACCACCTATTGCATGGAGTTGAAGTACGATGGCGTGGCCATCAGCCTCGCTTATGTGGATGGTGCGCTGGTGCGTGCCCTCACCCGGGGTGATGGCGAGAAGGGCGAGGAGATCACCGCCAACGTGCGCACGGTGCGATCGATCCCTCTCACCTTGCAGGGTAAGGACTGGCCGAAGGACTTCGAGGTGCGTGGCGAGGTGGTCTACACCCGGCAGCGCTTCGAACAACTCAATGCCCAACGCATCGCCGATGGGGAGGAGCCTTACGCCAATCCACGGAACACCGCCGCCGGCACCCTGAAGCTGCAGGACCCCAAGGAGGTGTCCCGCCGCGGACTCAGCAACTACATCTATGGTGTGCAGGGCGAGCAACTGCCCACGCGCAGCCATTACGACAACATCCGCCAGGCGGGCGAATGGGGCTTCCACGTGCCCGACCCCGCAAAGGCCATGATCGGCAAGGCCGATGACGTGGCCGGCATCATGGACTTCATCGACCATTGGGACAAGCACCGCCACACTTTGCAGGTGGACATCGACGGCGTGGTGGTGAAGGTGGACGACCTGGACATCCAGGAGGAACTCGGTCTCACGGCCAAGAGTCCCCGCTGGGCCATCGCCTACAAGTTCGCCGCCGAGCAGGCCGTGACGCGGCTGGAGAACGTGGCCTACCAGGTGGGCCGCACTGGTGCCATCACACCCGTGGCGGAACTCGTCCCGGTGCAACTGGCAGGCACCACAGTGAAGCGGGCCAGCCTGCACAACGCCGACCAGATCGCCAAGCTGGGCCTGCATATCGGTGACCTGGTGCAGGTGGAGAAGGGCGGGGAGATCATTCCCAAGATCGTGGCTGTGGTGGTGGACCAACGACCGCATGGCGCCTTACCGGTGGTCTTCCCCGAGCATTGTCCCGAGTGCGGCGCGGCGCTCATCCGTTTGGAAGGTGAAGCGCAGCACTACTGCCCCAACGAGCACCAGTGTCCGCCGCAGATCACCCGCCGGATCGAGCACTTCGTGTCGCGCAAGGCCATGGACATCGAAGGTCTTGGCGGCGAGACCGTGGAGGAACTTTTCAAGGCGGGCCTGATCCGCGATGTGGCCGATCTGTACGACCTGAAGGAGGAACAGCTGCTGGCGCTGGGCAAAGGTTGGGGCGAGAAGAGTGCGCGACTGGTGGTGGGCGGTGTGGCGAAGAGCCGGGAAGCGCCCTTCGAGCGGGTGTTGTTCGCCATCGGCATCCGGCACGTGGGCGAGACCGTGGCGAAGAAACTGGCCCGTGCCGTGGGCAGCATGGTCCGGCTGATGGCCATGAGCAGGGAGGAACTCACCGCGCTGGACGAGGTGGGCCCGGTGATCGCCGAGAGCATCGTGGACTTCTTCGCCGTGGCGGGCAACCGCGCGATCATCGACCGGCTGCGGGCGAATGGCCTGCGCATGGCGCTGGATCCCGCGGAGATCCCGGAGGTGGGGGAAAAGCTGAAAGGTCTCACCTTCGTGGTGTCGGGCGTTTTCCGCAATTTCAGCCGCGACGGCATCAAGGAGACCATCGAACGCAACGGGGGCAAGGTGAGCGGTTCCATTTCCAGCAAGACCAGCTACGTGGTGGCGGGCGCCGACATGGGCCCCGCCAAACGCGCCAAGGCCGAGCAACTCGGCGTACCGGTGATCGACGAGGATGCCTTCACGCGCATGATCGAAGCATGAAGCTGCTGGACCGCATCAAGGAATGGATGGGCATCCGCAGGCTGCTCCGCGAACTGCCCGCGGAGCGCAAGCCCATCGCCCGCAACCTGGGGCTGGCCCGCAAAGTGGGCATCGTGTACCTGGTGGAGGATGAGGCGGCGCACAACCACGTGCGCAACTACGTCAAGCGCATCAAGGACGAGCTGGGCATCAACAACATCATGGCCCTGGGCTTCTCCGATGAGAAGGTGCTGCCACACTACCTGCACGCCAAGCTCAATTTCGACGCCATCTGCCAGAAGGACCTCAACTGGTACCGCATACCGCAGGGCAACACGGTGAAGAACTTCATGGCCGAGGAATACGAGATCCTCATCGACCTCACCCTGCAGGACCGCCTGCCCATCCAGTACGTCATGGCCGGCAGCCGGGCGCGCTTCAAGGTGGGCCGCCTCAGCGAAAGCAACAAGCGCATCCTGGACATGATGATCGACATGGCCGGGTCGCAAAGCCTCCCGCAACTCATCCAGCAGGTGCACCATTACCTCATGATGGTCAACGCCAAGCCGGAGCCTTCGATGAACTGATCGCCGCATCGTCCGTACCGCAACCCCCTCAACTTCCAGCTTCCTTCATGGACCCCCGCTTCCAAGGCCTCGGCGTAGCCCTCGTCACACCCTTCCGCTCCAATGGCCAGGTCGACTATGCCGGCCTGGAGAAGCTCATCGAGCACCAGATCGCCGGCGGGGTGGACTATGTGGTGAGCATGGGCACCACGGGAGAAAGCGTCACGCTCACCAAACCCGAGAAGAAGGAACTGCTCGCGCAGACCATCGCCTTCGTGCGCAACCGCGTGCCGGTGGTGCTGGGCGTGGGCGGCAACAATACGGCGGAGGTTATCGAGGCGCTCGGCGGCTTCGAGATGGACGGTGTGGACGCCATCCTCAGCGTGAGCCCCTACTACAACAAGCCCACGCAGGAAGGCATCTACCAGCACTACAAGGCCATCGCCCAGGTGGCGCTGCGGCCCATCATCCTCTACAACGTACCCGGCCGCACCGGCAGCAACATCACCGCCGAGACCACACTGCGTCTCGCGCGCGACTTCAGGAACATCATCGCCATCAAGGAGGCCAGTGCCAACCTGGACCAGATGGGCCGCATTCTCAAGCATCGCCCCAAGGGCTTCATGCTCATCAGCGGCGACGATGCGCTCACGCTGCCGATCATCGCCCTCGGCGGAGAAGGTGTGATCAGCGTGGTGGGCAATGCCCTGCCGAACGAATTCAGCACCCTGGTCCACGCGGCGTTGAAAGGCGATCTCGCCACCGCGCGCCGCGAACACCTGCGCTTGATCGAGGTCATCGACCTGCTCTTCGCCGAGGGCAATCCCGGAGGCATCAAGCATGTGCTGAAGGTGCTCGGCATCTGCGGCGACACCATGCGGCTTCCATTGGTGAACATCAGCGAAGCCACGGCGGGAAAGCTGTACAAGGCACTGGCGGACGCGGAGGTGGTGAAGTTGTGAGCCGGGTGCATGGAGGGATCATCGCCACGCCGTGGCGGATCTCCATGGACGTTTCGGATCGATCTCCATCCTTGTGCCGGCTTGGATAGGCGGCCGTACCTAACTTTTGGCGCCCCATGGATCTCCTCGCCCTCGACTTCGAGACCGCCACGCCGCAGCCAGACAGCCCCTGCGAGCTGGGCATCGCCATTGTGCGGGGCGGTGTGGTGCGCGAGGTGCGCAACTGGCTGATAAAGCCGCCGCAATGGCCATACTTCAGTCCCTGGAACATCGCCGTGCATGGCATCACGCCGCAGGATGTGGCCGACGCACCACGCTGGCGCGACATCTGGAACGAGGTGTCGGAACTGCTGCATGGGAAGGTGGTGGTGGCCCACAATGCGGCCTTCGACATGACCGTGCTGCGCAGCACGTTGACCAGCCATGCGCTCCAGCCGCCCACCTTCCAGTACTTCTGCAGTGTGAGCATGGCCCGGCGCGTGTGGCCGGGGCATCGGTCCTATGGGTTGGGGCCGATGTGCGCTTTCCATGGCATCCCGTTGAAGCACCACCGTGCCGGCAACGACGCCGAGGCCACCGCCGAACTGGTGCTGCGCGCCACCGATCAGAGCCCTTCCTTCGACATCACACGGTTCCTGCTGGACCACAAGGTGAAGGTGGGAGGCTTCATGCCGGGCATGCACCGCACACCAAGCGGCAAGGTCACGCGGATCTGATCCGCCGCGGTGCGCAGGCCCATCGGGCGCGGACCTTCAACCACCTGACATGCTACTACTCCAACTCCACATACATCTTCCTGATCCGCATCAATGGACCGGGGCAATGGGTGCCGTGGCAGTTGGCGCAGCTCTGGACCAACGCGTTGTAAAGGCGCGGCCGCTCCTGGGCGTCGCTCGCGTATAGCAGATCGAGCTTGGCCAGATAGTCGCGGCCGAAGGTGGGATAGGTGATCGGATCGATGTGCATACCCTCGGTGGGCGTGGCCGTGAAGAGCCTGGCGAACTCCTCCGGGAAGGCCGGCAGATCGGCGCCCCGTGACATCGTGGCCTTCACGCTGTCCACATGGGCCGCCATCGCCCGCATCAGCAAGGCCAGTTCGCTGGCGTCATCGGGGTCGGGAGCATGGGAGGTCGCCGTTCCGGTGTCGGCCTGCCGCGCGAAGCAACCCACGATGGCGATCGTCAACAACAGCACACTCAGATGACCAGGTCGTGTCATGGCGGCAAAGTAACGCAAGCCGCGGGCCTGCCACGATGACCGGCGCACGGAAGAGGCCCGGGAATTGACCATCTTGTTCCAATGCATCATGAGCCGGTCCATCAAACTGCTCCTCCCGGGCGATCCCGGCTGATGACGGCGGCCATCCTGCCGGCGCTCGGCGTGGCCCTGCTTTGGATGGTCCACTTGGTGGGTGCGGCCTACGACATCGATCTCGGCCGCTATGGCATCCTGCCGCGCCATCTGGATGGTCTGCCGGGCATCCTCCTCGCGCCATTCATCCATGGCGACCTGGAGCATCTCTTCAACAATTCACTTCCCGTGCTTTTCCTCGGCTGGGGATTGATGTATTTCTATCCACGGATCGCCCTGCGCGTGACCCTGGCCACCTGGCTGCTGGGCGGAGCGTGGGTGTGGATAAGCGCGCGGGGCAACTACCACATCGGCGCCAGTGGGGTGGTGTACGGCCTGGCCGCATTCCTCTTCCTCAGTGGCGTGCTGCGCCGGCAGCGCACGCTCATGGCGCTTTCGCTGCTCGTGGCCTTCCTCTATGGCAGCATGGTCTGGGGCATCTTCCCGATCGTGCCGCGCATCAGTTGGGAGAGCCACCTGTGGGGCGCGGTGGCAGGGGCGGTCATGGCCGTGCTCCATCGCAAGGTGCCGCCCGCCGTGCAGGATCCCGTTCGGCCGCCGGATGATGATGATGATGAGGTGGAGGAGGCTGATGATGATGGATCGTCGGCACCTGCGCCTGCTACGATGGGCCGTACGAGCACCACGGCGCGTGTCCCATTGCGCATCGTCTATCACCACGACCCCGGCGATGAGGTGGATGATGCGGAATTGGCCTGGCGCCGCGACCTGGCCGGCCGCGATGCCGGCATGGCGCCGGACGACATGGCCGACACCTGGTTCGACGACGAGGAGCCACGTTACTGACCGCCATCACGCCCGGGTATCTTGTCACGGCATTCCTTGTGCCTGCCGATGAAGGACCTTGACGCCCACCATCTCACCGCGGAGGAAGCACTCACCCAGTGGCATTCCTCCGTGGCCGGTCTGAGCGATCAGGAGGTCGCTGGTCGTCGTGCACGCACCGGCCCCAATGTCATCCCCGAGGCCGGCAAGCGCCACTGGGTCTTCCTTCTACTGAAGCAGTTCAAGAGCCTGCTGATCCTCATCCTGGCCATCGCGGCCTTCATCTCCTGGCTCACCGACCACGAGGTGGACATGTGGGTGATCATCGGCATCATCCTCATCAACGCGGCCATCGGGTTCTTCCAGGAGTACCGCGCCGAGAAGGCGGTGGAAGCGTTGCGCGACATGCTGGCGCCCACGGCCAAGGTGCGGCGCGCGGGCAGGCTCTGCACCGTGCCCGCTCGGGAACTCGTGCCCGGGGACATCATCGTGCTGGAAGAGGGCGACCAGATCCCCGCCGACGCGCTGGTGCTGGAGGCGAAGGACCTGCGCTGCATCGAAGCGGCGCTCACGGGCGAATCGGTGCCTGTGGGCAAACGCGTCGGCGCACTGCCGAAGGAGACCTTGATGGCCGACCGGAGGAACATGCTGTGGAAGAGCACGCATGTGGCGGGTGGCAGTGCCGTGGGCTTGGTCACCGCCACAGGCCTGGCCACGCAGATCGGCAGGATCGCCGGCTCGCTCACCGCGATCAAGGAGGTGAAGACCCACTTCCGCGAGAAGACCGACAAGCTGGCCAGGCAGATGGCCCTGATCGCCATCATCAGCGCGTCCTCGCTCTTCGGCCTGGGCTACGCCTTCCACAGCATGGCGGTCGATGACCTGCTGCTGGTGTCCATCGCCGCGCTGGTGTCGGCCATTCCCGAAGGGCTCCCCGCCGTGCTCACCATCGTGCTGGCCGTGGGCGCCCATCGCATGGCGAAGCGCAAGGCCATCATCCGGGAATTCACCGCCACCGAAACGCTGGGGGCGGTGAGCGTGATCCTCACCGACAAGACCGGCACCCTCACCCAGAACGTGCTCGCCGTGGAACGCGTGGCCCTGCCCTTCGGCCGGGAGCGTCGTGTCACAGGCAGCGGATGGTCGCCCATCGGCAATGTGATGGAAGGCGATGAAGTGCTGGACGCGGAGGAGCTTTCCGACATGGACCCGCTGCTGCGCGTGGCGGCCCTGTGCAACAACGCACAGGTGGAGCATGACAAGGACAGCGACCAGTACGCGTTGGTGGGCGATCCCACGGAGGGTGCGCTGCTGGTGCTTGCCCGCAAGGCGGATGGCAGCGACAGGCACCAGGGCTGGAAGCGCGTGGACGACCTGCCCTTCAACTCGGAGCTGAAGCTGCGCGCCACGCTGGTGCAGCGCGAAGGCAGGCGGCAACTGCTGGTGGTGGGCGCTCCGGAGAAGCTGCTCGCCCTCTGCGACAAGGCCTGGGACGGCCGCGAAGCCATGCCGATGGAGGAGGCCCGGCGTGTCGCGATCCACCAGCGCATCGAGGCGTGGAGCGGGCAGGCCTACCGGGTCATCGCCCTCGCCTTCCGGGATGCGGAGGAGGAGGCCATCGACAAGACGGGGATCGCGGGTCTCACCATGGCGGGCCTTGTCGGCATGATCGATCCGCCGCGCGAGGATGTGCCCGCCGCGGTGGAGGCCTGTCATGGCGCCGGCATCCGCGTGATCATGGCCACGGGCGACCACATCAATACAGCGGTGGCCATCGGGCGCTCCATCGGCATCATCCGCAAGGACGTGAGACCCGGTGCCACGCTCGCCCTCAACGAGCAGCAACTGGAGAAGCTGGACGAGGCCGAGTTCGACCGTGCCGTGCGCGCAGTGAACGTTTTCGCGCGCCTCACACCAGCCATGAAGCTGCGCATCGCCGAGCGCCTGCAGCACATGGGCGAACTGGTGGCCATGACCGGCGACGGCGTGAACGACGCCCCCGCGCTGAAGAAGGCCGACGTGGGCATCGCCATGGGCATCAACGGCACCGACGTGGCGCGCGGATCCGCGCAGGTGGTGCTGGCCGATGACAACTTCACCAGCATCGTGCATGCCGTGGAGGAGGGCCGCATCGTGTTCACCAACGCGCGGCAGACCAGCTTCTACCTGCTCACCACCAACTTCGCCGAGATCACCACCCTGCTCACCACCGTGGTCATGGGCCTGCCCATCCCGCTCACCGCCACACAGATCCTCTGGCTCAACCTGGTGACCGATGGGCTGTGCGACAAGGCGTTGGCCGTGGAGCAGGGCCACGGCGACGTGCTGGGCCAGAAACCGCTGAGGCGTGGCGAGAACATCCTCACCGGCGAGGTGGTGCCCTTCATCCTGATGACCGCCGTGCTCATGGCCGTGCTGGCCATCGTCGCCTTCAAGTTCTTCCTGCCACAGGGCGTGGAGAAGGCCCGCACCGCCGCCTTCGTGGTCATGGCCTTCTCGCAACTCTACAACGCCTTCAACCTGCGCTCCATCAAACGCTCCATCTTCCGCATCGGCGTGTTCAGCAACAAGTGGTTCAACTGGGCCATCGCGGTATCGATCATCATCCAGGTGGCCATCATCGAGATCCCCTTCCTCCAGGACCTCTTCCACTTCAAGACGCTCGACTTCCTGGAGTTCCTGGTCCTTGCATTGGCCGGATCGCTGATCCTGGTGGCGGGGGAGGTGTTCAAGTATATGCGGCAGAACTTGGCGGGCAGATAGTTGAATGTCGATGGATCGCGGTTCGCCCTGGATCGTGACCTCGTCGATCTTCGATGCACAATAGAACAGAACGGATGATCACACCTCAGCAAGCGGTCACAGCGGTCAAACCCGGCGACCGCGTCTTCGTCCACGGCAGTGCCGCCACGCCGCTCACCTTGCTCCACGCGCTCTTCGATCGGGCCGCGGAGCTGCGCGATGTGGAGATCATCAGCATCAGCACCCTGGGCGACATCGGCCTGGACAAGCCCGGCGTGAAGGATGCCTTCTTCATCAACTCGCTCTTCGTATCGGCCAATGTGCGGCAGGTGGTGAACACCGAGCATGGCGACTACGTGCCGGTCTTCCTCAGCGAGATCCCACGCCTGTTCGACCGGGGCATCATGCCCATCGATGTGGCCCTGGTGCACGTGTCGCCGCCCGACCGCCATGGGCTGTGCTCGCTGGGTGTGAGCGTGGATGTGGCGCGGGCCGCCGTGCGCAACGCCAAGGTCCTCATCGGCCAGGTGAACCACAACATGCCGCGCACGCATGGCGAAGGACATGTCCACATCGGCCGCTTCCACGCGCTGGTGGAGGTGGACGATGCCCTGCCCGAGGTGGACTACCGCACCCGCATCGGCGACTGTGAGCGGGCCATCGCCATGCGTTGCGCCGAACTCATCGAGGACGGCAGCACCCTGCAGATGGGCATCGGCGCCATTCCGGACGCCATCCTCGGCGCGTTGGAGAGCCACAAGGACCTGGGCATCCACACCGAGATGTGCTCCAACGGCATCATGCCCTTGCTGGAGAAAGGCGCGATCAACAACCGGTTCAAGAAGAAACATCCCGGCCGCACGGTCACCAGCTTCGCACTGGGCAGCCGGAAGCTTTACGATCTCTTCCACGACAATCCCGAGTTCGCCTTCCTCGATGCGCAGTACGTGAACGACGGCAAGGTGATCCGCGAGAATCCCAAGGTGGTGGCCATCAACAGCGCCATCGAGATGGACCTCACCGGCCAGGTCTGCGCGGACAGCATCGGCACCTGGCAGTACAGCGGGGTGGGTGGGCAGATGGACTTCATGCGCGGCGCGGCGCTCAGCCCAGGCGGCAAACCCATCATCGCCATGGCCAGCACCACCGGCAAAGGCATCAGCAAGATCGTGCCCTACCTGAAGGAAGGCGCCGGCGTGGTGACCACGCGGGCGCATATGCACTGGGTGGTCACCGAGTACGGCACGGCCTACCTGTACGGGAAGAATCTTCGGCAGCGCGCCGAGGCGCTCATCGCCATAGCGCATCCCGACCATCGGGAGATGCTGGCGAAGGCGGCCTTCGAGCGATTCGGGAAGGGACGGGGATGATCGCGCCTACTCCGCCCGCAAAGTGGCCACGTTGGTGCCGCCCTGTTGCAGCTTCAGATCGCGGCCATCCAGCTTGTAGCTGTCCACCCGTCCCAGCGCGGACTTGATCTCGTCCTCGATGCGCTGCGTGTTCTCGCAGTACATCTTGGTGCTTCCCACGCCGGGGAAGCTCAGGCGCTCACCGGCCAGTTCGTACGTGCCCATCAGCCGGTTGCAGCCCCCGAAGCCCTGCAGGCCGTCGGCGGTCAGTTGCACCCAGGGCTGTTCCACGCCGTCGGGCATCTTCAACGCGCTGCCGCCCACGCTCTGGAACACCCATTTGCGGTCCAGCAGCGAGGCCTTGCCATCGCCGCCCTCCTTGCATTTGTTGGCGCTCAGGATCATCCCGATCGCCAGAAGCATCATCAGTTGTTTCATGGTCGCCTTGGTCTGGTGGCTCTTTTCAACAGGTCCGATCCCTATGGTCGGTGCTACATCTGGCAATGATCGGTCCACAACCCTGCCCGCAGGCAGGCTTCAACCTCAATTGTTCAACATCACCGGCATCACCAGCATCAGCACGTCCTCGCCAACTTCTCCGGCTTCGCCGGGCAGCAGGATGCCCGCCCGGTTCGGCGCGCTCATCTCCAGCACCACATGTTCGGTCTCCAGGTTGTTGAGCATGTCCAGCAGGAAGCGCGAATTGAAGCCGATGGTGATCTCCTCGCCCTCGTAGGAGCAGGTGAGCGTTTCCTTGGCCTCGTTGGCGAAATCCAGGTCCTCGGCGCTCACCGTGAGCGCGCTGCCGTTGATGTGCAGGCGCACCTGGTGGGTGGTCTTGTTGGCGAAGATGCTCACCCGGCGGATGGAACTGAGGAAGGCCTGCCGGTCGATGGTGAGCTTGTTGGGGTTGGTCTTGGGGATGACGGCCTCGTAGTTGGGGTACTTGCCGTCGATCAAGCGGCACACCAGCACCGTGTTGTCGAACCGGAAGGCGGCGTTGTTGTCATTGAACTCGAGGATCACCTCGGCGTTGGTGCCGGAGAGCGTGTTCTTCAGCAGGTTCAGCGGCTTCTTGGGCACGATGAAGGAGGCCGAGCGGGGCGCCTGCACATCAGTGCGCTTGTAGCGGACGAGCTTGTGCGCGTCGGTGGCCACGAAGCGCACGTCCTCTTCGGTGAGTTCGAAGAAGATGCCGCTCATCACCGGACGCAGGTCATCATTGCCGGTGGCGAAGATGGACTTGTTGATGGCGGTGGCCAGCGTGCCGGCGGGGATGCTGAGCTTGGTGGCGTCCTCCAGCACGGGGCTCTTGGGGAACTCGGCACCACTGAAGCCGGTCATCTTGTACTTGCCCTGGTCGCTGCTGATGTCCACCCCGTGGTGTTTGCCATCGATGTTGAAGGTGAGCGGCTGCTCGGGGAAGGCCTTCAGCGTGTCCAGCAGCAGGCGGGCGGGGATGGCCACGCTGCCCTTGTCCTTGGCCTCCACGGGCATGGTGGCCGTGATGGTGGTCTCCAGGTCGCTGGCCGTGATGGTGAGCTGCTTGCCTTCGATCTCGAAAAGGAAGTTGTCCAGGATGGGCAGCGTGTTGCTGCTGGCGAGCACACCTTGGAGCACCTGCAGTTGTTTGAGCAGGGCGGTGCTGGATACGATGAATTTCATCGGGTAAGAAGGTCGTTTTTTGAGGTCGGGCAAAGTTAGCCGGGCACTTTCCCGGCCTTGGCCTGTTTTATCAACAAGGGCGGGCGTTTATCCACAGGTGTGGATAAGTCCGGAAAGCCTTGTGGATGCTAAGGAAGGAGGAACTCGCGCGGCTGGAGCACCACGTCGAACATCTGCCGCTGGACGGTCACCAGCAGGGTGTCCTGCACCAGGGCCTGCATGCGCACTTTGTCATGCTCGGCCTGCACGGCTTCCGGCGCGGTGAGGTCGCCCTCGTAGGGTTTCCACCAGAACTTGATGCGCTTGGTGCCACCGTCGCGGGCGGTGATGGCCAGCACGTGGCTGGGTGGCGTGGCGATGAGGGAGTCGCGTTGGCGGCGGTCCAGGTTGCGCTCGATGTACTCGTAGTTGAGTTGCTCAAAGGCCAGCAAATAGCCCTTCACCAGCAAGGTGTCCGTGGGCAGTGCGCGGCCATCCGGGGCCAGGAGCCGCACCACGCCCGGGGCGGGATGTTCCACGCGGTAGGAGGCGTCGGGTTCGCCCGTGAGCGTCATCTCCACGGCGGCCACTTCGTACACGTCGTCGAAGGCGTACACCTCGGTGTCGCGCCAGGTGTCCAGATCGGCGTGGAAGCGGGTGTTGAGCACGCCGGTGAAACGGCTCATGCCCATGATGAAGGGCGAGGAGCTGCGGCCGATGCCGGGTTTCTCCAGCAGCATGTAGGTGCCGAAATGGTCCTTGGTGCCGTGCCCCACGATCCAGACCTTCTCGGGCTTCTTCCCGCCGGTATAGATCTCCACCTTGCTGGCCGAAGCGCTCATCACCCGCAGCACGTTCTCCTCGGCGCTCTTGGGCACCGGGGCTTTCACCTCCACGCGCAGGAAGGTGCGCAGCAGCAGGTCCACCTCATGCTTCTTGGCCTTGTAGATGTCGTTGAGCGACCAGCTCCCATCGGGCCGCCGGCGCAGGTCCACCCATTTGCCGTTGTGCTCGGCGATGAAGATGCGGTCCACCTGGCTGGTGTCGGCGACCATGAAATCGCTCAGGGGGCGGTCCAGCGTGGTGCTGCCACGCGATCCGGCGAGGTACCAGGCCGTGGCGCCCAGGGCGACAAGCAGTAGGAATAGGAGGAGGCGTCGGTTCATGCTTGGCTGTATCGGCGGCGGCGGAAATAGTGGAAAAGCAGGCCCGCGAGGACGGACACCAGCACGGGTGCGGCGGTGTTGAAGGCCTGCAGGTAGGCGCGTTCCAGCACGGTCCGTTCGGGATCGAGCTGCCGCAGGGTGATGGCCCGTGAGCGGATGCTGATCAGGCTGTGGTCGTCCAGCAGGTAGTTCATGGCGTTCACCAGGAACTCGCGGTTGCCGTAGATCTTGGCGTTGGCGTAGCGGTCGTAGCCCAGCATGTAGTACATGCCTTTCTCGTGGTCCACGCGGTTGGCGATCACCTCGCCGTCGCCCACCACCAGTTGCGCGGTGCGCTTGCCCTGTTCGCGGTAGCCCCACAGGCGCAGCGTGTCGGGCGCCACCAGCAGGCGGTCCGCGTAGGCACTGGTGAAGGCGCCTTCGAGCAGCACGGCGAAAGGCTGGTAGGGCGTGGCGTTGCGGTCCAGGCCCAGGTCCATCTCCACGATGTTCAGGCTCACCCGCACGGGGTTGCGCATGATGCGCGAATAGGGCGAACTGGTGAGCAGCACGGTCTTGCGGATCCCTTCCGCCGCCACGGTGTCCAGGCTGCTGGCGAAACGCAGGTGCACCGGATCGATGTTGGACACGATGGGGTGGGTGCTCTCGGGGATGGAGACCGGCTCGAAGTACCAGGGGAAACGCTCCAGTTTGCGCTGGTTGCCGTAAGGCTGGGTCCAGATCTCGATCGGGGCGCAGCTCTTGTCCAGCACCAGGTCCTTGTTCACGCGCACCCCGTAGGCGAAGAGCAGGTCGTCCAAGCCGTGCTCCATGGGCGTGGCGATGGAGAACTGGTTCTTCCGAAGGCTGTCCAGGTGGGCGTTCATGCCGTCCACCAGCCAGAGCACCTTGCCGCCGTTCATCACGAACTGGTCGATGACGTACTTGTCGCGGCCATCGAAGGGCTTTTCCGGCTTGGCCACCACCAACGCATCGTAGCTGTTCACGCGGTAGTTGCCGCCTTCCAGCGGCTTGCTCAACGCATCGATCTTGCCGTTGATGCGCACGCGATCCACCTCGTAGGTCTCCTTCAGCGCGTTGGTCACATCCATCACATACAACTCGGGCAGTTCACCGTTGCCCTCCAGGAAGGCGATGCGGGGCTTGTGCAGGGTGGACGCCTGGCGGAAGGCACTGGCCAGCTCGTATTCGAGGTTGTTGATCGAGCGGTTGACTATCTCGGCGTCGGGTGTGCGCAACTGGGTCTTCAGCAATTGCACCGGCACCGTCTTGTCGCGGTAGGTCACCAGGGCGCCGGGAAAGACGATGCGCTCGGTGAAAGCGCCCTTGTCGCGCAGGCGGATGCTGCTGTAGCGCAGGCCTTGCTTCTGCAGGTCGTCGTAGACCTCGTTGCGGGTGCGTTCGTCCTCGCTGGCGCTGGGGTCGATGAAGGTGTACTGGATGTGCTCGGGGTTCCACACGCGCATCTCGTCCAGCAGGTCCCGCGTGGCCTGCGAGAGTTGGCGCAGATCGGCCGGCAGGGCCCCGTGGAGGTAAACGCGCACATACACCACGTCATCCAGCCCCACCACCATCTCGCGCGTGGCATCGGTGAGGGTGTAGCGCTTCTCGCTGGTGAGGTCGGCACGCAGCCGGACGAAGGAGCCGATGAAGAGCACCAGCAGCACGATGCCGATGCCCGCACCGAGTTCGAGCAGGTCGCCCGCCCGCCCGCCGCGTGTTCCGCCCGATCCGGAGAGGAGGCCCTTCATGCTACCACTTGCGGCTTTGCAGCGCGGTGCGCGTGAGCAACAGGAAGATGGCGATCACCGCCAGGTAGTAGAGCACGTCGCGCAGGTCGATCACACCGCGGCTCATGCTCATGTAATGGGCCTGTATGCCGATGGACTTGATGGGGCCCTCCAGCGCACCGAAGACCTGGAAATCGGCGATGAGGTCGAAACCCAGATAGAGGAAGAAGCACAGGAAGACGGCGATGAGGAAGGCCACGATCTGGCTGTCGGTGATGGCCGAGGCGAAGATGCCCACCGCGGCGAAACAGGCGCCCAGGAAGAGCAGGCCAGCGTAGGAGCCCAGCGTGCCGCCCACGTCCACGTTGCCGCGCGGCACGGCCAGGTCGTGGATGCTGTACCAGTAGAACAGGGTGGGCAGCAGCGCCAGCACCACCAGCATCACGGCGGCGATGTACTTGGCGCCCACCACCTGCAGTTCAGTGAGCGGCTTGGTGAGCAGGAACTCGATGGTGCCCGTGCGCCGCTCCTCGCTGAAGCTGCGCATGGTGACGGCCGGCACCAGGAAGAGGAAGACCCAGGGGGCGATGAAGAACAGCGGGGCCAGATCGGCATAGCCGCGGTCCAGCACATTGTCGGGGAAGACCCAGAGGAAAAGGCCGGTGAGGAGGAGGAACACCACCACGGTGATGTGGCCGATCAGCGAACCCAGGAAGCCCCGTACCTCTTTGGCGATGAGCGCGTACATGCTTGAAGCGGGCGCCAAGATACACGCGGGGTCGGCCGGGCTTGATGCCGTTCCCTGGCCCAAAGGGTTGGAGGTCGGGACAGTTGGACGTTGCCTGCGACCTTCAACCTTCAACTGCCCTCAGCCTCAGAACTCAATGACCATCTGCCTGCGCTTCTTCACCGGCTTCTTCGGGATCTTCGCCTCGTCGGTGTTGCAGTAGTTGCGTACGATGAAGACGGCATCACGGTCGCCCAGTTCGGCGCTCTTCCGCCAATCGGCGCAGGCCGCCTCCTTGTCCTCCAAGCGATAGTGGCAGTCCGCGCGGTAGTAGTAGGCCTCTTTCAGGTCCTCGCCACTGGCGATCACGGCCGTGAAGCGCTCGATCGCCTCGGGGAAGCGTTCCATCTCGAAGAGCAGGATCGCCGCGCTGAGCTGGCCGCCGGGGATCCCGGGCTTCAGTTGCAGGGCGGACTCGATATCCTCCAACCCGGCCGCTTCCTTGAACATCTCACCGCGGACCACACCGCGCAGGAAGAGGGCGTCGGCGTTGTCGGGCCTCAGCTTCAGGGCCTTGTCCAGATCGCGCAGGGCACCTTCGTTGTTGCGGCCCAGGTAGCTGGCACAGGCGCGGTTGTAATAAGCGTCAGGGTCATCGGGGGCCAGCTTCAGGGCACGGTCGGTGTCGCGGTAGGCCTCTTTCAAGCGGCCCTCAGTGATGTACACCGCGGAACGGCTGACATACAGACGCGCGTCGCTGTCGTCCTGCTTCTCGGCCTTGGTATAGTCCACCAAGGCACCGTGCAGGTTGTTGCTGCGCTGTTTGATGTCGCCCCGCAGTTTGTAGCCTCCGGGGATGGTGGCGTCCAGCGCGATGGCGCTGTCGGCGTGCGCCAGGGCCAGGACCATGTCCTCGGCGGCATAGGCGACACGGGCGCGTTCCAGGTGGTCGAAGGCCTCGTCCTGTGCGGCAAGCAGCATGGGGAGGATCAAGAAGAGCAGGCAAGTGCTACGCATAGGGCGAAGTTCGGGGATCGGCGCGGATGTCAGGGCAGGTGCTCCAGCCGGTCCAGGGTCCAGGCTTCGGCCGGTGCGGCGAAGAGGCGCTTTACCACGGGCCATACCGAAGCGAAGACCTCCGAGACGCGGTAGGCTTCCAGGTCGGCCGGACCATCCCAATGGCTGTAGGTGAAGAATATCCGCGGGTCGTCCACATCGCGCAGCAATTCCAGGTGGCGGCAACCCGGAAAGGACCGGATACGCGGCTTCCAACCGGCGAACAGCTCCAGAAAGCGGTCCTCCTGGCCGGCCTGAAAGGTCATTTTCACCACGCGTACCACCATGTCCTGCGTCGTCTTGTCCGCTGTTCCACCGGCCTCCAACGGCCTGGTCATCGAAAATCCACCCTGACGGGATCCTCCACCTGCACGCCGAAAAGCTGGGAGAAACCGCCACCCACACCGGGCGCGCCCTTGTTCACGGCGATCTCCAGCAGGCCGTTCTCGCCGAAGAAGGCCAGCTTCTCACCGGATGGCACATCGCCATAGCGTTTGTCCAGGCGCGTGATGGCATCGCCCGGCCGGCCGAAGCCGATCCGGAAATTCCTTCCACCACCGATGTCATCGAAGAGCCTGCGGCGGATGTTGGTGATCACGTTCCCGTAGTGGTCGATATGGACCACCTTGCCGCGGATGCTGTTGGCGTCGGTGGCGGGCTGGAAGCCGATCTGCTCGCGCACCCCGGCCATCTGCCGGCCGATGACCTCGGGCTTGCCGCCGCGCGCCAGATGTGCGGCCACCTTCACGAAAACGCTTCGCACCGGGAAGGTCGCATGGTCGTCATCCAGCTTCATGGTCAGTTCCCATGCCGCCTGGGGCTGTCCTTCGAAGAGGAGCGAGAAGATGCCATTGTCGGTGCCCACGAAGTAGTGGCCCTGGTGGCGCACCACCACATGGGGCTCATGGGGCCCACTTTCGGGATCCACCCCGATGATGTGGATGCTGCCCTCCGGGAAGGCCGGCCAGGCGCTGCGCAGCACGAAGGCGGCCTCGGCGTTGTTGAAAGGCGTGATGCCGTGGCTGATGTCCACCATGCGGGCCTCGGGCAGCTCGCGGTAGAGTGCGGCCTTCACCACGGCCACATAGTGGTCCTTGTGGCCCATGTCGGTGGTGAATGTGATGATGGCCATGGCGATGGCGATACGGAGCCCTTCCGGCGGATTACCTTCGGCCACCAAAATTCCGGGGCCGCCCAAGGCCGCCCGAAGTCGAACCCCGGCGAGTTATCCACCGCTTGAGCGAGAAACTCATCACCATCGAAGGCACCGATCCCGTGGAGGTGCTTGGCGCCAACGACGCCAATCTGCGTATCATCCGCGGCATCTTTCCCAAGCTCAACATCGTGGCCCGGGGAGACACCCTGAAGGTGACCGGTGCCGCCGATGACATCGCCCTGTTCGAGGAGCGTTTCGCCCAATTGGTGGAGCATGTGGCCAGGTACAACGAGCTGCCGCGCAAGGTGCTGGACGACATCATGGGCACGGGCGAACGCGGCGATGGTGCCGATGACGAACAGGTGCTGGTCTACGGCAATTCCGGCTTGCGGATCAAGGCGCGCACGCCCAACCAACAGCGCTTGGTGGAGGCCGTGCGCCAGGCGGACATGGTCTTCGCCGTGGGGCCGGCCGGGACGGGCAAGACCTACACCGCCGTGGCATTGGCCGTGCAGGCCTTGAAGGAGCGCAAGGTGCGGCGCATCATCCTCACCCGGCCCGCTGTGGAGGCGGGGGAGAACCTGGGCTTCCTGCCCGGCGACCTGCGCGAAAAACTCGACCCCTACCTGCAGCCGCTCTACGACGCGCTCAAGGACATGATCCCCGCCTCGCGCCTGGCCACCCATCTGGAGGAGGGTGTCATCCAGATCGCACCGCTGGCCTTCATGCGCGGCCGCACATTGGACCATGCCTTCGTGATATTGGACGAGGCCCAGAACGCCACGCTGCCCCAGTTGAAGATGTTCCTCACGCGCATGGGGCGCAACGCCAAATTCGTCATCACCGGGGACATGACCCAGGTGGACCTGCCGGAACGACAGCCCAGCGGCCTGCTGCCGGCCGTGGACATGCTGCGCGGCGTGGAGGGCATCACCGTGGTGGAACTGGACGAACGCGACATCATCCGCCACGAGCTCGTCACGCGCGTGCTCAAGGCCTTCAAGGAATTGGAGGACAACAAAGGGAGACCCGCATGACCACCACGCTGCCCGGCACGTTGATGCGATCCGAGATACGCCACCCGCGCATCACCGGGGTATACCGCGGCAAGGTGCGCGATGTGTACACCCTGGACGATGGCCGTATCATGCTCGTGGCGAGCGACCGCATCAGCGCTTTCGACGTGGTGTTGCCGCGCGGCATACCGCACAAGGGGCAGGTCCTGAGCCAGCTCAGCTGGTACATGTTGCGGGCCACGGCCCACGTGGCACCCAACTGGGCCCAGGCGCAGCCCGACCCCAACGTGGTGGTGGGCGTGGCCTGCGAAACGGTGAAGGTGGAGATGGTGGTGCGCGGCTACCTGGCGGGCCATGCCTGGCGCACCTACAACAGCGGCCAGCGCATGCTCTGTGGCGCGCTGATGCCCGATGGCCTGCGCGAAAGCGACCGATTCCCCGAACCGCTGGTGACCCCGAGCACCAAGGCCGATGCGGGCCATGATGAGGACATCACCCCGGATGAGATCGTGGCGCGTGGGCTGTGCACCGAAGCGGAATGGGAAACCATGCGCCGATACGCCCTCGGCCTCTTCGCCGAAGGATCACGCATCGCCGCGGAGCGCGGCCTGCTGCTGGTGGACACCAAGTATGAGTTCGGCCGCACACCCTCCGGGGAATTGCTGCTCATCGACGAGGTCCACACGCCGGACAGTTCGCGCTACTTCCATGCGGAGGGCTATGCCGGACGCCAGGCGCGCGGCGAAAGGCAGAAGCAGCTGAGCAAGGAGTTCGTGCGCGAATGGCTCATCGCCGGCGGCTTCATGGGCCGGGAGGGCCAGCAGGTGCCGGAGATGGACGATGACTTCGTGCGCAGCGTCACCGACCGCTACGTGGAACTGTACGAACGAGTGACCGGTGAGACCTTCCGCCCGGCGCCCACGGAGGACATCGGCGCGAGGATCCAGCGCGCCGTGGAGGAATTCCTCGGTTGAAGGCCGCTACATCAACCGGCCTCCCGCTGGTGTCAGCGGTGCGGGCACGTCCTTGTCGCCGAGCGTCTCCTTCAGGTCGATCATGATCGTGGTGGTGATCGCGTCCATCGGGATGTCGGTGCTCCAATTCTCGAAGGGGTTGGACATCACCTTGCCGAACACATAGATCTGGTAGAAGATCCAACCCACCACCACGGTGAGCGGGAATACGATCCAGGTTCGGCCCATGTCCGCGAAGTGGTCCGCCACGGAGAAGGGGAAGAAGACCAGGAAGAGGCTGAGGAAGGCCATGGTGTAGTAGTCGTAGGGCCGTGGCAGGGGCGTGTTCTTGATCCGCTCGGCCATGCCTTGCAGATCGGTGAGGCGTGTCATGGTGTCGTCGATCTGCACGTAGCTGAAATCATCCATCACGTGCTCCATGTTCATCAGTTTGATGAGCCTGCCCTGAAGGATGCCCAGTTGCGTCACCCGGTTGGTCCGCGACATGATCAGGTCGTAGGTCTCGGGCTCCAAGTGCACACCCACACGCTCACGCCATACGGCCTCGTCCCTGATGCTTCGCAGTTGCAAGCGCAGGGCGTTCACCCAGGCGAGGTGGTTGCGCACCAGACGTTCCATCTCCGCCCGGCGCTTGGGGTGCGTATGCCGCGGATCGGCCAGCGTCAGGGCCATGCGGGTGAAGGTGCGGCTCTCATTCACCACGCCGCCCCAGATCTTGCGCGCCTCCCACCAGCGGTCGTAAGCACTGGCGTTGCGGAAGCCGAGGATGATGGCCAGTGCGGTGCCCAGCACGGTGATCACCGCCACGGGCATTTCCACACGCGGGATGGCCGGCAGGGTGTACATGGCGTAGGCCGCCCCGGCGCAGACCAGGCTGAACAGGATGTTCTTCCAGGAATAGCGGACGGCTTGGACCGGGTGCAGCCAGGTGCGGGTGATCATGGGGGCGCCAAAATAGGCAGGTGTACCGTGCCGATACGCTGGCCTCCCTGGCAGCGATCCCCGCGGCATGGTGGAGAACTCCAGCGCCGTATCGCGGACACGGATGCGCCTGCTGGCGCAACTTGCGTCGCACATGCCACCGGCCCTCGTCCTCGCCGTCATCGCCGCCTACTTCGGGCTGCTATTTCTCATCGCGCGCTTCACTGGGCGCGGCGCGGGCAACAGCGCGTTCTTCCTCGGCGAGCGGAAGTCGCCCTGGTACGTGGTGGCCTTCGGCATGATCGGCGCCTCGCTCAGTGGTGTCACCTTCATCAGTGTGCCGGGCATGGTCGGCGGCGACCAGTTCAGCTACCTGCAGATGGTGCTGGGCTATCTGCCGGGCTACGCGGTCATCGCCTTCGTGCTGATGCCACTCTACTACCGCCTGCGCCTCACCAGCATCTACGGCTACCTCGGCCAGCGCTTCGGCCGTGCCAGCTACCTCACCGGGGCCTGGTTCTTCCTGCTCAGCCGCGGCCTGGGTTCCGCCGCGCGGCTCTACCTGGTGGCGCTGGTGCTGCAGTTCCTGCTCTTCGATGCCTGGGGCCTGCCTTTCGCCGCCACCGTGGCCATCACCATCGCGCTCATCTGGCTCTACACCCACCGGGGCGGCATCCGCACCATCATCTGGACGGATACCCTGCAGACCGCCTTCATGTTGTTGGCGGTCGGCGTCACCGTCGTGCTGGTAGGGCAGAAGATGGGCTTGTCGCTGGGTGAAGCGATCGCCGAGGTGCGCGCCAGCGAACTGGCCCGGGTGTTCTTCTTCGACGACCCCAGGCCCGGCACCTTCTTCTGGAAACAATTCCTCGGAGGCATGTTCATCGCCATCGCCATGACCGGCCTGGACCAGGACATGATGCAGAAGAACCTCAGCTGCCGCAGCATTGGCGAGGCGCAGAAGAACATGGTCTCCTTCAGCCTGGTGCTGGTGCTGGTGAATCTGGTCTTCCTCACGCTGGGTGCGTTGCTGTACATGTACGTGGATCGCTTCGGCATCACCCCGCCGGAGCGTGCCGATCAATTGTACCCCATGCTCGCCACCGACGGCGGGCTGCCCATGGTGGTGGGCCTGCTCTTTCTGCTGGGGCTCATCGCGGCCGCCTATTCAAGTGCAGACAGCGCCCTCACGGCCCTCACCACCAGCGTGTGTGTGGATGTGCTGGAGATCGACCGCCGGCCGGAGGACAAGCGTGAATCGCTCCGCAAGCGCGTCCACATCATGGTGAGCATCGCCATGGTGCTGCTGATCCTGCTCTTCAAGGCGCTGAACGATGACAGCGTGATCAAGACCGTGTTCCGCGTGGCGGGCTACACCTACGGTCCATTGCTCGGGCTCTTCGCCTTCGGCATGGCCACGCGGCTGGCCGTGCGCGACCGCTGGGTGCCGCTCGTCGCCGTGCTCTCGCCCGTGATCACTTTCCTGCTGGACCGGAACAGCGAGGCGCTCTTCGGTGGTTATCGCTTCGGCTTCGAGCTGTTGCTGGTGAACGGCACCATCACGGTGATCGGCTTGTTGCTCCTCGCGCGCAAGCCGGTCCGGGCCTGATCAGCGCGCCAGTGCCCAGATCTCGTTGTGCCCCAGGGAGACGTGTGGCTTGTAGTGCTGGCGAATGTGCGCCATGATGCGCGGGATGCGCGCGTCGTTGTCGTGGTGGTCCAGCGTGTTGTACCAGTGCCCATTGGTATAGAGAAGCCATTGGATATCGCCGCTTTCGAGCAGGGCGATCACCTCATCCTGGTAGTGTGGGAGCTGCGCGAACTGGATCACGTTGAAGCGCGTGGGGCAGGGGCGGTCCAGGTAGTAGTACCAGGCGGCCTCTCCTGTGAGGGTGATGAAGCCCTCGTCCTGGCCCAGGTTCTCGCGCAGCCAGGCCACCGCCTCGCGGTCCTCCGCCGGGATGAAGGCCTCGTCCGCGACGCACCATGGAAAGTTCTCGCGCCATTGACCCGTCACGGTGACCGTCACCAAGGACAGCACGATGAGCGCGGGCGCGAGGAGCGCTGGCAGGCGCTTCGTCGGCGCAGGCCATGCCGTGGCCGTGAAGGGCAGCGGAATGCCCGCCCGGAAGAAGACCAGGGCGGCCAGGAACAAGCCCCACCAGCTGTATTTCAAGTGCAGTGCATCGGCGCGGCCCAGGGCGTTGCGGAAGAGCAGCAGCGCCAGCATCACCAGGCCCAACGTGAAGAGGTGATCGCGGAGGAAGCGTTCCACCGCCTTGGGCCATGGGCGCTCCCGCCAGGTGGCGAGAAAGACCCAGAGCAGCGCGAGCGGGAGCAAGGCCGCGAGCAGGGCGCAGGCCAGATAGCGTGGCGACAGGATGCTGTACGGATAGCTGTCCATCAGTTCCTTGTACAGCGGCATTTCGCCGAAGCAGAACTGGAACATCCCAGTGTAGTTCCAGCGGATCATCAGGCCCAGCAGCAGGGTCCCGGTGATCAGCCCGGCGAGCAGGAACATCGCCGTGGCGCGCCTGGATCGCTTTGGCAGGAGCCAGAGGGTGATCGGTGCGATGACCAGGAGGAACAGTGTGAGGTAGAGGCCACGATCCACGGAAACGCCCAAGGCCAGGCCGGGCAACAGGCCCAGCATGAACATGGCTATGCGTGGTGGCCGCACGGCGGGCAGGTCATGGTCCCGCACCTCCAAGGCGATCCGTGCCAACGCGAGCAAGGCCAGCAACGTGGGCAGGTCGCGCGTCATGATGTCCAGTTGGTCCGCGATCGCCAACGCCTGGATCGCCAGAAGTACCACCGCCGCGTGCAGCGTGTTCCGCGGGAAGAGGCGCAGCAGCAGCAACGCGAGCAGGGCATGGATGGCCACCTTGGTGAAGGATTCCAGCGCGCGCACCGCGCCGATGGAACGGCCGAAAAGTTTGAAGGCCACCACGCTGCGCAAGGGATCCTGCCAGGTGCCGTGAATGAAGAGGTGGTCGCGGTAGGGGACCTCGCCGCGCGCATAGCCCACGGCCGGTCCAAGGCTCTCGCCCTCATGGAAGCTGTCGAAGGGGCCGCTGGCGAAGGAGGTGGGCGAAAGGAGGGACAACACCATGGCCGTCAACACCAGCCAGCGTCCTGCGCCGCCATGTTCCGGCATGTCGCCGAGCGGCAGGGATGGTGCCTGGCCGGCATCCGCCATGGTTTGGCGTGCCAGGGGCAGGAACCGCCAGGCCGATAGGAGCAACAAGGCGGGCAGCAGCACCAGCACGCCAAAGCGAAGGGAGTTGTTCGCGGGGCTGTATTCCAGCAGGCTTACCTGGCTGGGGATCCCCAAGGGGTTGCTGTAGGGAAGCTTCAGGTGTTCCCAAAGCAGCACGCCGAGCCCCACACCGAGCAGGAGCGGAAGGCCAAAGACCGCGGAGATGCGCCAACGTGACATTCGGGTACGGCGATCCTCCGGGGATCGGCCCCGGCAATATAGAAGGATGGCGGGTATCCCCGGGCCTGGTCGTCCGCGCGGTCAGTCCTGGCGGCGCCAGTAGCGCTCTATGGCCTCCAGCAATTCATTGTGGATGGCGCTGTTGCTGGCCACGATCTCCTCGTCGAAAACGGGGTCGGTGCTGGGGCGGAAACCACTGACGCGCCCGCCGGCCTCGCGCACCAGCAGCACGCCCGCCGCCACATCCCAACTGTTGAGGCCGTACTCGTAGAAGGCCTCGAAGCGCCCGCAAGCCACATAGGCCAGATCGGCCGCGGCGCTGCCCAGGCGCCGGATACCGCGGGTGCGGTGCATCAGTTCGCGCAGCAGTTCCATGTACTCCGCCTCGTGGCCGAAGTCGTCGTAGGGGAAGCCCGTGGCGAGCAGGCTGTCCTGCAACTCCTTCCGCAAGGAAACGCGGATGGGTGCACCATTGAGGAAGGCGCCGCCGCCCTTCCAGGCGGTGAATCGCTCATCGCGCGTCACCTCATGCACCACACCGAGGATGGGTTCGGTTCCATCCACCAGCGCGATGCTGATGCAATAACAGGGCACGCCGTGCACGAAGTTGGTGGTGCCGTCCAGCGGATCGATCACCCAATTGAGGCCGGTGCCCTGCTCGCCACTGCCTTCCTCGGCGATGAAGCCAGCGCCCGGGAGAAGCTTCTCCAAGGCTTCCACGATGCGGTCCTCGGCCGTGTGGTCCACGTCGGTCACCAGGTTGTTGGCGCTTTTGGAAGAAACGCCCGCTTCGGTGAGCTTGGGGGCTTCGGCACGGATGAAGGCGGCCACATCAGCGGCGATGGCGCTGACCTGGGAGGTGAGTTGTTGGAGATCCATGTCGTTTCCGTGGTCGATCGTCCGTTGCCTGTTGTCAGTTGTCCGTGGGGTGGCCGGGGAGATGAGCGTTGGGTGCAGCTGAGCGACCGGCAACTGACAACTATGGTCTGACAACTTCGTTCCTCTTCCGCCTCCTCAGCCACACCATTCCGGCCACACCGGCGATCATCAGGATCGAAGAGATGATCTCCGCCTGGGTGATGCTGCCCAGCACTTGCACATTCACGCGGATCTTCTCGATGAAGAAACGCTCCAGTCCGTTGAGAAAAAGAAAGAGGAAGAAGATCATGCCCGGCGGTGTCAGACGTTTCCGCAGGGCCCAAAGCAGGAAGAAGAAGCCCACGCAGACAATGGTCTCATAGAACGGGGTGGGAAAGACCATGTCCGGAAGCACGGTGCAATACCCGTCGAAGCAGGGGCGGCCGTCGGTGAGTGGTATGCCCACGCCGTTCACGTTGTTGGGGTAGTCGTACTGCCACAGCCATTTCGGGCCGGGACCGAGCATGGTCTTGTTCACGATGCCCCAGTCGCCGTCGCCGCTCACCTGGCAGCCGATGCGGCCGATGCCGTAAGCGAGCATCACACCGGGCGCCGCCGCGTCGGCGCCACGCCAGGCCGGTATACCATGCTTGGTGAAGTAGCGGATGACCATGGCGCCCGCCACGATGAGCCCGCCGTACATGGTGAGTCCGCTGAGGATGGCATCGCCGCTGGGGTCGGTGATGAAGGCGATGAACTCACGTGGATTCTCCAGCCAATGGAAGAGCTTGGCGCCGATCAATCCCCAAAGCGCGGCGGTAAGGGTGATGTTGCCGGCATGTTCTTGGGGTTGAACAACGACCTGCTCCGTGCGGGGCTTGTCCAGTCTGGCCTTGTCCTTTTCCCGCCATTTCAACCAGGCCAGCAGGCCCGCGAGGAGCACGCCACCGATGAACACGCCACGCCCGCTCAACAGAAAGGCCTGTGGGTCGGCGGTGGCCTCACTGAAATGCAGCAACAGATAGAGGCCTTTCCAGCCGAGCAGGAAGCCGAGGATGCCACTGGTGATCAGTTCGCCGACCGTGGCGGGCTTGCCTACGGTGACCGCACGTGTGGTGGAGCCAATTACACCCGCACCGCCCATGCGCTTCAACTCCAGGCCGAGGGTCCAACTGGCGAAGATGAAGGCCGCCGCCACGAAGAAGCCGAAGCTGTTGAGGAACTTCAGGAAGGGGAGGTCCAGTCCCGTGAGGTCCAGCAGCGCATGGTAGATGGTGGGGTACATGGGGGTCAGTTGACCAGTTGCAAGTTGGCGGTTGGCTGGTTGGCGGGCACCAGCGCCTCCCATGGCGCCGGCTCGCCGGTCACGTGCCCATCGCCGTTGATGCGATGCAATTCCACCGGTGTGATCCGGTCGGCCAGGGCAGGATCGTAGGGGAGGGCGACGCGGATATAGTTGTCCGTGTAGCCCTCGATCATTCCAGCGGCCGCCTCATCGCCGTGCTCGAACAGCACGCGGCGTGTGGTGCCCAGGTGCCGCTCGCAGTGTGCGCGTTGGAGTTTGCCTCCCAGGATGCGCAGCTGCCGGGTACGTTCACGGCGCACTTCCATGGGCACGCTGTCCTCCATGCGAACGGCGGTGGTATTGGCGCGCTCGCTGTAGGTGAACACGTGGAGGTAGTCGACCGGGATCGAACGCAGGAACGCATGGGTTTTGATGAACTCCTCCTCCGTCTCGCCCGGTGTGCCGGTGATCACATCCGCACCGATGCAGGCGTGGGGCATGCGCTCCTTGATGCGCTGCACGCGTCCGGCATAGAGGAGCGTGTCGTAGCGGCGACGCATGCGCTCCAGGATCGGATCGCTGCCGCTTTGCAGGGGCATGTGGAAGTGCGGGGCGAAACGCCGGCTCTCGGCCACGAAATCGATGATCGCGTTCGAGCACAGGTTGGGTTCGATGCTGCTGATGCGGAACCGCTCGATCCCCTCCACACCGTCCAGCGATTCGATGAGTTCCAGGAAGCTCTCGCCGTGGCCGCGTCCGAAATCGCCTGTATTCACGCCGGTAAGCACGATCTCCCGCACTCCGGTGGCGGCGATGCGCTGCGCGATGGCCACCGTTTCCGCGATGGTGCCGCTGCGGCTGCGGCCACGGGCCAGCGGTATGGTGCAGAAGGAACAGAAGTAGTCGCAGCCATCCTGCACCTTCAGGAAGGTCCTGGTCCTGTCGTTGGCGTTGTAGGAGGGGATGAAGGCGCGGACGTCCTTGATCGCCCCGTACACTGCCAGGCCCTGTTCCTGCTTGCCTTCAAGCTTTTCAAGATGTGCGGCCAGGTCGAACTTTTCGTTCGCACCCAGCACCAGGTCCACGCCGGGGATCGCTGCGATCTCCTCGGGCTTCAGTTGGGCGTAGCAGCCCACCACGGCGATGAAGGCCTCCGGGGCGATGCGTTGGAATCGGCGCACCCATTGCCGGCATTCCTTGTCGGCGTTCTCCGTGACGCTGCACGTGTTGAGCACGAAGACATCGGGCCGCTCCTCCACCTTCACCCGAGCATAGCCGGCCTCCTCCAGCGAACGGGCCAGGGTGCTGGTCTCGCTGAAGTTGAGCTTGCAGCCCAGGGTGTGGAAGGCGACGGTGCGGGGGGAACTCATGTGCCATTTGCTCATGCGGGCATGTGGCCACGGCGCAAGCGGCGGCAAAGGTATCCCGATGTGTGTGAACGGATGGTTGCATGGGCCCGGGGGGCATCCATGCCGCTTGGAGCGCGTCTAACTCGTGTTATCCGTTCCTGCCTCTACACGAACTTGACCCAGCATACGAAAGACCGCGCCGCCGGTCATCGACAATCCCGCATGGCATGATCCCGACCCACGATCCGCGCCCACAAGCCATTCCGCTTTTCATCCGGCCGCTTGTCGTGCACGTCCGTTCCACTGGTCGTCAGTACTTCAGATCCATCCGCTTTCTGCTCCTGCTGCCCTTGCTGTCGCCCATCTCGGAGAGTCGCGGCATGGATGCCAGCATTCAAATGGAGAGTCCTTCCTTCTGTGACGCACCGACAGGCCGGTTGTCGGTGATGGTCTTCGGAGGGGTGGAGCCGTACACCTACCAATGGAGCACGGGTGGCACCGGCTTCATGATATCCGGTCTGTGGGCCGGGTGGTATTCGGTCACGGTGACCGATGCCACGCTCACGGAGATCACCGTGGAAGGCGAAGTGGAAAGCCGGACCTACTCGGAATGGTACTCCAACACCATCGGCCCGCCGCAGGTGCAGGGCTGGTGTGCTGAAGGAACGCCCTACGCCTATCCCTATTCATCGTTCACGGACGAGCAGGGCAACTATTGGGTGGGGCCAGGCCCATGGACCTTCTTCGTGAATGGTGAATTCACGCCCACGGTGCCGAATCCCTGCTACAACAGTTGGCTCGATCCCGAACGCTACCTGCCGCTCGATCATACGGTGGGCGAGACCGTCACGGTCTCCTACTCGGATGCGAATGGTTGCCCAGGCGAAGCCACGATCACCATCAAGCCACCGATCCCGGAGGTCCCGCTTCAAGTGATGAGCGTGAGTGGCAGTTGCTCTGGCCTGGCGCTGGGCAGCGTGGTGGTGGCCACCGGGCCTTGGGTGGAGCCACCGTTCCCAGGGGCTTATTACCTGGGTGTCGCCATCCGCCATGCTGGTGGATCCTTCCTCCAGTCGGAATGCAGCTTGGACGGGGTGCAGAGTGCTCCCATGAATGGCAGCGTGCGCACCTTCACTGGTCTGCCTCCAGGGGACTATGAAGTGGTGATCCGGCCGTCGGACAACACGATGCAGGCACAGCCGGAATTCTCCTCCTGCCAGTTCGTCCCCTTCACGGTTCCCGACCTCGGCGTGGATTGTGGCCTCGTGACCGGACGTGCCTTTATGGACTACAACCTGAATTGCACGCGGCAAACGAATGAGCCGTATGTGCCCGGTGGCATCATTGAAGTGCAGCCAGGCCCGTATTACGCCACCACCAGCTCGCAGGGCCAATACTCCGTGGCGCTGCCTTCGGGCTCCTACACGGCCGAGCAGCATAGCGAACTGCTCGGGGAGCATTGCACCGGCGGCCCGATCCCATTCATCATCTCCCCAGGTGGGACCAGCACCTTGAATTTCCCGGATACCTCCATGGTACCGCTGGACGTGGGCATCATGCTCAACAGCGGACTGGCTCGGCCGGGCTTCGAGTTCACTTATGCCATTGGCGTGAAGAACAACACCCCGGCGGCCAGCGGCGCCATCACGGTCACGCTGGAATCCGATCCCACCATCACCTTCCTCTCGGCCACGCCGAACCCGAGCAACGTGGTCGGTAACATCATCACCTGGAACCAGACGCAGCTCACAGCCTGGCAGGGGCGTGGGATCACGGTCCGCTTTCAGGTACCACCCGATGTGGGCCTGTTGGGCTACGAATTGGTGGCTACAGCCAACGTTTCCTCAGCGAATACCGACGGGATCCCGGAGAACGACACGGCGACCAACTACCGCACGATCACCGGAGCCTACGACCCCAATGACAAACTGGCCAGGACCAACTCCGGTGGCACCGCATACTGGGTGCTGGAACAAGACGAATGGATCGACTACACGATCCGCTTCCAGAACACGGGCACGGACACGGCCTTCAACGTGGTCATCACCGACACGCTGCCGCCGAACCTGGATCCGGGCACCATCATCGTGGGTGCGGCTTCGCACAACTTCACCTGGGAGCTGCGTGATGCGGGTACGCTCAAGTTCTACTTCCCGAACATCCTGCTGCCGGACAGCAACATCAACGAACCGCGCAGCCACGGCTTCGTGGGCTTCCGCATCCGACCGCGCCTGCCGCTGTTGCCCGGCGATGAGATCGAGAACATCGCCAACATCTACTTCGACTTCAACCCGCCGGTTATCACCGAGCCGAGCGTGCTCACGGTGGTGGTGCCACCGCTGCTGGTGGACGTGCATGCTTTCCTGGGTGGGCCCTACGACGCGGGCAGCATGAGCATGACCGATGCGCTGCGAACGGCCGGCTTGCTGCCCCTGCAAGAGCCTTATACCGCGCTTGGTTACCCGCACACGGGTTTGGGCGGCGACGAAAGCACCGCGAGTGCGCTGCTGGCTCAAGGCGGTGCGGAAGCGATCGTGGATTGGGTACTCCTCGAATTGCGCGATGCGGACGATCCCGCGGTGGTGCTGGCTTCACGCAGTGCGCTGATCTGCCGGGACGGCCGGGTGGTGGAGGTGGACGGCTCGATCGGCGTGCAGTTCCATGTGGAGGAAGGGCCGTACCACGCCGCCATCCGCCACCGCAACCACCTGGGTTGCATGACGGTCGCGCCTGTCGCGCTTTCGCAGACCATCGCCACGGTGGACTTCACCAGCCCCTCCACCGCCACCTGGGGAACAGAAGCACGCAAGCAGGTGGATGGTACCCTGGTGCTCTGGCCCGGTGATGCCAACTTCAACGGTGAAGTGAAGTACACCGGCGCCGCGAACGACCGCGACCGCGTATTGGTGGAGGTGGGCGGCAACGTGCCCAGCAACGTGGTGCCCGGCTACGGCGGAGCGGACATCAACCTGGACGGCGACTTCAAGTATGTGGGTGAGAGCAACGACCGGGACATCGTCCTGCAGACGATAGGAGGGGTGGTGCCCACAACGGTGAAAGTGGAACAGGTGCCTTGAACCCAGAAGATAGGAACCCATGCGATCATACACGCTCAGGTCGCTGCTCACGGCGATGGCATGCTTCCATCTGCTGTCCGCCCATGCCCTTGAGATATTCGTCTCCGTGCAGGGCTATTCCATATGTGGTCAGCCCATGGGAAGCCTTTGGGTGGGGATCTCGTCCGGTGTGCCGCCCTACAACATCCAGTGGAGCAACGGCGCCACCACGGAAACGATCACAGCACTGCCTGCCGGGACCTACACGGTGACGGTGACCGACGCCACCATGGAGGAAGCCACCGCGGAAGGAACGATCACCGACCTGCCGAGCTATCCCTTCAGCACGTTCTCAGCGCTTCAGGTTTGTCCCGGCGAAGTTCCGATGGTCTCCTTCTGGGGTGGTACGGAGAACGGGATGCCTCCCGACTTCTCCACCGGTACGCAGCATGGCCCGGGCCCCTATGGGTTCAACGCCCCGGGCTATTCGCTGGAATGGCTTGAGATGCAGGAAGCCTGTGGCATCTATGCCTATTACAACATCAGGGTGATCGGTGCCCAGCCCGGCGCAGGCGTGACGATCAACTACACCGATGGCTCAGGATGCCCGGGCAGCTTCGACTTCACGGTGCCTGCGCCCGTCCCTTTGCCCACCCCGCAGCCGCTCAGTGTGACCGGCTCCTGCACGAACGGCAATATCGGCAGCGCGTTGGTATCGGTGGGTAGCGGGTACCTGGAGGTGCGGCTGAAGAACAGCGCCGGACAATACCTGGGCTTCGGCGGTTACTGCGCTTACCATCAACTCCTGCCCAATGGCACGGTGCAGTTCACGGGCCTGGCACCGGGCAGTTACTGGGTACTGGTGGACCACGATACGTTCGACCAGTACACGTATCCGAACTACTACGATCTGATCTGCCGCGATTCGGTGGAGGTGGTGATACCCGACCTGGGCAGCACCTGCGGACTGATCAATGGCCGGGTCTTCGTGGACAACAACTCGAACTGCGCCCTCAACAGTGGCGAGAACCTGGTGCCCACCACGGTGGTGCAGCTCACGCCCGGGCCCTACTACGCCACCACCAACGATCTGGGCTTCTACAGCGCGCAGGTGCCCCTGGGCACGTACGACATCGAGGAACTGCATCCCGTGCTGGAGCAGAGTTGCCCGGTCACGGCCGTGCTCACCGGTGCCAGCCTCAACAACATGAATGTGGCCTGTGCGCCAGGGGCGCCGCTCGATGTGCAGTTGACCATGGGCAGTGGGCCGGCCAGGCCGGGATTCGAGGTGCTGGTGGCCATGGACATCGATAACCTTACGCCGGATCCCACCGGCACGGTGGTGCTCACCTTCACCCACGACCCCGTTATGGGCTTCGTCACGTCCACACCGCTTCCTTCCAGCATCGTGGGCAATACCATCACCTGGACGGCACCACAGCTCACCATGACCAGTGCCTTCCAGCACCGTGATGTGAACGTGCGACTGCAGGTGCCACCCGATGTGGGACTCCTGGGAACCGAACTGCAGTTCAACGCCGGATTGACGACCCAGAACACCGATGTGGACCTCACCAACAACAGCGTGGAATTCGCGCAGCTGGTCACCGGCAGCTACGACCCCAACGACAAGCTGGCGACGACCAGCGACGGGAACACCGCTTTCTGGCACATCGGGTTGGACGAGTGGGTCGATTACACCATCCGCTTCCAGAACACGGGCACGGACACGGCCTTCAACGTGGTGATCACGGACACGCTTCCGGCGAACCTTGATGTGGCGAGCATCACCTGGGGCGCGGCCTCACATGCCCACAACCGGGAAGTGGTGGGCCAGGGCATCCTCCGGTTCATCTTCCCCAATATCATGTTGCCAGACAGCAACGTGAACGAGCCGCTCAGCCACGGCTTCGTATGCTTCCGCATCCGCCCACACCTGCCGCTGCTGCCCGGCGATGAGATCGAGAACATCGCCAACATCTACTTCGACTACAACTCGCCGGTGATCACCGAGCCGAGCATCCTGGTGGCGACCACGGGGACGGGGGTGGAGGAGGAGCAAGGCCCAGCAGATGTGCGCTTGGTGCCGAATCCGGCATCGGACAAGGTGCGTGTCATCAGCGAGGGTGGGCAGATCCGTACGATCCGCCTCCGCGCGATGGATGGCAGGGTCATCATGGAAGGCAGCGTGGTGACCTCAACGACCGAACTCGACATCGCGGGCCTCACGGCTGGTGCGTACATGGTGGAATGCATCCTCGTCGATCAGGCCAGACCCGTGCAACTCCGGTTCATCAAACTCTGAACACGAACCCATGAACAAGCTCGCACACCGAGCTTTCTGCACAACGGTCGTCCTGCTGGTCGCATTGGCCGGAATGGCCATTGAGGTGTGGGTGTATGGCGGTCACGCCAACTGCGGAAACAACACCGGCTATGCCTTCGCGCAGGTGGGCGGCGGGGTGGCACCTTACACGTATGAATGGAGCACTGGCGCCACCACCGACACCATCACGGGACTGGCGCCCGGGACCTACTCGGTGACCGTCACCGACGCCAACAGCGACCAGGCCACCGGACAGTTCACGGTGCTCAATATCCAGAACCCCATGCTGGATTATTCGGGTACCACCCTGGGCCTGAACAGTTGCCACGGGGAGTGCAACCAGGGCATCTGGATCGGCCAGGAGATCATAACGCCCGGCATTCAGGCGCCGGTGAGCTTCTCGCCGCCCCTGGAACTGGTCGGTCAAGGGTCCGGCTTGGGCGCTTACACGGGCTACTGCCCGGGACAGCCGATCACGTTCACCATGACGGACGCGACAGGCTGCAGTTTTCAATACACGGCCTGGCCTCCGGCATTGACCTCATCGGACCCCTCTCCCATGTCCATTGTGTCCGTTAATGGCTCCTGCTCGGGCATGAACTCGGGAAGCCTCACCGTCAACTTGGGGGTGGAGCTCATCGGGCCATTCACACCCATGTGGCAATCGCGCATCCTGGACAGCGCCATGCAGCCCATAGCAGGTGGCAACTTGTCCGGTTATCCGATGATCGGCAACAACATCGTTACCAAGACCAACCTGGCCGCGGGCGACTACTACGTGGAGCGCCTATTCCAGCATGTTCAAGGCGACTGTGTGGACCTGCTGCCCTTCACCATCCTGGACCTGGGGCCTGACTGCGGCGTGGTCACCGGCACGGCCTTCATCGACGACAACACCAACTGCCTTTCCAACGTGGGCGAGGCTCCGGTGCCCCAAGGCATCGTGGTGGTGGAACCGGGACCGTACTACGCCAACTTGGGCGCGAACGGCAGCTACGCGATCAGCCTGCCCGCAGGCAATTACACCCTGACGCAGCAGAGCGCCTCGGTCGTGGAGCATTGCGCAGGCGGACCCATTGCGTTCGATATCACCACAGGTCAGGGTACGAACCGGCTGCTGCCGGATACATCCATCGTGGCCCTTGACCTGGAGACGGTGATCGGCAGTGGTCCCGCGCGACCGGGGTTCCAGTTCCAGTGCGGCGTCACGGTGCGCAACCTGACCCCCACGGCCAGCGGGAACACCACGCTCACGCTCACCTTCGATCCCTTGCTGAGCTATGTGAACGCAACACCCGCTCCAAGCAATGTGGCGGGGAACACGATCACGTGGAACCAGGCCCAGCTCACCGCCTGGCAGCAGCGTTCGTACACCATCACCTTCACGGTGCCGCCCGATCCGCTGCTCCTCGGTACGGACCTGATCACCACGGCAGCGGTCACCAGCGTGGCACTGGATGGTAACCTGGCCAACAATACGGCCACGAACACACGGACCATCACCGGCAGCTACGACCCCAACGACAAGCTCGCGCAGACATCGTTGGGAAGCTCGAGCGCTTGGATCATTGATGAAGATGGGTGGATCGACTACACCATCCGCTTCCAGAATACCGGCACCGATACCGCCTTCAACATCCTGATCACCGACACGTTGCCGGCCAACCTGGATCCAGCAACGATCCAGATGGGTGCGGGATCGCATGCCTTCACCTGGGAATTGCGGGATCAGGGCACCCTGAAGTTCTACTTCCAGAATATACTGCTGCCGGATAGCAACTTCAACGAGCCGTTGAGCCATGGCTTCGTATGCTTCCGCATCCGCCCGCGCCTGCCGCTATTGCCCGGGGATGAGATCACCAACATCGCCAACATCTACTTCGACTTCAACCCGCCGGTGATCACCGAGCCGAGCGTGCTGGTGGCGACGATCAATACGGGCATCGTCACGACCGTATCGCAAGAGCCCAAGATCTATCCGAATCCGGCGATCGACCAACTCTTCATCCAGTGGCCCGAGGATCAGCCCGGCCGAATGCACTGGCGCATCCAGGCGCCCGATGGCCGAGGGGTGCGTGAAGGCCGGCTGGGCAGCGGTGAGAACACCATCCCTTTGGGCGATCTGGCAGCGGGCACATACATGCTGTTGTTGGATTCCGCGAATGGACGGTCGATACACCGGTTCATCCGCTCAAGCCGGCCTTGATGTTCCGATGACCTTGTCCAGCGCAGTGGAATGCGGGCCGACCATGGTGTGAGGCGAGCAGCTCGGATCGATCAAAGAACCCATCGGGCAACCCTTGGCGATACCCGCGTCATTATGACACTCAACGGACCGACCTCAACCACTGCTCCATGGACCGCTCCCGAACCGCCCACCGCGGACCCCTCATCCGGATCAGCGCCGTCATCTTCGCCCTGCTCGCGGTGATCTCCTTCGCCCTCGCGCATTCGCTCTGGTAGCCCGGGCCAGCCTGGCATCGCCGATGGCGAGCCGCCTTGCGCGTTCCGTCGCTTCCTTTGCGGCCATGTGCGCCGTCCTCGGCCGGTCCTGGCCCATGCTCCTGTTGCTTGCCGCCTGTGGCCGCCCCGGCGCGGACGATGGGCGCACGGTGTTCCGCTTCAACCAGTACGCGGCGCTCACCAACCTGGATCCGGCCTTCTCCAGCCACATGCAGAACGAGAAGGTGTGCGACCAGTTCTTCGACGGCCTGGTGGAGATGGGGGCCGACCTGCGCGTGCGGCCCGCCATTGCGGCGCGTTGGACCATCGCGGACAGCGGCCGCCTCTACACCTTCCACCTGCGCCAGGATGTGTGGTTCCATGATTCGGAAGCATTCCCGGACGGCCGGGGTCGTCTGGTCACCGCGCAGGACTTCCGTTACAGTTTCGAGCGGATCCGTGATCCGCGTGTGGCCTCACCAGGACGCTGGGTGTTCGAGCATGTGGTCCCCGGCCCGGAAGGATTCCAGGTGATCGATGACAGCACCTTCGCAGTGCGGCTGGTACGACCGTTCGCGCCCTTTATCGGCATCCTCTGCATGGTGTACACCAGCGTGGTGCCGCGCGAAGCCGTGGAGCACTTCGGCACCGAGTGGCGCAGCCGACCCGTGGGCGCGGGACCCTTCCGCTTCTTCCACTGGGAGGAAGGGGTGAAGCTGGCCATGCGGCGGAACGAGCGCTACTACCAGCGTGACGAGGCGGGCGAGGCCTTGCCCTATCTGGATGCCATCGCCATCTCCTTCGTCAAGGACCGCAATGCCGAGTTCCTCGGGCTGGTGAAGGGCGAGTTCGACATGATGAGCGGCGTGGAGGGCAGCGCTTTGAACGAGATGCTGGACCCCCTGGGCCGCATCCGCCCGAAATACGCCGATCGTATCCGGCTGATCCGTACCCCCTCCCTGGAAACGAGCTACCTCGGCTTCTTGATGGACAGCGTGGCAATGCGCAACAGCCCCTGGCGCGATGTGCGCTTGCGGCGCGCGGTGAACATGGCCATCGACCGTCAGCGCATCATTTCACACATCCAGCACGGTATCGGTGTACCGGCGCACAGCATCATTCCGCCCGCCTTGCCCGGCGCATCAGGGCGGGGGCGTGGCTACGATGCCACGGAAGCGCGCCGCCTGCTGGCCGAAGCGGGATTTCCCGATGGCCAGGGCCTGCCTGTGCTGACCGTGGCCACAACGTCCACCGGCTTGGAGCTGTGCGAATTCATCCAGCACGATCTGGCGGCATTCGGCATCCGGCTGGCGGTGGATGTGCTGCCCCTCAGCACCCACATCTCCGGTGTGGCCAACCGGGAGCACCCCTTCTTCCGCAAGAACTGGTCGGCGGATTACCCGGATGCCGAGAACTTCCTGATGCTTTTCGTCGGGGCCAACAGCACCCCGGCCGGTCCCAACTACACCTGCCTGCGGAACAGCACCATGGACCGGCTCTATGCGGAAGCGCTGAGCGTGGTGGACGACAACATGCGCATCGCGCTGTATGAACGCATGGACAGCCTGGTCGTGGCCGAAGCACCGGCGATCTTCCTCACGCACAATGAAGTGGCGCTGTTCGTTCGCCATGAAGTGCGTGGTCTGGAGGCCCATCCCATGAGCCGGTTGGACCTGTGCCGTGTGCGGAAGGAGCCCGTTGCTCAAGGGGCGGGCAGGTAGCCGCGTACGCGCAGCGTGTCGATCAAGGCCGCATTGAACAGTTCCACACCACGCTGGTTGAGGTGGTGGTTGTCGTAGAAGTGGAGGCGGTCGTCGAGCTCCGCCGCGCCATTCATGTCGATGTAGGTGGCACGTTCGCGCATCCGATCGGCGAAGCGGGCGTGGTCGCTGTAGGAAGCGTAGCGTGCGCTGGTCACCGGCGCCTCCACGAGCAAGACTTCGATGCCCTGCGCTTGAAGCATGGCCAGGGCGCGGTCCAACGCGGCGAGTTGCATGGCACGCGGTGTCAGATCCGCCCTGCCAGCGCCGGGGACGCGCGTGTTGTAGGCCATGTCCTGCTCCACGAAGCCACCGGGGATGTAGGTGTCCGGCCCCTTGCGCCGCTCCTCCACATCCGCCGCACCGAGGCCGAGCACTTGTTTGCCGCCATTGTGCAGCAGGGCGTTCCAGGTGCGCAGGTGCCCGATCCGCCACGCCAGCCGCAGCACATCCCGATCGATGGGGCCATTGGCCATCAGGTCCAGCGCCCCCTCCACACCGTCGCTCATGAACACATGCGGCTCCACTTCGATGATGACCACGCGAGGCGAGAGGTCCGACAGATGCCGCTTCAGCAGCACCTCGTATTGCAGGGGCGTCTGCCGGCTGCTGCCCAGGTTGAAGCTCCTGGCGCCGGCTTGTGCGAAGATCCGCGTGTCGAACCCGCGGTAGGCGTGCGATGAACCAAGGAACAGGATGTCCACCTGGCCCCAGGTGCGCGCCTCGGCCATGCGCGTGAGGTTGTGTCCGTAGCCACCGCGCGGCACGTTCAGGTCGCGCACCACGGCGGTGGGCAGGGGCCTGGGCAGGCTGGTCAGCAACACCGTGTAGAAGACGCTCGCGAAGACGCCGAAGCCCAGCACGCGAAGGAGGAGGCGAAGCTGTGCCATGGCTCAGAACTGGAAGTAGATGAAGGGTGTCTCCTCGGTGCTCATGTACAGTCCGATCAGGGTCAGCACCATCGCGTACATCCCCCAGCGCAGGATCGTGGGCCACCGAAGTCCGATGCGTTCCAGAACATGTTGGTCCGAACGCCCCAGCCATTCCATCAGCAGGAAGAAGACCATGGGCACCACCAGCGTCCGCGCCGCCAGCTTGGGCGTAGCGAACAAGGTGGGCGATCCGATGCGCGCCAGGATCTCCCACGCCTGCGTCAGATCCTCGGCGCGGAAGAACACCCAGGCCAGGCAGGTGAGCAGGAAGGTGAGCAGCATGCGTAACGCATCGGCCAGGGTGGGCAGCAGGCGGCCTTCGGCCACGGTACCCAGGTGCGTGCGGTTGCGGCCGGCGAGCAGCAAGGGCAGGAAATACAGGGCGTTGAGCGCACCCCACACCACGAAGGTCCAGTTGGCGCCATGCCAGAAACCACTCACCAGGAAGATGATGAAGGTGTTGCGCACCCGCATCGCCGTGCCTCCGCGGCTGCCGCCCAGGGGCACATAGAGATAGTCGCGGAACCAGGTGCTGAGCGAGATGTGCCAGCGGCGCCAGAACTCGGCGATGTCGCGCGAGAAATAGGGGAAGGCGAAGTTGCGCATGAGGCCGAAACCGAACAGGCGCGCCGTGCCGATGGCGATGTCGCTGTAGCCGCTGAAGTCGCCGTAGATCTGGAAGGCGAAGAGCACCGATGCCAGCAGCAAGGTGCTGCCGGCCATTTGCACGTGCGCACCGAACACACCGTCCACCAGCAGTGCGCAGTTGTCGGCGATCACCACCTTCTTGAAGAAGCCCCATAGGATCTGCCGCAGGCCGTCCACCGCGCTGGAGCGATCGAAGACGCGGGGCGCGGCGAACTGGGGCAGCAGGCTGGTGGCGCGTTCGATGGGGCCGGCCACGAGTTGCGGGAAGAAGGCCACGTAGGCCGAGAAGGCCAGCGCATCGCGCGACGGCGCCAGGCGGCGGTGGTACACGTCCAGCGTGTAGCTCAGCGTTTGGAAGGTGTAGAAGCTGATGCCCACGGGCAGCACGATGTCCAGTCGGTCCGCCGCGATGGGCGTGCCCATGAAGGTGAAGGCGTCCGTGAAGCTCTCGATGAAGAAGTTGGCGTACTTGAAGAAACCCAGCAGGCCCAGGTTCACCGCGAGGCTGGTCCACAACAGCAGCTTTCGCCTCCGCGGATCCTCTTCGGTGGCGAGCCCACGCCCCACGGCGTAGTCCACCGCGGTGCTCAGCGCTATCAGCCCCAGGAAACGCCAGTCCCACCAGCCATAGAACACGTAGCTGGCCGCCAGCACCACGGCATTGCGGCGGGTGGTGTGGGCGCCCACGGCCCAGTACAGCAGGAAGACGAGCGGCAGAAAGACGAGGAAGTCGATCGAGTTGAAGAGCATGGCGCCGCCGCTGGCACAGGCGCCCAAAGATGCGGGTTCCTGCGCTGCGCGATCACGGGCGCGGGGCGATCATGCACGAGATGGCCCGGTGGTCGCTGAGTTCCTCGGGGTGTGTGACGAAGCCCCAACTGGCGATCGCGTCATCGTGCAGGATGTGGTCGATCCGCAGGCTGGGCAAAGCGCCCACATAGGTGCCGCCACGCCCACGGCCACTTTCCCGGAAGGCGTCACACCGGTCCTTTCGCAGCATATGGTAGCCGTAGCTCATGGGCACATCGTTGATGTCCCCGCAGAAGACCACCGGGTGCGGGCTGCCCGCCATGTGCGCCGCGATGCGTTCCACCTCGGCCGCGCGCTGCCGCAGCCCTCTTCGCAGCAGCCGCAGGATGCGCAGCCCGCCACGCCGCAATTCCTCGCCCTTGGTGTCCGTGTCCAGTTCGCCGATGAACTTGTAGTCGTCGTCACCGAAATGGTAGGAACCCAGGTGCGCGTTGTACACGCGTATGGTGTCCCCCGGCAGGGCGATGTCGCTCCAGATGCAGAGGTTGTTCGGGTTGGCCTCGAAGGTGATCGTGCCCCGGTCCACCACGGGCCATGCGCTGAAGGTGGCGATGCCGAAGCGCTGGCCGAAGCGCGCCTCATGACCATAGTGCTCATGCAGGTGCCGGTACCGGAGATCCTTCAGCAGCGGCTCGCGGGTGCGGAAGAAGCGCTCGTCATCGCTGTGGAAGAACTCCTGCAGGCACAGGATGTCCGCGTCCTCCCGCAGCAGCACGTCGAAGATGGCGTCGCGCGTCACGCGGTTGCCACTCCAATTGTAGAGGTCGAAGAGGCGCACGTTCCACGACATCAGCTTCACGCCCGGCACTTCGATCCCCTGCGGCGCACCCTGCCTGCCGAAGAGCTTGAAATGGTCGGCGATGTGGCCGTATCCCAGCAGGAGCACCGTGATGGGGAGTAGCATGCGCTTGCGGCGGAAGAGCAGCCACAGCACGATGAAGCCCGCCTGGACGAGCACTTGGAAGGGGTAGGCCATGGCCAGCAAGGCCAGGGGCCAGAAGTGGTCGGGGCTGATGTGTGGCGCTGGATAGGTGATCAGCAGCACCAGCGCGGACAGACCGTTGAGCCACCACAGCGGACGCAGCCAGAAGGAGGGGCGCCGTTTCCGGGGGGCTTCTTCGTTGGCTTCGGCCATGGCGGTGGATGGCCGCTCACTGGCTGGCCTTGAAGAGGAAGTCCTTCTCTTCCTTGGTGAGGCTGTCGTAGCCGCTGCGGCCGATCTTGTCCAGGATGGCGTCCACGCGCGCCTGCTTGTCGCGCTTGGCGGCGTTGAAGCCCGCATCGCGGTCCATCACATTGCGCACGGGCTTCTTGGCCACCTTCATGCGCGGCCCTTTGCGCGGGGTGAAAGCCCGGCCGATGGCCTCCAGGGCCTGCACAAGCCTCAGCGAGGGGTCACGGCCTTTCATCAACTGGCGCGCCGCCAGGTAGCCGTAGATGGCCCCGCCGAGATGCGCCAGATGTCCGCCGCTGTTGCCGCCCTCGCGGATGCTCACCAGATCGATGAACACATAGATCAGCGCCAGCCATTTCAGTTTGATCGTGCCCAGGATCAGCAGGCGGATCTCCAGGTCGGGCCGGTAGGTGGCGATGCCGATGAAAACGCCCATCACGGCGGCGGAGGCGCCCAGGATGGTGCTCGCCTGCGCGTATCGCTCGAAGGCGGGCAGCAGGTTGTAGCCCAGGAAGTACAGGGCCAGCCCCGCGAAGCCGCCGAGCAGGTAGTTGCCCAGAAGCCGTTTCCCGCCGAGGAGGTCCTCGAAGATCCTGCCGATGTAGAACAGGATCAGCATGTTGAAGAACAGGTGCCACAGCCCCCAGTGCGTGAACATGTAGGTGACCACGGTCCAGGGTGTGCGCAACAGCCCCGCGGGCGAGCTGGTGCTCATCAGCAGGCCCACCAGATCGGGCCCATCGCTGCCGAAGAGGAAGAAGATGAGGTCCACCAGGCGCAGCAGCAGGAATACGCCGGTGTTCACCAGGATCAACCGGTAGAGCATGCCGCCCTGCCGCCACAAGCCCTGTATATCGTCACGCAGTCCCATGTGCTTTCATCCAAGGCGGCGATCCAAGGCCGGCGCGCATCGCCGCGAATTTCGGAACAGCCGCACGTTCATACCGGTTCGCCCCGGTGCCGCCACAGCCGGATGAGGAAGTAGCCCACGATCATGCCGCCGAGGTGGGCCAGATGCGCCACATTGTCGCCGGGGTTGTTGGCCATGGCCATGTAGATGGAGATGCCGCCCAGGATCCACACGAAGTAGCGGGCCTTGATGGGGATGAACAACGGGAAGATCATCAGTTCCACGTTGGGGAAGGTCATGCCGAAGGCCAGAAGCACCCCGTAGAGCGCGCCGCTGGCGCCCACCATGGGGCGGTTCAGCACGGCATTGAGGGCGCCCATGTCGGGGTCCACGTAGTTCTGGTAGCGCATGATCAGCTCGTGGCCCTGTGCGCGCACCAGGTCCACCTTGGCCGGATCCATGATGCCCAGCAGACGCTCATACTCGAAGGTGTGCGCGGCGGCGTAGAGCAGTCCCGCGCCGATGCCGGTGACCATGTAAAAGGTGAGGAAGCGCCTAGATCCCCAGCGGTATTCGAGTGGCGGCCCCAGCATGAAGAGGCCCAGCATGTTCAGCGCCAGATGGCCGATGCTGCCGTGCATGAACATGTGCGTCACGGTCTGCCAGGGTCCGAAGAGCGGCGAGGCGAAGAAGTGCATGCCCAGCCAATGCGTCATGCTGCGGCCCGCCAGATCGCCCAGGCCGGAAATGGTGAGCAGATACATCACCACATTGATCAGCAGCAGGTTCTTCACCACCACGGGGAGGCCGGCGAAGGGGGAGGAGGAGTGGCGCATCAGCGGTCGAAACGTTCGTTCAGTTCATCCAGCCCGAAGGTGATGAGCGTGGGCTTGCCACCGGGCGTGGCGGTGGGCATGGCGCAGGCGAAGAGCCGGTCAATGAGGTCGTGCATGGCGCGGTGGTCCAGCACACGGCCGGGGCGCATGGCCAGGCTGCGCGCCAGTCCGCGGGCCAGCACCTGGTGACGCTCGTTGCGCAAGGCGCCCTGGTCCTGCCGCAATTGTTCCAGCACGCTCTCCAGCAGTTTCCCGGGATCCTCGTCGGCGGCTTCAGCGGGCATGCCGTTCACCTGCATCGTGCGGCCGCCGAAGGGCTCAATGTCCAGACCCATGGCACGCAGTTCAGGCAACAGTCCGGAGACCAGCGCATGGTCGGTGGGCGAGAGCTCCACGTTGCGGGGGAAGAGCAGTTGTTGCGCAAGGCCTGCACCCTGCTCCAATTGCTTCAGGTGTCGTTCGTAGAGGATGCGCTCATGCGCACGCTGCTGGTCGATGACCATGAAGCCGCTGCGCATCTGCGCGATGATGTACGTGCCGTGCAGTTGGAACACGGGCCGTTCGCCGGGTGTGCCCTCATGCTCGCGCGATGGCAGCACCCGTGGCGCGGGGATCCCCGGCGTTCCGGCAGGCGCTGGCGCATCCAGGTCGAAGAGCTGCTGCCAGCCTTCGGGCACCGGACGTGGCGGGGACTGGAAGGCGCCGAGTTCCTGCGGACGCCAGGCGGGTACCGCGGCCGGAGCGCTTCCGCCGCTGAAGGCCCCGATGATGGCGGGTTCCGGCTCGAAGTCCAGGCTGGGCGTGATGTTGAAGCGGCCCAGGGCCCGGCGCACCGCCGCGTGCACGATGGCGTACACGGTGCGGTCGTCACGGAACTTGATCTCGGTCTTCGTGGGGTGGATGTTGATGTCGATCTGCGCGGGATCGAGCTCGATGAAGAGATACCACGCCGGATGGACCTCGCGCGCCACCAGTTCATCGTAGGCCTTGCGCACGGCATGCTCCAGGTAGGCGCTGCGGATGAAGCGGCGGTTCACGAAGAAGTACTGCTCGCCACGCGATCGCCGTGCGAACTCGGGCTTGCCCACGAAGCCGGTGACGGACAACAGCTCCGTGGCCTCCTCCACGGGCACGAGCCGTTCGTCGTATTTGCGGCCCATGAGCGCCACGATGCGCTGGCGATGCGCCGCGCCCGCGTTCGCCGGCTGTGTCACGGCCGGGAGGTTCAATTCCTCGTGGTCGTTGTGCACCAGCTTGAAGGCGATCTCCGGATGCGCCAGGGCCACCCGTTGGAACTCCTCCACCACATGCTTCATCTCCACGGCGTCGCTCTTCAGGAACTGGCGTCGTGCCGGCGTGTTGTAGAAGAGGCTGCGCACGTTGATGGTGGTGCCCACGGGGCCGGCGAAGGGTTCCTGCGTGCGCACGCGGCTGCCTTCGATGAGGACCCGTGTGCCAAGTTCCTGGTCGTGTTCGCGCGTACGCAACTCCACCTGGGCGATGGCCGCGATGCTGGCCAGCGCTTCACCGCGGAAGCCCTTGGTGCCGATCGTGCCCAGGTCCTCCGCCGCGCGGATCTTGCTGGTGGCGTGGCGCTCGAAGCTCATGCGCGCGTCGGTGGGGCTCATGCCCCGGCCGTCGTCGATCACCTGCACCAGCGTGCGGCCGGCGTCCTTCACCACCAGGGTGATCGCGCCAGCTCCCGCGTCCACGCTGTTCTCCAGCAGTTCCTTCACCACGCTGGCGGGCCGCTGCACCACCTCGCCGGCGGCGATCTGGTTGGCCACATGGTCGGGCAGGAGCCTTACGATGTCAGGCATTCCAGTAGCCGAGGAGCCCGAAGCCCTTCACGATGAAGTAGAGGATGGCGATGACCAGGCCCATGATCACCACCAGGCGCATGATGTGCGCCCGATCGCTGCTCTGGCGGCGCCAGCTGTGGCGCATGCGCTGGGCGAAGAGTTCGCGGTCGGCGGTGCGCAGGTCCCGGGCATCCGCCTCGCGCCGTGTGCGCTTCAGGCGTTCCTCGCGTTGCTCCTTCAGCGGGTCGTAGTAGCGTGTGCCGATGTGGAATTCCCGCGGCCCGCGCTGGCGGAAAAGGCTGAAAAGGGCGGGGACCCGGAAGGCGTACATGGTGCTTGACGCGTGGCCACGAAGTTAGGCAGCGCGCAGCGGCCCGCCTGTGCAACCCCGGCCGCGATGTTGAGAACTGCACGCGGCGCGCGGCCGGGGCCCGCATGCCACCCGGGTAGTTTTGCCACGTGGCATGGGCATGGCATATGCAGTGGCATGTCCATCCCGCGTTTCCCCTGCATGAAGCATCGTTCGCGTGCACTCTTGCTGCCCTGGCTCATGGGCATCGCCTTGGTGGGCACATCCCTGACCGAGGGACCGCCGCACGATCCGCCGCCCACGGATACGCCGCCACCCTTCCTGACCGTGCCCACGCCCTGGGCCGATTCGCTGATCGCCACGCTTTCCATGGAAAGGCAGATCGCGCAGCTGATGATGGTGGCGGCATACAGCAACAAGGACGGCAAGCATGAGGAGGCCATCGAGAAACTGGTGCGCGAACGTCATATCGGTGGCTTGATCTTCTTCCAGGGCGGACCCTACCGCCAGGTCCGCCTCACCGAACGTTACCAGCAGGCCGCGCAGGTGCCGCTGCTGCTGGGCATGGACCTCGAGTGGGGCCTGTCCATGCGCCTGGACAGCACCATGCGCTTCCCCCGCCAGATGCTGCTGGGCGCGTTGCACGATGATGCGCCCGTGGAGGCCATGGGTCTGGAGATCGCGCGGCAGATGAAAAGGATCGGTGTGCATGTGAGCTTCAGCCCGGTGGTGGACGTGAACAACAATCCACGCAACCCCGTGATCGATGACCGCAGCTTCGGCGAGGACCGGGAGAATGTGCTGCGCAAAGGGCTGGCCTACATGCGCGGACTGCAGCGGGGCGGTGTGCTCGCCGTGGCGAAACATTTCCCCGGCCATGGTGATGTGGACAGCGACTCGCACCACACCCTGCCCTACATCGCGCATCCACGCGAACGCCTCGATTCGTTGGAATTGTGGCCCTTCCGCCGGATGGCCGGGGCCGGCCTTTCCGCCGTGATGGTGGCCCACCTGGAAGTGGCCGCGTTGGACAGCACCAAGGGGCTGCCCAGCACGCTCAGCAAGGCCATCGTGCATGATCTGCTGCTGGGCGAACTCGGCTTCCAGGGACTGGTCTTCACCGACGCGCTCAACATGAAGGGCGTGGCCAACGCCGAGAAACCGGGCGAGATCGAGCTGCGCGCACTGCTCGCCGGCAACGATGTGATGCTCTTCCCGCAGGACCCCGTGAAGGCCATCGAACGCATCCGCAAGGCGGTGACCGATGGCGAGGTGGACAGCGCGCGCATCGCGCACAGCTGCCTGAAGATCCTGCGCGCCAAGGAATGGGCGGGCCTGCCGCAGCGATCGCCCATCGCTTTGTCCGGTATCGCCGGCGATCTGGACCGGCCCGAGGCACGTGTGTTGCGCCACGACCTGCACGCCGGTGCCATCACCGTGGTGCGCGACCACCATGGCCTGCTGCCCCTGCACGGCCCCAGGGAGAAGGAACAGGCGCGGATCGCCTCGGTGGCCATCGGCGGCGAGCAGGACAACCCCTTCCACCGCGCATTGAAGCGCCACGCCGATGTGGCCACCTTCCGTTGCGACAAGGACCTGGGCGCTGATGCGTTGAAGCGCTTGCTGGAGGACCTTGGGCCCTACGACGTGGTGATCGCCTCGGTGCATGGCACCACCTGGCGCAAGAACAAGGAGTATGGCATCCCCGCCAGCGCGTTCAGCATCGTGAAGGCCATCGCGGCGAAGAAGCGCACGGTGCACGTGCACTTCACCAATCCCTATCGCCTGCTGAAAGCCGATGGGCCCATGCTGATGGCCACCACGGTGCTCGCCTACGAAGAGACCGACGACGCCATGCTGGCCGCGGCCGATGCGCTCTTCGGCGCGATACCGTCCAACGGCCGTCTGCCCGTGACGGCCCAGGCCATGTTGCGCGCCAACGATGGTGTGGACCTGCGCGCCACCGGCCGGCTGCACGATGCGGCACCCGAGGCCTTGGGCATCCGCACGTCCTCACTCGCGGGCGTCGACAGCATCGTGCTCGAAGGGATCAAGGCGAAGGCTTTCCCGGGCTGCCAGGTGCTGGTGGCGGTGGATGGCCAGGTGATCGTGGACCGCGTGTACGGCCACCACACGTACGATGGGAAACGCTTCGTGCGGCAGGACGACCTCTACGACCTGGCCTCCATCACCAAGGTGGCCGCCACCACACTCGCCCTGATGGCCCTGGTGGACGATGGCCGGATCGCGGTGAACGACAAACTGGGCAAGCATCTGCCCGAGTTGGAGAAGAGCCATCCACAGCACGCGAAGATGACCCTGCGCGACATCCTCACGCACCAGGCGGGACTCAAGGCCTTCGTGCCATTCTACACACGGATCCGCAAGAACGGCGGCTTCAAGCCGAACACCGTAAGCCCTTCGCGCAGCGAGGAATATCCCATCCGGATCGCGGATGGACTTTACCTCCACAAGGCCTACCAGGACAGCCTGCTCCGCTGGACCTTGGACACCCCGCTGCGCGACAAGAGCGACTACCTGTACAGCGACATGGGCTACTATCTGCTGCAGGCCCTGGTGGAGCGGATCACCGGTACGTCGCTCGACCGTTTCACCGAGGAGCGTTTCTACCGGCCCATCGGCGCCACAACGCTCGGCTATCGCCCGTTGGAGCGGTTCCCGCTGGACCGCATCGCGCCCACGGAGAAGGACACCATCTTCCGCAAGCGCCTGGTGCATGGCGATGTGCATGACCCCGGCGCGGCGATGATGGGCGGTGTGGCCGGCCATGCGGGCCTCTTCGGCAGCGCGCGTGATCTGGCCAAGGTGATGCAGATGCTGCTGGATGGCGGTACCTACGGCGGCAGGCGTTACATCAGCGAGGAGACCGTGAACGAGTTCACGAAGTGCCAGTTCTGCAAGCCCGATGGCAATGGCAACCGGCGTGCGCTGGGCTTCGACCGGCCCGTGGCGGGCGGTAAGGGCCCCACCTGCGACTGTGTCAGCTACGCCAGCTTCGGCCACACCGGCTTCACCGGCACCATGGCCTGGGCCGATCCCGAGAGCCGCGTGGTCTACATCTTCCTCAGCAACCGCGTATACCCCGATGCCGAGCCCAACAAGCTGGTGAAGGCCGGCACCCGTACGCGCATCCAGGAAGTGGTGCATGCCGCCGTGGCCGCGCGCGTGAAGACCGAACCGATGTCCACCGTGGGGCTGGGGAGGTAGACCATTCATCCCGCACCACGACCGGTCCTGTCAACCCCGGGACCTGACCGCCATGGCATTGCGAACTTCGATCGCATGTGGTCCCTTGAGCATCTTCCCGGCCGCACCATCGCCTTGCATGATGCGGAGGCCCGCGACCTGGGCACGCTGCGCTACCCCAGCATCTGGTCCAGCCGGGCGGAGATCACGGTGGCGGGTGGCCTGTACATCGTGAAGCGCAAGCCGGGACTCACCACGGCGCTGTGGGTCATGGTGGGCGATGTACCGGTGTGGGAGATCCGCTTCGGATGGAGGGGCATCCAGTTCCATCGCCCCGGCAACACGGAACAGCTCTTCCTTGTGGTGCGGCCATCGGCCTGGCAAGAGCGCTATGCCTTGCAGGACATTTCGGGCCGCGTGATGTTGCGCTTGCAGGCGCGCATGTCGTGGCGCCAACTGGAGCGCCGTTTCTCCATCATCGAAATGGGTGGCCCCGCGCCTGAACCGCTGCTGGTCCTGCTGGCCCTGCACGCGGTGATCATGCGGCAGCGGCGCAACGCGGCCATGACAACGGCCACCTGACCCCCGGTTCAATGGCCGTGGTCCACCACCCGCCCGTCGTCCATGGTGATGATGCGGTCGGTGGCCTTGGCGAAGTCGTCATCGTGCGTCACCACCAGCAGGCTCTGGCCTTTGGCGGCGAGTTCCTTGAAGATGTCGAAGACGATGGCGCTGTTGCGGCTGTCCAGGTTGCCGGTGGGTTCGTCGCACATCAGGATCAGTGGGTCGTTGATGAGCGCCCTGGCGATGGCCACACGCTGCTTCTGCCCGCCGCTGATCCGGTTGGCTCCCTTCAGCGCCTGGTCCTCGATGCCCAGTGTGCGAAGCCGTTCCATGGCGTGGTGTTCCACTTCCTGGGCACTGTGCTTGCCCAGTTTCAAGCCGGGCAGCATCACATTCTTCAGCACGCTGAATTCGGGAATGAGGTAGTGGAACTGGAACACGAAGCCGATCTTCTCGTTGCGGATGCTGCTGAGGCGATCGTGCGGCTTGCCGGTGACCCGCTCGCCATCGAGGAAGAGTTCGCCTTCGTAGTCGGTGTCCATGGTGCTGAGGATATAGAGCAGGGTGCTCTTGCCGCAGCCGCTCTTGCCCACCACGCTCACGAACTCACCACGCCGCACCAGCAGGTCCACCTCCTTCAGCACTTGCACGGTCACCGGATCGTGGAAGTACTTGCTCACCCCGCGGGTCTCGATGACGGGATCTCCGTTGCTCATGTCACTTGCCCCGGATGATCTCCACCGGATCGATGCGGCTGGCCTTGCGGGCGGGGAACCAACCGGCCACCCAGGTGGTGCCCAGGGCGAAGGCGATGCCGATGAGGTAGTACTTGGCGTCGTGGTCCACCGGGTAGGTGGTGATGGTGGGCAGGGCGTCGAACTCGAAGGGGATGCGGTCGATGCCCATGGCGAGCAGCCTGCCCAGCAGCATGCCCGCCATACCGCCGCACACGCCGATGATCAGCGAAAGGTTGAGGAAGATGACCCGCACATCCCCACCGCTGAAGCCCGTTGCCTTGAGGATGGCGATGGCATCGAGCTTCTCGTAGATGAGCATGTTCAGGATGTTGTAGATGCCGAAACCGGCCACCACCAGCAGCACCACGCTGACCACGTAGCTGATCATGGTCCGCACGGCGCTGCCGGTCTCGAACTGCGCGTTGGCCGTCTGGATGTCCAGCGCCTCCACCCCGAAGCGTGCGGCGTATTCCTTCGCCACGGACGGGGCCAGCGCCAGATCGTGCAGGCGCACCTGGATGTCGGTGATGTGGCTGCGCGGCTGCACCAGCAGGTTCTGTACGGTGGCGAGCGTGGCGTAGCACTGCACGTTGTCGAAGTCGGCCATGCCGCTCTGGTAGAAGCCCAGCACCTTCAGCATGCCGCGGTCGCCTTGGGCGGTGGTCAGCTGTACCACGTCGCCGATGCCCACCTGCATCTTGTCCGCCAGGCCCCTGCCCAGCACGATGCCATTGCTGCCTTGGGCGAGGTCATCCACGGTGCAGCCCAGCAGGTAATCGCTGAAGGCCAGCAGGCGGTCCTCTTCCATGGGGTCGATGCCGTTGACCGCGCCATTGAGCTCGATGGTGCCCACGTTGAAGAGCACCTGCGCCACCACCTTGGGGGCGATGCCGCGCACACGTTCATCCTGCCGAAGCGCGTCCATGATGCCCATGGCGTTGCGGATGCGCGCCTGCTCGGCCTTGGGCTTGATGCGGCTGATGAAGTTGTGCTCCGCTCCACCGGAGTACAACTCCAGCGGTTGCTGTTCCGAGGCGCGCACCTCGTTGTACAGCCGCACGTCGGGCGTTCGGTTCAGCACCAGGCCATCGAGCAGGCCGTTCAGCCCGTTCATGAATCCGCTGAGGGCGATGTACATGGCGATGCTGAAGGTGACCCCCACGGCGGCCACGATGCTTTGCCGCAGGCGGGCCAGCAGCAGGGTGGACGAGATGCCGAGCAGCAGGCGGTGGCGCATGGCGGCTCAGGGCTGATAAATGACGCTGGTGCTGTCGATGCCGCGCAGGATCTCCACGCGCCGCAGATCGCGGAGGCCCACCTCCACTTCCGTGCGCTTCTCCGGGCCGATGAGCACGTAGCGCTTGTCCACCAGATAGCCGGCGGGGATGGTGAGCGCGCGCTCCTTGCGGCGGATGATGATGTTGGCTTCGGCGGTGAGGTTGGGGTAGAGCAGCGGCGGGTCCGTATAGACGGCCTCCACGGTGAAGGTGCGGCTGCGCTCGTTCATCAGCGGATCGACCCGGGTGATGACGGCCTGCAGCACGCGGCCCTGGTACGCGTCCATGTGTACCGCCACCTCCTGGCCGGGTGCCACGCGTACGATGTCATACTCATCCACCTGCAGTTCCAGGACGAAGGCATCGGCCCGGCCCACGATGGCCAGGGCCCGCTGGGTGGTGGCCAGTTCGCCGCGTTCGATGAGCACGTCGTACACGCGGCCGTCAACCAGGCTGCGCACGGTATGGTCACCCTGGGCGGAGCGGCGAAGCGCCAGTTCGTTCTCGGCCATGCGCAGCTCGTTCTTCAGCCTGGTGCGCGTTTCACTGAAGGCCTTCTGCGCGGACTGGTAAGCGTTGCGGGCGCTGGTGTAGGCCAACTCGCGGTTGTCCAGTTCCACCTTGCTGCCCACCTTCTGGTCCCAAAGGTTCTTCTGGCGGAAGTACATCAGGCTGTCATTGGCCAGGCGTGCGCGCGCCTGTTCCACGTTGATGCGCAACTGCTCCAGCACGGGTGAAGTACTGCCCGCGTTCGCGCGCAGCAGCTCCAAGGCCATTTCGGCGCGTTGGCTGCCCAAACTGCTGGCCCGGTCGTCGATGCTGAAGAGCGCATCGCCCTTGGCCACGGTGTCGCCCGCCTGCACATGGACATGCGCCACCAGTCCGCTCACGGCGGCGAAGACCTGGTACTGGTCGCGGGCCTTCACCACGCCACTGGCGTAGACCGCGTCGGTGATGGGACCCATGACAGGCCTTTCATGCGGCCGCTCGTCCGCACAGGCCGTGAGCATCAACAACGCGAAGGCGCCCTGGGCGAATGGTCGCATGGGGCGAAAGTACCGAGCGGGAAGGGGTGGGGGCTGAGGACGGTCAGTTCCTCAGTTCAGCACGTGGATCGCGGCGTTGAGGACGCTGGCGAAGGATACCCACAGCAGATAGGGCATCATCAGGTAGGCGGCCCAGCGGTCGATGGGGTGGAAGGCGCGGATGCAGAGGATGATCGTGAGGAGCAGCAGGGTGATGTCCACCAGCGCCAGCCCGGGGCTTTTCAGCCCGAAGAAGAGCAGCGACCAGAGCACGTTGAGCAGCAGTTGAAGGCCGTAGAGCAACAGCCCACGCCGCACCTGGGGATCGTCCGTGCCGTTGCTCCACACCAATCCGGCGGCGAATCCCATCAGAATGTAGAGCACCGTCCACACCGGGCCGAAAACGCTGTTGGGTGGATTGAAGGAGGGCTTTTCGATCTCCATGTACCAGCCTTCCACGGCTCCCGCCGTCACCAGCCCTGATGCGCTGCCGAGCAGCAGGGTGACGACGATGGCGATGCCCACTTTCCAGGCGGGCGATGCGGTGTCCAGGAGGCGGAAGGTGCGGTCGAGCATGGCGCTTTCTACGATGCAACAACCGTTCCGTTGCGCTTGTTCCCGACCTTGGACCTTCAACCTTCTACCATCAGAAGGGATAGCCTATCGCGATGTTCACGATCATGCCCCGGAACCAGTTGGCCTCGGGGTCCTGGAAGGTCCAGCGCAGGCCATCGGGCCGGTCGGGCCGGTGCAATGGCGCGGCCAGGTCGATCCGGATGACGATCCCCTCAGGGTCGATGCGCAGGCCGAAGCCCGCGTCCATGGCCAGTTCGCCGAGGAAGTCGTCATACTCCAACTTGCCGCCAGGGCGCTGGGGGTCGTCCTGCAGCAGCCACACGTTGCCGGCATCGGCGAAGAGCGCGCCTTTGATGAAGCCCGTGATGGTAAAGCGGTACTCCAGGTTGGCTTCGATGCGCACGTCGCCCACCTGGTCGATGAGCAGGTTGTTGATCTGGGTGCCCACATAGCTGCCCGGCCCCACGCTGCGCGCCCTGAAACCCCGCAGGCTGTTGGTGCCACCGGCGAAGTACTGCTTCACGTAAGGCACCGTGCTGCTGTTGCCGTAGGCGAAGGCGCCATGGACGAGCAGGCGTGAGACCAACAGGGCGTCGGTGCGGCCCACGCGCTGGTACCAGCGCAGTTCAGGGCGCAGGCGCACGAACTGCGAATAGCGTTCGCCGAAGAGCGTGTAGCCTTCCTCCGGCCGCGGACCCTCCAAGCCGCGGTACACGGCGCTGGTGAGCAGGCCGCCCTCATCGCCGCCCAGGGAGTACACGAGCCAGCCGCGCTGCCGGGCACGCCGCTGGGTGCTGCGCGTGTAGGTGTAGCCGAAGCCGATGATGAACTGCTCCTCGAAGCTGCGCTTGATGGCCGGGTTGGCCTCCAGGAAGAGGTCGAAATCCTCCGAGGTGTAGTACAGGTTGTTGTAGCTCACGTCGAGGAGCTTCAGGTCATGCCAGGTGCGGCGGTCCTCGCGCCAGGTGTAGCCCACGCCCGTGTTGGCGCTTTCCAGGCCATACAGGCCGATGCGTCTGAAGAGACCGTAGCCCAGTTCGAAGTGTGTGATCGGGGCGCTCGTGCGGGTGGTGCGCAGGAATGGCAGCAGCAGCATGCGCGGCACCTGGAGGCCGGCCTTGGCGCCGATCTCATACGCGTTGGTGCCCCGCCCGGCACCGGCCACCTGCGTCTCGAAACGCGAGTTGAGGTCCAGGGTGAACTGCTCGGCGCCCCGGAAAAGGTCGCGGTCGCGAAAACCGAACTTCAGACCCGGGCCCGCGAAGTTGTTGCTCTTGCTGATGGCGTTGAGTTCGCTGAAAAGCGAGAAGCGCCGTTGCGGGGTGAGCACGATCTCGGTGTGGAGTACGCCCTGCCGCAGACTGTCGTCCTGGTAATTGATGTCCACGCTGCGGAACACGCCGTAGCTGTTGAGGTAGCGCTGGGTGGCGTTGTGGCGCCGCAGGGAATAGCGTTCGCCAGGCCGGATGAAGACGCCCCGGGTGATGGTGCGTGGACGGTACATGCCCAGGTAGTCCACATAATGCACGCTGTCCACGAGCGTGGTGTCCGACGGCGGGAGGAGTTCATCGCGATCGCCGTGCACCATGACATCGCCGATGGAGTACCGCATGCGCTTGACGGCGCTGGTGGCGGGTTTCAGGCGCAGGTGCAGGGACACGGACCGGCCGGGTATGGTGGTGTCGGCGGCCCAGACGAGGTCATCGGCGCGCAGGCGGAACCAGCCACGGTCGCGCAGTTGGTCGGCCACGCGGTCGCGCTCGCTGGTGAGCAGGGCCAGGTGGTAGGGCTCGCTGGTGCGCAGCAGGGAACCACGCGCGCTGCTCGCCAGTGCGCTGTCGGGCCCGGCCGCGGTGCTGTCGCCCCAGCGGATCTCCCGGATCAGATGCGGCGCTCCGGGTGTCACCGTGAAGTGCACATGGGCCGTGCGTTCGCGCCGGTCTATCCGATAGCTGCTCCGTGCGCTGAAGTAGCCCCGGTTGTTCATGCGGTTCACCAGTGCGGCGTTGATGTCGTCCAGCGGCACATCGGCCAGGTACACCGGCGCCGAACCGATCTTGTGCTTGAGCAGGTTGCGCAGGCCTTTGGGCCGGTCCGGTTCCTTCACCATGTTGTGCAGCGCCACCGTGGGCCGCACCCCCAGCAGGCTGTTGTTGGGCGTGGGCGTCACCACTTCCTCCAACTCGATCAGGGCCAGGCGAGCATCGAAGGCCGGCTTCTCTGTCCAGGCCACCGTGAAGCCCGCGAACAAAGGCCTTTCCTCGCTCGCGTACTTCAACCCGGTGCAAGAGGACATCACCAGGGGCATCATCACCATCATGGCATGGCTCCATCGGCCCATCGCCGACCTTCCCCCGGTGGGTATCCGGGCTTTCAACCCTGCCTGCCGGCAGGCAGGTTCCAACGACCTTCCCGTCCTCATTCCTCCTCTTTGTTGGTGGCCTGTTGACGTCGCTTCGCTTCCTCGCGCTTGCGTTCCCTGTCGCGGTGGTTCTCCTCGAATTCGCGCGTGATGGTGATGGCGATGCCGTTGTTGATGATCTCGCCGTCGTAGAGGTCGAAGGCGTTCTCGTGGAAGGCGCGCAGCCGCAGCCGTCCATCGGTGGTAAGGTCGTAGCTGATGGCGTATTGCGCCGCGCGGTTGTTGCTCACCCCGCTCACGCCCTGCTGCCTTTCGTCCACGCCCAGCGATCCCCCGGCCTCGATGCGCACGCGGTCGTTGAGGATCCGCTGGCTCACGCGGTAGTCCACCGAGGTGCGCTGGTACAACTCCCCGCCCGCGCTTTGGTCATAGGTGTTCACGCCAAGCTGTATGTCCATGCCCTTGATCATCTGCCCGGTGAGGCGGTTGAGCTGGTCGGTGAGGATGCTGTTCACCGAGTTGCGCGCCGCGGTGGTGGCCAGGCTGGCGCTGGGCTGCCCGCTGGCGCCATCATCCTCGATGAAGGTGTTCAGCACCAGCAGCCCGAAGACCTGCCGGTTCAACTCCTCCTCGTTGGCGGGCTGCGCCAGTTGGTCCAGACGGCTGCCCACCTGCGGGAAGTTGTTGCGCGAGAGGCGGTCCAGCTCCAGGCCGAAGGATATCGCGGGGTTGTCGATCAGCTCCCGGATGTTGATCAGTACATCGAAGGGCAAACGGGCCTGCAGGCGGTTGCGTTCACTTTCGGTGATGCCGCCGCGCGCGTTGGCCACCAGCGGGAAGGGTGCGGCATCGGCGCGGTAGCGGGCCTGGATGTCCATGCGGCCCCGCAGCGGATCGCCGTCCCACACCACGGTGCCGCCGGGCACCAGCTCGAAGCGCTTCTTCACCAGCCCGTAGAACTCCAGCGTGTACCCGCCATCGGCCACGGCGAAGGACCCGCGCAGGTCCATGTCGCTGTCGGGCGCATAGCGGAAACGCAGGTCGGCCTCGCCGCTGAAGGTGGCCTGATCGCCTGTGGTGGGGTCGATCACCACGGCGAAGCGCGCGCGCTTGTCCAGGCGGATGCGCAGGTCCAGCGCCACCCCGGGCAATTGCGCCGCCAGTGAATCGCGCAGCATCTCGCTGTCGGTGCGAACGGCCAGTGTGTCCTGCCGGCCGAAGTCCGTGGTGAACTCCACGATGCCTTCATGGTCGATCAGCTCCACGCGGCTGCCGGGCAGCACGATGCTGATCGCGGTGCCGTCCAGGATGCCCACATCGCCCCGCACGTCGGGGTTCAGGGCCGTGCCGCCGATGCGCAGGTCGATGCCACCGAAGAGTTGCCCGAAGAACATGGCGTTGTCCTCGATGGTGCTGTTCACCAGTTGGAAGCGATCGGTGCGCAGGCGCAGGTCCAACCCGGGCACCATGCGCTTCGCGGTATGGATGCGGCCATCCAGCTGGAAACGGTTGCCTGCCGTGTCCAACACGGTCACCCGGTCGAAGAGCATCCCTTCCGCATCGAAGACGACCGTCTCCTTCGGCAGGCGGTACATGGCGCCGGTCTGGATCACGCCCACTCCGGCCCGGGTGAAGGTGGTGCGCCCGATGATGCTCATATCATCGCCGTGCTGCTCATAGCGCAGATGTCCATCCAGCCCGCCTTCCACGGCGAAGAGGTACTCGGTGACGAAGGGCTTCAGGAAGGAGAGGTCCTGGAAGGCGAGTTCGGCATCGGCACGGATGTGCGGTCTTTCACCGCGCAGGTCGGCGTCGGCCTTGGCGCGCAACTGGTTCCCCGGCCCATCCAGCGTGATCTCCCCGCGGTACCGGGCGGCCTCGATCTCGGCGGCCTGCATGCGCAGATCGCCCATCGGCACGCCCTGTATGGCCAGTTCACGGATGGTGAGGTCCGCTTCCAATCGTCCGGCATCCACGAAGGGAAGGCTGATGATGCCCGTGGTCCTGCCACGCACCAGGGGCAGACTGTCGCTGGTGCCCACCAATTGGGAGATGGTACTGAGCCGGAAGGCCTCGAACTCGATGTGCTGCCGCTGCCGTCCGGTGCGCATGGCCACGCGCTCGCCCTGGCTGGTGAGTTCGAAATGCTCGGCGCGCGGCCCTTCCTCGGTGAAGCGCAGCGCGTTCTCAGGATGTGCGGCCCAATCGCGCTTGTTCAGGAGGAAGGTCTCGGTCATGTGCAGCACCGGAATGCCGTCCTCGCGGCGCAGGGTGGCCCCGATGCGGTAGCGGTCGTCGCCAGCGTCGGTGATGCGGAAGGTGGCATCCAGCGCGTCGTTGGCGGTATTGGCCTCCAGGGCCAGGTTCTCCAGATACATGGAATCGCGCTCCACACGTGCGAGCCGCATGGCGCCCTGGAGCTTGTTGCCTTCGGCGTCCAGGTCCAAGGCCAGCCCATGCAGGTCCACACCGGCGTAGTCCAGATGCGGCACATCGATGTGCAGGCCCAGTTGGTCCGTGTCGCTGTCGTAGTACCCGTCGAAGCGGCGCAGCTCGATCGCGTCCAGTTCCGGGAAGACGATGTCCGTGAGCCATTCCGTCCGCGGCAGGGTCATTTTCAGGTCCATGCGTCGGCCGGCCACGGGTTCGAAAGCGCCTTCGGGCTGGAAGAAGCTGGTGATCTTCTGCTGCGCGCGGGGCACGATGCTGTCCGCGCCCAAGTTGCTGTGGTAGGTGAGGGTGATGGCGTCACTGTCCAGTTCCACGGCGGTGGAATCGCTGGCGAGCAGCGCACCGATGCGGAAGCGCTGGAAAAGGAACTCCTCGTTGCCGTTGGAGAGCCGCAGGTCGCGGGCACCCAGCTTGGTGCTGCCGTGGAATTCCGGCGAGAAGGCCAACCGGCCAGCGAGTCCGCCAGACAGATCAAGCGGCCAGCCCACGAGTCCGAGCTCCTGCAGTTGGAGCTTGCGCATCACCAGGTCCAGGTCCACGGCCAGACTGTCGCCAGGTTGCGGCCAGCGCCCTTTGGCATCCAGCAGCAGGTCGGCATGTTCGGCGCGGGCCATCAGGCCCATGGCCAGGCTGTCGCCCTGGGCGGTGAGGTGCAGGCGCAGACTGCTGAGGTCGTTGCCGGCGTAGGTGAGCGCGGTGGGGGTCACCGAGATGGACCCACGCCGCGAAGGGCCGTTCAGGTCTTCGCCTCCGGCCACCACCTTCAGATCGATGGGTCCAAGCGACGTGTCGCCCACGATCCTCCCGGCGTCGATCGCCGAGAGGGTGAGCGCGAGATCGAGACCATCGGGCATGTTGCCGCTCCAGTCGTGCACCACGGCGAAGCCCGTCACGCGGCCCAGGTCGCTGTTCAGGGCGAGGACCGTGCGTAAGGTGCCACGCTCGCCGCTGGCATCGCCGCGCATGCTGAGGTGTTGCGGAAACGTCACATCTGGCGGTGCGAAGGCCCGCGCCACCTGCCGGATGCCCTTGCCCATCACGAATTCTTCCAGGTGCAGGGCGAAATCGTTGAAGGGCCAGTTCTCCGCGCGGCGGGTACGTCCTTCCAGGCGGATGCGGCTGCCCTGGTCGCCGGTGAGATGCAGGCCCATGCTTTCCGCACTGTTGGCGGTGCCTTGCAACCACGCACGCGTGTCCCAGATCTCCTCCGCGGAGGCGGCGGCGGGCAGCGCGATGCCCAATGCGGCGAGCAGGGGATGGAGGCCCGCCATGCGGAGTTGGGCGCTGAGCTCGGCCTCGAGGGGAACCGCGTAGGGGGTACGGTAGGCGCGCGACAGATCGCCGGGATGGGCCCGCAGTTGGAAGGCGATGGTGTTGTCCATGGCGCTGATCCGCCCTTTGTGCAACGCGATGGTTTCCGGGGTGGCGACCAAGGCGAAGGATAGTTCGAGTGAAGTGGTGTCGGGCCCTGCGGCGACACGCATCCGCTCCAGTTCCATGGCGATGCGTGAATTGTTGACGGCGATCCCCTGCGCTTGCAGCTCGATCCCACGCGACACCACTTGGGTGGCATCCGCGAGCGAGCTGGGCGTGGCGATGCTGTCAGTATGCAGGGCGAAACGGCTCTGTGCGATGCGCAGATCGCCGATCGCCAGGTCCCAGTCCTGTGTCCAATACCTGAAACCGTCATCGCGGTCCAGCCACAAGGGATCCGGATGGGCCGTGGTATCCGGCACGTCCTCACCCGACATCGCCAGCATGCCGAAGTCGAGCCCCGCGATATCCACCCGCTCCAGGTCGATGTGTTGTCGCACTGAGGCCATGGCGCGTGTCCGCACTTCCCCGTGTCGCAGGCCGAGCCACAGGCTGTCGCCGCTGCCGGTGGTCTTCATGGTGAAGTTCACCGCTTCCAAGGCGATCCTGCGGAAGCGCACGTCGATGTCCGCCAAGGGGTTCTCCAGTTCAGGATAGGCCGGGGGCGTGGGATCGCCGCCCGCGAGGCGCAGGTCGAGGCGGGTATTGTTCAAGCGCAGTTCACCGGCATGGAAGATCAGCGGATCCAGCGCGAAGCGGTCGAAGCCCAGGTCCAATTCGCCCAAGCGCAATTCCAGCTCCAGTGAAGAGGGCGCCAGATGCATGGTGTAATGGATCCTCTCCAACCGCACCTGTCCCAAGCGGATGTGCGGGCCGCCGCCGGTTTCCTCCTCCACCACCGGTGCGCTCGGCTCTTCACCCACGAAGGCATCGATGATGAACTGGAAGTTGAACACGCTGTCCGTGTCCTGCGTGAGCGTGGCGCGTGTGTCGGCGAGGTGGACGCGCTTGAGAAAAATATCGCCGCCCAGCAAGGCACGCAGGCCTACATCGGACTTCAGCAGGCCCGCATGCAGCAAGGTGTCGCCCCTCTGGTCCGCCACGAAGAGGCCCTCCAACTTCAGCCCCAGGGGAAAGCGCAACCGCAATGCTTCCAGTTCCACTCTGGTGCCTGTCTTCTCGCGGAGAATGGCCACCGCCTTGCCGCGCACCAGGTCCTGCACCGGCGGCAGATAGAGCAGCAACGCGGCCAGGGCTGTGATCAGGAGGGGGAGGAGGAGGAGCCCGGCCACCACCCGCAGCCACCGGCGGCCCCTGCTCCGCTGGGCATTTGGGGGCTTCGCGTCATTGGTATCGGCGGAGGGCGGCGACAATGCGCCGAAGTTACTGAGGGGCCTCACCGCGCACCCTCACGCCACACCTGCAGTGGTCACAAGCGCAGCTCCTTCATCTCTCCCTTGTCCGTGACCATGAAGTAGCGCACGATCTCCTTCGCTTCCTTCTTGGGGAAGGCCTCGGGCAGTTGGCAGTGCAGGGTGAGGTTGTAGGTGTATTGTACCGGTGGTTCGGTGATCTCGGCGTGCAGCACGATGTCGAATTGACCGTAGGGCACCTTGTTGTAGAAGTGCGCGTTGGGCCGGCGCACATCGTTCACCACCTGGCCCTTGCGGCGGCTGTTGAGGCTGCTCTGAACGCGGCTCTGGTAGGTGGTGTAGCGGTCCAGGGGGAAGTAGGCCCCGTTCCGCTCGGCAGCGACGCGGTGGCTTTCACCCGTCTTCAGGCCCAACTTCTCGCAATTGGCCAGCTTCTGTTGCAGCAGCTTGGTGGCGAACATCCGCAGCGTGTCGTAGGCCGCGCCCTGGTGCTTCACGAAGAAGTCCACCTTCACCAGATCGTAGATCTCCTCCTTGGCGCAGGCGGTCACCAGTTGGTCCAGCACGCGCGCATCGGTGAAGCGGATGTGGATGTTCTTCTGGATCTCGAAGCCGGCGGGGATCTCCTGGTAGCTGCGGCTGAAGAGCTTGCGGTTCGCTTCCAACTCATACACGGGCACGAAGGAGAGCATGTCGGTGAAGACGTCGGCATCCTTGATCCCATGCCTGGCCACGCGTTTCAGCACGCCACCGATGCGCGCGTTCATCAGGCTGTCGGCCTCCTCGGCGGTCTGGCCCAATTGCGTCACGTGGAAGATCGCCAGGTAGCTGTCGGCCCGCACGTTCATCATGGCGTTCACCTCCAGCACCAGCATGTTGCCCTGTATGCTGGCCTTCACCGGCTGCTCGGCCTGTTGGAACCAGATGCGGCTCGCGGCCTCGTACATGAGGTTGCCCATGGCCTGGGGCCGCGCGGACAAGGCGGAGAACAGCAGTGCGAAAGCGAGGAGCGGACGGGTCATGATCGGGGTTTTGCCCGATCGGTACACGCGCCCTTGGGGGCGGTTCAGTCCTTCTTCCTGAAATCCCCGTTCTGCCAGGCCTGGATGAATTGCGCCCAGGCGATGGGGTTGAAAAGGTTCACCGTGGGCGTGCCGCCGCTGTAGTAGAGCTGCGTGCGGTCCATGGCCATCTGGTACTGGAAGCTCTGGTAGGCGTCCGGCGGCAGGTTCTCCATGCGCTGGATCATCTCGGCGGGCGAGAGGTTGCGCATGGCCAGCTGGAAGTCGTCCTCCGGCAGCTTCAGGTTGAGGAAGGCCTCCTTGAACTGCTCCCGCGAGGGCCAGGGGTACACGCTGATCTCGCCCAGCATGATGGTGTCGCGCGCCATCACGTGGATCATGGAGTATTTGCTCTCGGGCAGGTCGCGCGGGATGACGTACTGCGAGCGCTGGAAGCCCACGGCGCTGAACAGGATGGTATCGCCCTCCTGCGCCACGAAGCTGAAGTAGCCGAACACATCGCTCATGGTGCCCCGGAAGCTGTTCTTGATGAGGATGTTGGTGAAGGGCACCGGCGAGAGGCTGTCGGTGACCACCACGCCGCTGAACTGCACCAGGTCGTTCTTACGCTCGGGCTGGGCCTGGGCCATGGCGGCGGCCAGGAGAAGGGGCAACAGGGCGAGGAGCTTCGATCGCATGTGGACAAAGGTAGCGGCGCGGCCGGGCAAGCTTCGGGCCGTTGTGCTTCGCCCTGGACCGGGAATGGACGGGAATGAACGGAAATGACGGGGGCCGCAACTGGTCGGCTGGAGCATGCCCATGCACGACCATCCATGTACATGCATGTTTCTGCCGGGCCGGATCCCGGCCCGTTGTGCGGCATGGTCCCACCGGATAGCTTTGTGTGCTCCCTTCTCCCCCAGCCACCATGCGACACTTCCTGCTCCTGGGCGCCTGTGCGCTCCTCGCTCCTGTTACAGCCCAGATCGTCATCGGCCCGGCCGACATGCCCATCGCCGGCGACACCATGCGCTACCAGACCACCCTGCCCGCCGGTATCAATGTGGAGCAGACCGGCCCCGGCGTGGTGTGGGACTTCGGCGACCTGCAGCCCTTGCTGCCCGGCGCCGACACCGCGGTCACCGTGGCCTCCACGCCCTTTCTCTACCAATTCTTCTTCAACAACAACATCCTCTACCCGGAGCACGCCGCCAACTACGCGGTGAAGGGCATGGGCTTCAGCCTGCAGGGCATCACGCTGGAGAACGTCTTCGAGTACTACAAGATCGGCCCCACCGGATTCCGGAATGTGGGCTTCGGCGCCACCATCAACGGTCTGCCCGCCTCGGTGCGCCGCATCCCCGTGGATTGGATCCACCGTTTTCCCATGGAATACGGGGATACGGACGACTCCTTCAGCGAATTCCAGATCGACATCCCCACCCTCGGCTTCTTTGGCCAGACGCAACAGCGCGACAACGTGGTGGACGGCTGGGGCACCCTCTACCTGCCGGCGGACACCTTCCAAGTGCTGCGCGTGCGTTCCACGCTGACCCGGCGCGACACCATTTTCGTGGACCAGATCGGCATCGGCTTCGGCTTCGATGAGCCCCTCACCGTGGAGTACAAGTGGATCGCGCCCGGCATGGACGTGCCCGTGCTGCTGGTGACCACCACAGCCGGTGTGCCCGGAACCGCGCGCTTCCATTACAACCCCGGTGTTACCAGCGTGGAGGAGACCATCAGCGGCACGCTGCCGCAGGTCTTCCCCAACCCCGCTTCGGAAATGGTGCGCGTACGGATCCCCGAAGGATGGCGCGGCCAGCTCTTCCTGCACGATGCCACCGGCCGCGTGGTGCTTGGTGGCCTGGCCGTGACACCCGGCGCGGACATCGCCCTGGACCTTGGCGGCCTGGCCGCCGGCTCCTACCTGCTGCGGATCCAGGGCACCTCCCTGTGGACCACGCGTCTGGTGGTGGCACGCTGATCCCTGCCAGCCTGACACGTGCACCGTGTTGGAACGATGCTTGATCGCGAGCACCGCCGCTACCTTCGCGGCATTACCTGACACCCCCGACACAACATGAAAAGCATCGGTCTCTGGATCTTCGTGGGCGTGATCGCCCTGCTCGCCTTCTGGGGCATGCGCTTCTACAACGGCACCATCGGCATGGACGAGGACGTGAAGAAGCAGTGGAGCAACGTGGAGAACGCCTACCAGCTGCGCGCTGACAAGACGCAGAACCTGGTGGCCATCGTGAAGGGCGCCGCCGATTTCGAGCAGGAGACCCTCACCGGCGTGATCGAAGCCCGCGCCAAGGCCACCAGCGTCAATGTCAGCGCGGACAACCTCACGCCCGAGAACATCCGCGCCTTTGAAGAGGCCCAGCAACAGTTCACCGGTGCCCTCTCGCGCCTGATGGTGACCGTGGAGCGCTACCCCGAGCTGAAGGCCGTGCAGGGTTTCCGCGATTTCCAGGCCCAGTACGAGGGCATGGAGAACCGAATCGGCGTGGAGCGCCGCAAGTACAACGAGGTGGCGCGCGAATTCAACACCCGCATCAAGCGCTTCCCCGGCAACCTGCTCGCCGGCATGTTCGGCTTCTCGGAGAAGGGCTACTTCGAGGCCCGCGAAGGCACCGACCAGGCACCGCAGATCGCTTTCTGACGTGCTCACCGCCGAGGACTTCCTGACCGACGAGGAGCGTGCCCGCGTGGCGGCGGCCATCGGCGAGGCCGAACGCCTCACCAGCGGCGAGATCCGCGTGCATGTCGAGGACCACATCGAGGAGGATGTGCTGGACCATGCCGCCTACATCTTCACCGAACTCGGCATGCAGCACACGCGCGAACGCAACGGCGTGCTCATCTACGTCTCCGCCGGCGATCGGCTGGTGGCGGTCGTGGGCGACAAGGGCGTGAATGAAAAGGTGCCCACCGGCTTTTGGGACCAGACCCTCGCCGTATTGAAGCTCCATTTCGCCGCCGAGCGCCGGGCCGATGGCCTGTGCGAAGCGGTGCGCATGGTGGCCGCCCTGCTCGCCAAGCACTACCCACCGCGTCGCGATGACGTGGACGAGTTGTCCAACGAAGTGAGCATCGGGCGGCGATGAGGACGAAAGGGGTCCTGCTCTTCCTTCTGCTCACATCCACCGGGTGGGCCGCATCGTTCGATTGCTCACTGAAGCCGCCGCCGGAGCGCCAGCAGGACAAGCTGGTGTGGCAGTATGGTGAGCCCTGGCTGAAAGCCGCCGAGGTGGAGCGCCTCAATGCCAAACTCGTGGAATTCGCCCGCGAGACCAGCAACCAGATCCTGGTGCTGGTGGTGGACACCCTCTGCGGCTACCCCGAATCGGACCTCGCCTTCGAAGTGGGGGAGAAGTGGGGCATCGGACAGAAGCGCTTCGACAACGGGATCGTCTTCCTCGTGAAGCCCTTCGGCAAGCCCGGCGAGCGCGCGCTCTTCATCGCCGTGGGCTACGGCCTCGAAGGCGTGATCCCCGACCTCACCGCCAAACGCATCGTGGACCGCGAGGCCATTCCGCACTTCCAGGAAGGCCGCTACTTCCAAGGCGTGGACCAGGCCACCGACGTGCTCATGGCACTGGCCAAGGGCGAGTTCGATGAAAAGAGCTACGGCCGTGATCCGATCCCCTGGGGCGTCCTCGCCTTCATTGTCATCATGATCGTGGTGATGACGCTGTCCTGGCGTGGAGGTGTGAAACGCTACGCCAAGCGCAACAACATCGATTTCTGGACCGCCATGTGGCTCCTGTCGCAGACCCAGCAGAAGCACGGGCGCCGTGGCGGTGGCGGCTTCGGTGGCGGTTTTGGCGGTGGCGGTGGCGGCGGATTCGGTGGCTTCGGTGGCGGCGGCTTCGGTGGCGGCGGCGCCGGTGGCCGCTGGTAACGCCAACCTCCATCATCCAAACCCACACCCTACCAACCTTCCAACCATCCCTTGACCTTCAACAAATGGATCGGCGGCGGACTGGGCTGGGCCTTCGGTGGCCCCATCGGTGGCGTGCTGGGCTTCGCCGTGGGCGCGATGATCGATCGCATGGGCCGTGGGGAATGGATCCCGGGGCCTGAGGAGGGTGCCGGACCTGGTGGGCATACGCAGCACACGGGCCGCACTACCACCGGCGATCTGGCCATGAGCCTGGTGGTGCTCAGCGCCGCGCTGATGAAGGCCGATGGCCGCGTGACACGCAACGAGCTGGACCATGTGCGGCGCTTCTTCCTGGCCCAGTTCGGCACCCTGCGCGCCAAGGAAATGTTGCTGGCCCTGCGTGAAGTGCTGCAGCGCGACATCCCCCTGCGCGAGGTGTGCGAGCAGGTGCGGCGGAACATGCCCCATCCCGTGCGGCTGCAACTGATGCACTACCTCATCGGCCTGGCCAACGCCGATGGCCGCGTGGAACGCAGCGAACGCGATCTGCTGCACCGCATCGCGCAGGACATCGGCATCAGCGACAAGGACCTCGCCTCGCTCAGCGCCATGTTCCGCATGGCCGACCCCACCGCCGCCTACGCCGTGCTGGAGATCGATCCCAAGGCCAGCGACGAGGAGGTGAAGAAGGCCTACCGCCGCATGGCCATGAAGTTCCACCCGGACAAAGTGGCCCAGCTGGGCGAGGAGGTGCAAAAGGCAGCGGCCGAGAAGTTCAAGAAGGTGCAACAGGCCTATGAAAGCATACAAAAGGAGCGGGGGATGAAGTAGTCTCTTGCCGTTGGAGGATGAAGGTCGCGGGAACCTCCTCCAGGGAACAACGCCTTCCACTTTCGACATTCAACCCCAAGCCTTCATCAACCACCCATGCTCATCCTGCTCTCCCCGGCCAAAGACCTCAATGAAAGTCCCGTGAGCGGCATCCGGACCACGGTGCCGGTGCTGTTGGAGCATGCCGTGCCGCTGGCGGAGAAGTTGCGCGGCATGAGCGCGAAGAAGCTCGCCACGCTCATGGACATCAGCCCCAAGCTGGCCGCGCTGAACCACGCGCGTTACCAGGCCTGGTCGGTGCCGTTCGGGAAGCATGCGCTGCCGGCGGGCTTCGCCTTCAACGGCGAGGCCTATCGGGGGCTGGACATCCGCACGCTTGATGCTGACGACCTCCGTTTCGCGCAGCGGCATTTGCGGATCCTGTCCGGGTTGTATGGCGTGCTGCGTCCGCTGGACCGCATGCTGCCCTATCGCTTGGAAATGGGCACCCCCTTGGCCATGGGCCGTGGCTTGAAGGACCTCTATGCCTGGTGGGGCGATCGCATCACCGACGCGTTGCAGGGTGATCTGAAACAGGCGGGGAAGGTGGTGGTGAACCTCGCCTCGCAGGAATACTTCAAGGCGGTGAGGACCGGACGGCTTGGTGTACCGGTGATCACGCCCGTATTCAAGGACCGCGTGGGGAGCGGTCACAAGGTGGTCATGGTCTTCGCCAAACACCAGCGCGGCGCCATGGCGCGGCACATCATCCGGCACCGCATCCTCGATCCGCAGGCGCTGAAGAAGTACGATGGTGATGGTTACCGCTTCAGCGCGGAGGAGAGCACGGTGGACCAGTGGGTCTTTCTGCGCGACCGGCGTTAGAAGCGCAAGAGCAGTCCGGCCGTGAGCCGCGTGGAGGACCACGATACGGAGATCGGCCTGCCGTCCGCGTCGTTCACCGCTTCGCCCTCCAGGGCAAGATCGGCCGTGGCGCTGGCCGCATGATCCGCAGCGACGAAGGCCCCCAGCGTGCCGGAGACCATGCGCAGCCAGCGGGCGCCCACCTGCACCACACCAGCGTTCGCCCCATAAGGCAACCTGCCGCCCACCGGACGCAAGGCCAGGATCGAGGTGCCTGCGCCTGCCAGGAGTTCCAGCGCCGCACGTTCACCGATCCATGGACGCCAGCTCGCTTCCAATTGATAGGTGGTGATGCGCAGGCGTTCCAAGGGCTCCGCATGTTCAGCGCTGCCGATGCGGTCGTAGTGCAGGCCCAGGGACCACCGCTTGCCGAAGCCGTGCGCGAAGGCGAAGCGTACCGCGCCACAGGGCAGTTCCGGTTGGCCGATCCCCCCGCCCGACCCGTGCAGGTCCAGCAGCCCCGCACCGCCGCCGAGGCTGCTCACCAGGCTGCCCTTGCGAACCGATTGCGCATTCGCCGTACAAGGCGCCAGCAGCGCCACCACGAGCGCCGCCCATGCGAGATCACGCGGACCGACCATGGTGCAAAGGTCGGCAGGGGGGTCAGTGTCTCAGTTCGCTAACAGGTCAGGTCGGCGAACATCGACGTTGACATACCCTTTTCCACCCTTTGCTTCGCCAAAAGGTGGAGCCAAAAGGCGACCACGATCCGAGCCGCAGCCCGGCTCACACGGGCCCGCAGCACAAGCCCACGAGCCGGGCGCGTCCGCGCGGATCGTGGACGCCCACCGCACGCTGTACCTGCACGCTCTGCTGTACACTACGAACTCTTGCTCCTCAACTGTCCGTTGCTGTTGGGCGCCCAGGCCGAAGCATCGGTCATGGAACTGATCAACATGGGTCGAAGTGAGACACTACGCAGGGGGCCACCACCGGTAATTTCGCCCCATGGGTCTGCTGTGGATGTTGGCCGGTGTGCTGCTGGTGGGCTATGCGGCCCTCTGCCTCTTCTACTGGATCTTCCAGGAGCGCTTCATCTTCATCCGGTTCCGGGTGGGACCGAACTACCGCTGGCGGTTCACCTTCCCATTCGAGGAACGTTGGCTGGATACCGGGGATGGCGCCCGCCTGCACGCCTTGTACTTCCCGGCGGAGAAGCCGCGCGGCGCGATCCTCTACTTCCATGGCAACACGGGCAGCTTGCGGCGCTGGGGCAGTTTGGCGCCGCGCTTCACGCGCATGGGCTTCGATGTGCTCATGCCCGACCCACGCGGCTACGGCAAAAGCCGGGGACGCCTCAGCGAGGCCGCCCTGCTGGATGATGCCGAAGCGTGGTACAAGCACCTTGGTATGCGATGGCGCGAGGAGGACATCGTGCTCTTCGGCCGATCATTGGGCAGCGCAATGGCCACCCCGCTCGCGGCCGCGCACAGTTCGCGCCTGCTCCTGCTGGAAACGCCCTTCGCCAATCTCTACGATGTGGCCATGTCCTATCTGCCCATCCTGCCCTACCGCCTGTTGCTGCGCTATCCCTTCCGCAACGACAAGGCCATCCGCCGGGTGCGCTGCCCGGTGTACATCTTCCACGGCCGCCGCGATACGCTGGTGCCCTACAACAGCGCGTTGCGGCTCTATGCCCAGGTGCCCGCGGACCTGCCGCGCGAGATGATCACCTTTCCCCGGGGCCACCACGGCGACCTGTCGCGCTTCCGGAAGTATGACAAGACCCTGCGCCGGGTGCTGATCGCGGCAGGGGGTGGGGGGGCGCGGTGAAGCATGAACATCCGCCTCCCTGGCCACCGCCTAACTTCGCGCCCTTCAAAACGCCGAACATGACCATCCGCATCATATCCGCCGCGCTGGCGATGACCGTCCTCAGCGCTTGTTCCCAAGGCCAGAAAGGCCGCACGCCGCTGAAGACCGAGATGGACTCGGTGAGCTACGCCATCGGGGCCGACATCGGCGCCAACTTCAAGCGCAACAAGCTGGAGGGCGTGAACCTCGAAGCCATGCGTGATGGCCTGCGCGATGGGCTGGACAGCAGCGTGACCATGGACGAGATGGTGCTGCAGAGCGTGGTGCAGCGCTACATGATGCGCATGCAGGAGGAGCGCCAGGCCGAGGAGCGCAAGCAGGGCGAGGAGAACCGGGTGATCGGCGAGGAATACCTGCTGGCCAACGGCAAGCGCGCGGGGGTGACCACCACCGAGAGCGGCCTGCAGTATGAAGTGATCAAGATGGGCACGGGGCCGAAGCCCACGGCGAGCGACCGCGTGAAGGTGCACTACGCCGGCACCTTGATCGATGGCACCGAGTTCGACAGCAGCGTGCGCCGCGGCGAACCGGCCGTGTTCGGCGTGACCCAGGTGATCCGCGGCTGGGTGGAGGCCCTGCAACTGATGCCCGTGGGCAGCAAGTGGAAACTGCACATCCCCAGCGATCTGGCCTATGGCCCCAGTGGTGGCCCCGGCGGCGCCATCCCGCCCAACAGCGTGCTCATCTTCGAGGTGGAGCTGCTGGAGATCGTGAAGTAGGAGGGTGCAAGGGGTGGTAGGTCCCAAGTGGAAAGGTGCGAGCGCGGGTGCGCTTGCACCTTTTCACTTTTCCACCCCTTGCACTTTGGTAGTGTCCCTGTTCGCCGATGAACAAACGCTCAGACCCTCCTTTCCACCTTTTGCTTCGCCAAAAGGTGGAGCCAAAAGGCGACCACGATCCAAGCGCAGGGCCACGCACCCACATACCCGCGCACTATCAGCGTTGGCCCGCGCCGCGCGGATCGTGGACACCCACGCACACGGTGGCCGTGAGGTCTATGCGCTCCGGACCCTTATGCCGGTCCACCACCCGATGGTCCCTGGCATTTGCGGCCCGAGACAATGTTCACAGAGCGTTTGGGGGCGAGCCAAAGTGGGACACTACCTGCAATCTCCACCTTCATGCCCTCTCGCCCTTGCACGTTCCACCCCTTGCACCCTTTCCACTAAGGCGCTTCCGGCAAAGGCATCCAGTGGGTGACGTCGGCGAAGAAGTGGTTGCTGGAACCCTCGCCCTGCCAGAAGTGGGGCACGCCGCTGTAGCCGGTCTTGCTGGCGTTCTTCAGGAAATGGTCGCGTAGGAAACGCAGGATCACCACGGGCCGCTCCTCGTGGTCGCCGCTCTTGCCGGGCAGGTACACCCGGTTGGCGGGCAGATGGCAAAGCACGCGCTGGCCGTCCTCGGGCAGTTTTTCTTCCACGGATATCCAGGCGCTCATGCGGTCAAGGTCGATGTGTGGCCAAGATAGGAGCCATCACAGAGGCTCGTCCGGTACAGCGCCGGCGGTGACCAGGGCCAGCAGCTGGTCCGCTGCGGTGCGCGCGAGTTCCTTGATCTCTTCAGGCTCGTTGGCGAAGAGCTTGCCGGCCTCCTTGCGGAGCAGATAACCGATCACTTCGGGGCGGATCTCCAGACCGGTGGTGGTGCTCACCGATTTGTCCAGGTGGAGCCAATGCCACAGCATCCTCAGCGCCAGCCGCAACGAGGAGCGATCGTGCAGGCGCCCGCCCTGCTCCACCCGCCCTTGCCCCGTAGGGTGATAGGTGAGGGCGCAAAGCGCGGTGCGCGTCATGGCCAGCAGGCTGTCCACGGCGACGGGGCCTTCCGGTGTGCGCAGCAGATCGGCCGCATGGAAGACCTCATGGCGCAGGTAGTTCATCTGGTGCGCGCGCGGCATGCCCTTGTTGAACTCCATCACGGCGGCGTTCACCTGACCGGCGTGCGTGACCAGGGTGCCATCATGACCATCCACCGCCTGGCGCTCCTTGTCCGCCAGCATGGACAGGTGGTCGGCTCCGGCACGGAGGGGATCCTTCGGCGGCAGGGTGAAGGAAGGCGGACCGATGGCGTGGCAGCCACGCCGATGGCACAGGCCGATGAGATGGAGACTGAGCGCGCGCAGAAACGGGCTGTCCAGCCCGATGGTCTCACGGCCTGGCAAGGGTGCTCCTTGGGGATCGTGGAACTGCGCGATGATGTCCGCCACACAGGCCTGCGGGTCGAAGGAGAGTCCGGCGCTGTGCTGTGCCAGAGCGAAGAGGATCTCATCCGCTTCCAGCATCGCGCGCACGTTGTCGATCATCACCGTGGCGCGGATGGTGCCCGTGGGCAGGTCGGCGCATTCCTCCAGTTCATGGAACAACCGGCCCCACCATCCTGCTTCCTGCTGGCCCCGCACGTCGCGCAGGTAGAGGTGCACTCCGCCCTGCCTTTCCATCAGGTTAATGGCGCAATTGCCCACCACGCGGGCCAGGTCGATGATGGACGCGGCGATGTCGTCGCCCGCGCCTTCGGCCGCATGCGCCGGCACGTGCAAGGGGCGCGGCACCACCATCAACCGCACGGTGCTGGCGGGATTCATGCGGATGCGGCCACCTTCGGCGGGTACATAGGCCAGGTCGGCCCTGGAGGCGCGTTCCAGATTGCGGTGCGCGCGAATGATGCGCCAGGGGTCCCCGGCACAGAGGTCCCACAGATCGGCCACGTAGCTCTTGGCACCGGTGTTCAGGCCATCCACCAGCTCCTGCCGCGTGGCACCGCCGAGCAATTCCACGCGCCGCTCCAACAAGCTCTCGGGCGGGGTGGCCACCTGCCATTCCTTCATACGCAGCGCCGCGGTCGCCTCAGGGAATTCCACCGATGAGCGGTCCGTCCAGGGCAGCGGATCACGGCGCGCTTCCAGTAGAGCGATCCGCTCCGCACCGAATGTGCCGTGAAGATGCCGCGCGAGGTCCAGCGTCTTCGGGTCCAGGAAGGATCGCTTCAGGGTATGCGCCAAAGGGTGATGCCCGAGCGCCTGCTGCGCCATGGCGCCGCGAAAGTAGCCATGGGTGCCGCCCTCAGCGCGCCAGCTCCAGATGCTCGCGTTCGGCCGCGAGGCTCCGCAGGCGGGGATGCAACACGTGGAAGAAGAGCGGTGGCACAAGGCTCAGCACCATCATGCCCGGATAGCCGGTGGGCATCTGCGGCGCATCGGCGTGGCTTTGCAGGATCTGGTACTTGCGGCTGGCTTTCCAGTGGTGGTCGCTGTGCCGCGTGAGCTCGAAAAGCATCAAACGCCCCGGCAGGTGGTCGCTGTTCCACGAGTGGTAGTGCATCACACGCACCGGAGCACCTTGCGCGCCGATCGTCCTGCGCAGTCCATAGTGCTCGATGTAGTTCACCGTTTCCAGCAGGAGGATGCCCATGAGCGCCGCGCCCAGGAACGCCCACACCGCGGCCAGGCCGAAAACCAGCGCTATGGTCGTGACCAGCGCACCCTGCCACAGCATCGCCTGGGTCATTTCGTTGGCCGGGCCGTAGGGGGCCTTGCCTGCCTTGCGCAGCCGGTCGGCCTCGATGCGCCAGGAGCTGAGGAAGCTGAACACGATGCTGCGCGCCCAGAAGGCGTAGACGCTTTCGCCGTAGCGCGCCGAGGCGGGGTCATCAGCCGTGGCCACGCGGCGGTGGTGACCGCGGTTGTGCTCGATGATGAAGTGCATGTAAAGGCTGGTGAGCAGCAGCGCCCGGGCCAGGTCGCGCTCCCAGCGCTTGGCGCGGTGGCCCAACTCATGCGCCACGTTGATGCCGTAGATGCCGCACAACATGCCCATGGTGGCGATGCGCCCGGCGATCTCCCAGCCTGCCTGGCCCGGCGCGCCCACCGTGGCCAGGAACCAGATGAGCATGCCCCATTGCACCGGCACGATCAGGTAGAGGATCACATCAAAGACCGGATCCTCCAAGGCCGCCCGTTCCTCCTGCTCATTCAGTTTGTAGTGCTTCCCGCTGAGGAACAATTCGGCGAGCGGGATCACCACGAAGGCATGCACGGGCAACACCCAGGTCCAGATGCCGCCGAGCAGGAAACCCGCCGCCGCGATCAGCGGTGCGGTGAAGGTGATGGCGTAGCGCAGGGCCCTGAGGCGCATACGGCGGCGCACCTTTGGGGCGATGGCGGAGGCGGTCCCGGACATGCTCCAAAGTTATCGGCGGGCGAAGCGCACCGCGCTAATTTGGCGCCTTCCCATGGTGCACCAGGCAGGTTCTTCCGCTGCGGACCCGGAGATCACATTCACGGAATTCACGTTGGACAACGGTCTGCATGTGATCCTGCACGAGGACCACAGCACGCCCATCGTGGCGGTGGGCGTGATGTATCACGTGGGCAGCAAGGACGATGCGCCCGGCCGCAAGGGCTTCGCGCACTTCTTCGAGCACCTGCTCTTCGAGGGTTCGGCCAACATCCCGCGGGGCGAATTCAGCCGCCATGTGGAGCGTGCCGGGGGGCAGCTCAACGCCAACACCAGCAGTGACCGCACCTATTACTATGAAGTATTGCCCAGCAATCGGCTGGCCCTGGGGCTGTGGCTGGAGCGTGAACGCATGCTGCACGCCCGTGTGGACCGCCAGGGCGTGGACACCCAGCGCGATGTGGTGCGTGAGGAATGGCGGCAGATGTACGAGAACCGCCCCTACGGCAACCTGCTGCCCGAGGTGCTGCGGCGCGCCTACAGCGATCATCCCTACCAATGGCCGGTGATCGGCCACATGCCCGATCTGGAATCGGCCGGGGAGGGGGACTTCCGCGATTTCTACCAGCGCTATTATGTGCCGCGTAACGCCGTGCTGGTCCTTGCCGGAGACTTCGATACCGTCCAGGCGCGCGAACTGGTACACCACTATTTCGATGACATCCCCATGGGCGCAGAGGTCCCTCGGACGCCGTTGCCGGTGGCCGGGCTTGAACACGAGGTGCGTGCCGTGGTGCACGATCGCGTGGAACTGCCGGCCGTGGTGCAGGCCTACCGCATACCGCCGGTGCGGGATCCCGCCTTCATGCCGGTGGATCTGCTCCTGCATGGCATGTCCTCGGGCCATGCGGCGCGGCTGAAACGGGCCTTGAAGGACCGCCACCGGCTGGCCGTACAGGTGGGCAGCTTCGCCCTGCCCTTCGAGCAGGGTGGCCTGGCCATGATCTTCGCCATCGCCAATACCGGCGTGGATCCCAGCGTGCTGGAACGGGCCATGGACGAGGAACTCCAGCGGCTGCGCGAAACGACCATGGAGCCGGCCGAATTGGACGCGATCCGCACCCGGGCCCGCATGGAAGCGGTGCAGGGCATGCGGCGCATGGCCGGTGTGGCGCACCGGCTGGCCACGGCCCACATACTACAAGGGGGCGCGCACGCCGTGCGGGATGAACTGGCCCGCATGGCCGGAGTGACTTTGCAGGACATCAGGCAGGCCGCACTGGACCATTTGGACCCCGCACGCCGCGTGCTGCTCCACTATCTTCCGGCCCATTCCTGAGACCATGACCACACGGTCCACCAGCAGTTCGCCCGTCCGCGCCCTGGCCTTCGCCCATGGCCTATTCGCATCCTGCATCATGTACGCACAAGCCGATCGCGGCCTGCCGCCTGAACCCGGCCCGCCGCCCGTTGTCCGCGTGGGCGACCATGTCACCTTCGCCTTGCCCAATGGTTTGCGCGTGATCGTGGTGGAGGACCACAAGCTTCCTTTGGTGGGCGTCCAGTTCCACGCTGACATTCCGCCCATGGTCATCGCGGGCAAGGCGGGTCTGACCGATCTGGTGGGCGAGACCATCGCCACGGGGACCAGAACGCGCGACAAGGCCGCCATTGATGAGGCCGTGGACGCCATCGGGGCCACCTTCGAGACCTCGGCCGATGGCGTTTATGCCGCCTGCCTGAAGGAACATGTGCCGCAACTCATGGGGCTCTTCCGTGATGTGGTCACCGCGCCATCCTTCCCCGATGCGGAAGTGGACGCCGCCCGGAAGAACCTCGCCTCCCTGCTGCGCCAGCGCACCGCGGATCCCGAGGGCATCGCCGATGCGGTGATACGACGGCAGATCTACGGCAAGGCGCATCCCTATGGAGATATCGCTGCGGAGCACTCCGTGCTGCGTATCACCGCCGCCGACGCCCGCGCCTGGCATGCGCGCTACTTCCGGCCGGACAAGGGCTACCTGGTGCTGGTGGGCGCCATCACCGAAAAGGAGGCGCGCAAGCTGGCGAAGGACCATTTCGGCAAGTGGAAAGCCACGGTGCCAGTGCCCAAGAACCTGGAAAGTGGTGAGGAAAAGGTGCCGGGCCTGGGCGATGTGCGCTACCTGCGCCGTACCGCCACACCGGGCGAGAAGCGCCGCGTCTTCGTGCACGACCGGCCTGGCGCCACCCAATCGGTGGTCCGTGTGGGCCACCCGCTCAACCTCAAACCCAATGACCTGCGCGCACTTGATGCCCGGGTGATGAACACCATCTTCGGCGGGGGCACCTTCAGCTCGCGCCTCATGGACAACCTGCGCGAGGACAAGGGGTGGGCCTACGGCGCATACTCCGAGATGGACCCCGACCGGTACAACACCGCGATGATCGTATCGGTGAGCGTGCGTACCGATGCCACCTCCGCCGCGGTGGGCGAGATCATCGCGGAAATGGAACGAATGCGCGGATCCACGCCCGGCACCGAGGAATTGGAACTGGCGCGGAGCACCATGGCGGGCGCCTTCAGCCGCGCTTTGGAAGAGCCGCGCACCGTGGCGCGATTCGCCTTGGAGCAACAGTTGAACGACCTGCCCAAGGACCATTACCGCACCTGGCTGGAGCGCTTGTCCGCCGTGGGCAAGCAACAGGTGCGCTCCGCCGCCGAGGCGTTCCTGCGGCCGGAAGGCGTGGTCATCCTGGTGGTGGGCGATCTGGAGGCCATCCGCGACGAGCTGGAAAAGTTCAGCGACGACCTCCAGGAACCCATCGTGGTCATCAACGCGCAGGGCGAGCCCATGAAAGAGGTGCTGGTCGCAGTGCCGGGCATCACGCCGCAAGGCTTGATCGATGGCCACTTGGAAGCCATCGGTGGCCGCGCGAAAGCCGAGCGCATCGACGATCTGCGCATCACCTGGTCCGGCACCATGGACGGCGACACCGTGCTGGTGGAGCAATGGATCGGATCGCGCGGGCGCTACCGTTCGCGGCTGGTGTCCAAAGGCGTGACGGTGGAGGAGGTGGTGCTCGATGGGCAACGTGCCGTGCGCCGCTCACCCGCCGGCGACGAGGAACTCTTCGACATCGACCTGCGGGACATCCAACTCATCGCCGCGCCGGTGCCGGAGGTGGACATGGACCGCATCGCCGAGCGCATGACCGTGAGCGGCCGGACACCACTGGGCCGGGGACAAGCCTACAAGCTGCACATCAAGACCAGGCCCGGACCCACCTGGCAGGACTACTTCGATGTGGAGACCGGCATGCGCCTGCGCCGGGTGGAGATGAAATTCATGCACGGCCGCGGCCTCACCATCACCACCGATTATCTGGACCACAAGCCCGTTCTGGGCGTGCTGTTCCCGCATCGCATCGAACAACGTGGCGGCATCCGGGGCCGAACCATCCTGGAGGTGACCAACATCGAGGCGAACAAGGGTTTCCCGCAGGGCTTCTTCGAGACGGGACTGCCGCCGCCGGAGGATTGATCGGATACCAGCGCTCAGCGCAGTTGCGCGATGCGCTGCTCGAAGGTGATCGAGGGGTCGGGCAGGGGTGCTTCCCACGGTCGGAAGCGCGCGCTCATCGCTTCATTGTGTGGTATGGATCGTCCGCTGCGCAGGTCCACATGCACGAAGGTGCTCCACAACAAAGCCTTCAAGGCGGTCCGCTCCTCGTCCCACATGCGCATTTCCACCAGCACTTCGCGCTCGCGCCACGCGAGGATGGTGCTGTCGATGCTCACCGTTTCCATCAGCATGGCAGGCTTCAGGTAGGCGATGCGGTTGATGCCCACCACCCAGCTCGTGCCCGTTTCGCGGGCATACTGGTAGATGTTGAAGCCGAGGCCATGCATCAAGTGGTCCTCCCGCGCGTTGATGAAATAGTCCAGGTAGCGCGCGTTGTTCAGGTGGTTGAAGGGGTCGCAGTCCGGGAAACGGATCAGCGAGGTGCTCCTGAGGGTCTTTTCCATGTCGTTCTTCTTTTCGGCCATATGACGGGGCCGGCCGCCGAAAGCTACACGGGCACGGCGGCACCGCGCGATGGGGTCGCGAGCATGCGCCTGGGCACCGCCTGGCGGATGCAGCGCGACAATTCCTCCAGGAGTCTGCGCCGCACGAAGGGCTTGCGTACGACCAGGCTCACCTGCCGCACGGGTTCGGGGTCCATGAAGCGGCGCACGCGCGGGTCTTCCGGGCGAACACTCAGTTCAGGCACCAGCGTCATGCCGCTGCCGCGACGCACCATGCGTTTGAGCGTTTCAATGCTGCCGCTCTCATACAGGAGGTTCTCGTTGCCGCCGGCACTCGGTCTGTCGCACAGGCTCAGGGTCTGTTCCCGGAAGCAATGGCCTTCGCCCAGCACCCACAGCGCCTGGTCGCGGATGTCGGCGCGCTGCAGGCGCTTCTTCCGTGCGAGTTTGTGGCCGGGTGGCAGGTAGGCGAGGAAGGGCTCATTGAAGAGCGGGATCTCCTCGATGTCATCGGCATTGACCGGTGTCACCAGGATGCCGACATCCAGCTCGCCGCGCCGCAGGCCTTTGAGGATGCGGCTGGTCTTGCGCTCGTCGATGGTGAGCCGCACATCGGGATGGCCCTCCGCGAAGCGCGGCAGGAACAGGGGCAGGAGGTAGGGCGCCAGGGTGTGTATGACGCCGATCCTGTATGCGCCGGCGAGTCCCGCTTCCAACTCGTCCACCAGGTCCATGAGTTGGCCCGCCTCGCGCAGCACCACGCGCGCCTGGGCGATGAAATGCCCGCCCATGTCCGTGGGTCGCACCGGTTGTGTTCGCCGGTCGAAGAGCTCCGCGCCGATCTCCTCCTCCAGCTTGCGCACCTGCATGGTGAGGGTGGGCTGGGTCACATGGCAGGCTTCTGCGGCATGCGTGAAGTGGCGGTGCGTGTCCAAGGCCACGATGTACTCCAGTTGTTGCAGGGTCATAATGTGAAACTATTGGAACATCGAATGTATCGATGATCCCTATGGTACCTTCGCGGCATGGGAATTAGAATGCCGAATGGGACGAAGGGGAAGCGCGCCAGGTCCGTCACCAACAGTCTCGGTCTGGACAGGGATCGAAGCGCGTCTCAGGTGGAAGGCTTGAACACCATGTTGGCCACCTACCAGGTGCATTACCAGAACCTTCGGGGATGCCATTGGAACATCACCGGCCCCGCATTCTTCGAGTTGCACGCCAAGTTCGAGGAGTTGTACACCAAGGCGCAGACTTTCATCGATGAACTCGCCGAACGCATCCTGACCTTGGAAGGACGACCCTTGCACACTTTCAGCGCCTACCTGCGTGAAAGCCGCGTGAAGGAGCACCGCGACCTGACCGGTGCGAAGGAGACCGTGGCCTATGTGATGTCGGACATGACGACGCTCATCTCGCTGCAACGCGAAGCCCTGCATCTTGCCGGCGCCGCTGGGGATGAGGCCACCTCCACGCTCGTGGGCGACAACATCACGGCCATGGAAAAGGACCTTTGGATGCTGCGCGCATACAGCGCCGCGTAACGGAAAGTACATGCGTATCCGAACCAAGGGAGCCGAAGGATTGTTCAGCACCCAGAGGGCCGACAGGTCCACTGGTAAATGGGTGTGGGAGCGTACGATGGATAGGAAACCTGCAAAGTGTGGTGCCGCCGGTCCAGCGATAGGGTAAAGGCCGGCGCGTGTCACTCCGGGAGCCGTCTCGAAAGGGGCGGCTCCTTTGTTTCCAGAGGTTGCTGGTGTGGCATGGTGGTCCATCGACTGGAAGTTCTTCGGTTCAACACCATGCGGCAACTCGATGGCGTGGCCGCTGGCACCTACGTGGTGGCCGTGACGGCAGGGGAGGAGTGCCACGTGCAGAGGCTGGTGGTGCAGCCCTGAGGGAGAGTTGTGAAGTTGCGACCAGGAAGGCCGGGCCCAGTTGGTGCCTGGCCTTCTTCCATGAATCACGTGCCTTCACGAGGCCCGGCCTGGTCTACGCATTCTTGGGTGGCGGACCGGCTTCGCTGTTTCAGGCCACGCCCAGCCTTTGCTCCAGCAGCACGGCCATGTCGCGCAGCATAGTGGCCTTGTAGCTGTCCGGTTCGGCGCCTTCCGCGTCGCGCAAGAGCTTCAACGCGCGGCGGGCGGCCTTCTCCGGCCAGACCTCCTGATGCTCCACCACCGTGAGTACCTCGAAGGCGAGCGGTGCATCGCCAGTGATGGCCAGTGCCACCAAGCGTTCCAAGTGGTCGCGCACGTCGAGGCCCGCGTTCCACAGCACGGCCACCACCTCCGCCCTGATGTCGAACAGGGTGGGGTCGTCCAATGCGGCGATCAACTCCAAGGTGGCGCCTTCGGCTTTCACCTCGTGCAGCAGCGCGTTGATGCGGTGTCGGCGCGTTTCGTCCGTGGTGCGGGCCAGGGCTTGGAGCAGCGGGGGAATGGCACGGGCATCGCCATGCGCCCGGATACGGGTGATCGCCTCCAAGGCCTGGGCATCATCCTCGCTGAGCAATGCCGCGAAGGCCAGGTCCATTCGCTTGCGTTGGTCCTTGGACATGAGGCGCGAATCTACTCGGCCTTGTGCGGTCTCAGGGCCGCACCACCACCAGCCGTTGCGCGGTAACGGGCCTGTCGCCGAACAAGCCTTGCAGGAGATACACGCCAGCCGGGAGGTCGGAAACGTGCAGCCGCATGCTGCCTTGTGGGCCGCTCAACATCCAACGCTTCACCACGGCGCCCAACGCATCGCGGAGCACCAGCGCATGCCCGCCCTGTGTCGCTCCGGTCCAGGTGGCCCAGCAATGGTCCATGGCCGGGTTGGGCATCACGGCGATCGTGACCTCCTCAGGCACGTCGACCCCGGTATTCAGCGCGATGGTCTTCATCACCCTCAGGTCGTCGAAGTAGAATCCATCGCGGCGGCCCTGCGCATCGGAGATCATGCGGAAGCGAAGCTGCACCTCCTCGCCCAGGAAGTCGTCCAAAGCGATCTCCTCTCGCACCCAGGTGTAGCGCTGGCCATCGTAAACGGGCTGGCCTTCATCCTGTGCTTCGCCACCTGGCCGTGTAAAGCGCCCACAGAGCGGGACCCATGTGCTGCCATCGGATGAGGCATAGACCTGCGCGTGGTCGAAGCGGGCCTCGATGTCCCAGCGTGCCATGAAAGTGAGCACCGCCGAGGTGGCGTCCGTTAGATCGAAAGGTTGCGCCAGCGTGATGGTGCGCACGTTGTTGTTCGGGTAGTCGCCGTTGGGCGAATCGGTGATGGAAGTGGGTGGGGAATGCCAGTACGCGGCGCTCAGGCCCCAGGTGTTAGTTTGCCATTGGGCCATGGAGGAACCGTTCTCCACCAGCACGGTGAGTGGTGTGCCGAAGTGTTTGATGAGCGTATCGCGCAGGGTGTAGGCACCGTTGCTGACCGCGAGAACGAAGCGCATCACCTCGCCTTGAAGCATTGCCGGGGCGGGTGTGAAGGCGATGGAGTCGATACGGGTCTCCAAAAGGGCCATATCGCCGAAGACGATCGGTGCGCCTGTGGTGGAGACGTTCTCCAAGGGTTCGAGGGAGACGATCAGGTCTCCGGCTTCCTGGCCGAGACGTGTGAGGTGGAACACGATGTGCCCTTCGGGACCATCCAGGATCCCGGGCGATCGGTCGGCGGCCATGCCGTATACCCCGGCGAGGTGGGCGGTGCGCAGGTTCCCGGCCATCATGTCCTGGCAGATGGGTACGATGCGCGTGCTGGGTGGCCAGAAGCCGTCGCTGCCGAAGCCCGCCTCGGGGGTCATGGAGAGGATGTCCTGTTCGGCGTACATCCAGTCGTCACTGCCGCCGTTCACCACGTAGTTCACCGTCTGGTCGCCCGTGCCATAGAGGTAACGGTTGTGCTCCGCGATGTGCGCGCCGTATTCGGCGAACACGGCCGAATCGGGCGTGAAGAAGGAGGGGAGGTAACCCCAGGGATGGATCAGCAGGCCGCCGAAGGTGTGGTTGTTCATGGCCAGGCGGAAGTTCCTGCTGGCGCTGAAGTCGCGGATGACCTGGGTTTCCGGCTCGGAGAAGGGCTCCGTGCCCCGGTAAACCTGCGACTCCGGGTTGCCCGAGGAGCCGCTGTTGTCGTAGCCCCAGGCATGGCCGTAGTTGCGGTTGAGGTCCACGCCGAAGGAACCGCCGGCATTGGGCCTGCGGTTCTTGCGCCACATGCCGCCACCATCCGGCGCCAGATCGTGGTTGTACACATAGCCATCCGGGTTCACGCAGGGCACGAAGTAGAACTCGAAATGGTCCAGCAGGTAGGTGGCCTCGGGATCGCTGCCGTAGTTCTCCAGCAGGTGCCACATGAAGAAGATCAGTTGCGAGAGCGACCCCGGTTCGCGCGCGTGGTGCAGCGCGTTGTAGAAGACCTCGGGCTTGCCTTGTTCCACATCGGGGTCGTTGGACATGCGCACCATGTGGATGGGCCTTCCTTCCAGGCTCAGGCCGATCTCTTGTTTCGCGGAGACCAACCCCGGGAACTCGGCGTGCATCAGGTCCAGGACGTCGAGCATCTCCTCCCAGATGTAGTAGCCGCCCATGCTGCCCAGGGTGAAGTGCGCCGGCACGGGAAACGCAGGAGGACCACCACAAGCATTTCCATCGCCCGCCTTCTCCGATGCGCCCGAGTTGTTGCGCGCGACATACCAGGTGGTCACATCGGCGATGAGCACCTCACAGCGGAAGCCGTGTGACCTTGCTCGAGCGATCTCCGACAGGGAAAGATCCGTTTCGATCCAGGCACCGGGCCGCACATCACCGTGGTCCACCGCCAGGCCCAGCGCGCCCAACCGTTCCATGGCGCGGGGGTCGTCATCGAACCAGATGCGCACGCGGTCGTGTTGTTCGATGCCTTGGCCATGCAGGGCGGGCAAGGTCAACAACAGCAGGAGGGAAGCGAGCAGTGTTCGGCGCATGGTGTTGGTGCCTGGGATCGGCACCACAAGGTAGACCTTGGCCATGGGAGCGGTCCGTCCGTTCATGACAACGGACCCCGAAGGGTCCGCGTCATGGGTCTTGGCAAGGAAGCGGTCTCAGAGGTTGACGAAGCTGCGGCGGGCGGGCTTGCGCTTGAACTTGTAGCTCACCTCGAAGCTCAGGAAGCTGATGGTGTCCAGCAAGCCCGGATTGCCACGTCGGCTGGTGAAGATGCCCTCTTCGCCGTTGGTGCCCAGGCCGGTGGGGTCGCTGATGTAGCGCGCCAGTTCCTGCTTCACGGGGTCATTGGCATAGGTGGCATCGATCTCCGCCCAGGTGGCGTAGCGGTCGCTCACATCGTCGATGCGGTCATTGGTGAACATGAGGTACTGGTACTCCACGCCGAGGCTGATCTCCTTGGTGATCATGTAGCGCACACCGGCGCCCATGGGCACGGCCACATGCCAGGGGGAATCGCGTGAGGCGCGTGTGTTCTCGCCGTAGCCCTTCGGCGCCTGGGTCAGCCAGTCGTACAGGTCGGTCTCGTACTCTCCGTCCTTCTCGATCACCTGCGCGTCGGGTGTTCCGGGCGCCGCGTCGCGGATGGTGCCGTCGTTCCAGAACCAGTAGCGGTTGGCCGGGTCGATGTCGCCGCGGAAGAGATCGGCCTTCGGACGGCCGTGGTAGACGCCCAGGCCGATGTGGAAGTACATGAAGAAACGCTGCTGGAACAGGGGCTGGTAGGGCTCACGGTAGGCATTCAGAACCAGGTGTCCCGAGGCGCCCACCAGATCGTTGCGGAAGCTGAGGCCACGGCGCAGGTTCTTCATTTCGGAGAGTTCCATCCCCGGTATCAGGGCGCGTTCGTCGTAGCCCACGCGGAACCAGCTCAGCCGGGCCTCGGTGGTGAGCGAGCGCGTCACATAGCGCTTCGGGTTGTTCAGGAAATCGCGGAAGGTGAGCGTCATGCCCGGCCTGGCGCTGTTCCACTGCACGGGGCCGTCGTAGTTGCCCAGGTCGCCATAGTACTGGACCGCGCCAGTGGCCACACCCACCTCCAAACTGCGTTGGGCCATGGTGGCGGGTGCTGCGGAGACGAGCAGGAACGGAAGGAGAAGGCGGCGCATGGTGGTCGTTGGGCACATCAAACTTACAGTGGAAAGACGCCGGCGACCCGGCCGGTTGCCTGGTTCATCCTCGCGGGCCGAAGAGGGCCGTGCCGATGCGCACCATGGTGGAACCTTCCGCGATGGCCAGGTCCGCATCGTCGCTCATGCCCATGCTCAGGGTGTCGAAGGTGGCATGGTCCACGCTGTTCTCCGCGTGCAACGAGCGGTACAGGGCGCCCAGCCGGGCGAACTCCCGGCGCACCTGCTCCCGGTCCCTGGTAAGGGTGGCCATGCCCATCAGTCCGCGCGCACGGAGTCCGGGCCATCGGCCCGCCCCGAAGGCTTTCAACAGTGCGCGCAGATCGTGCTCCTGCGAACCGTGTTTCGTGTCCTCCGCTGCGATGCGCAGTTGCAGCAGCACATCGATGGTCCGGCCGGTGGCGGCGGCGCGCTTGTCCAGTTCATCCAGCAGCCGCTCACTGTCCACGGCATGCACCAGATGTACGAATGGCGCCAAGTACTTCACCTTGTTGGTCTGCAGGTGGCCGATGAAGTGCCAGCGGATGTCGGCCGGGAGAAGCGGCTGCTTGTCACGCAATTCCTGCGGGTAGTTCTCGCCGAAGTCCCGGTGGCCCAGGTCGTACAGCGCGCGGATCTCCTCCACAGTCCGCGTCTTGCTTACGGCCACCAGGGTCACATTCGGCGGAAGGGCGGCCTTCACCCGATCGTATCGTTCCTTCAGCGCGGTGGTGTCCATGGGTGTGCCGCGATGTTCTCAGCCTTTGGGGTCCAGGTCGTACACGAGCAGGCCGCTGCGAAGCTTGGGTTCTATCCAGGTGCTCTTGGGGGGCATGGTGCCTCCGTGGTCGGCCACGGCCTGCAGTTCCGCGAAGCTCACCGCGTGCAGGTGGAAGGCCACGGCGGCCTCACCGGCTTCCACCATATGTTCCAATGCGGAGGTGCCCTGCGTGCCAGGCACAAAACCAACGCGCGGGTCGGTGCGCAGGTCCTGGATGCCGAGGATCGGTCCCAGCACCAGTTCGCTCAGCCGCGCGGCATCCAGGCGGGCATCGGGCGCGGCATCGGCAGGCGGTGGCGTCAGTCTCAATCCATGCCAGCCGCCCGGCGTGCGCACGGCCACCAGGCCTGGTTCGGTCCACGGAGCGGCCATGGGAATGGGATCGCCGGCCTGCCTCAAGCGATCCAGGAAGTCAGCTTCCGACAGCCCGCCCAGATCGGCCACGGTGCGGTCGAAGTTGTAGATGTACAGTTGGGGCTTGGGTACGATGAAGGCCAGGCACCAGGCGCGGGGATCGTTCTCATCGGCATCATGCGCCTCTGAGAGTCGAGCGCTCGAGGCCATGCGGTGGTGGCCATCGGCGATGTAGAGGGCGGGGACCTCCGCGAAGGTCTTGTGCAGGGCCTGCTCCAATGCGGGATCGTGGACGGTCCAGAGGCGGTGCCGTACGCGATCGGTGGTGCTGAAGTCCACATCGGGACGGATGTTGAGGAGCGGATCGAGCAGGGCTTCCCAGGCGATGCCCGCCGGCGTGCAGAGCAGCACGGGCTCGGCGTTGATGCCGGTGCTGGCGAGATACTCGGCGAAGAGGTACTCGCGCGCAGTGAGCGTCTGCTCATGCACCCTGATGCGGCCTTCTCGGTAGTCACGCACCGACACGCCCGCGATGATGCCACGGGACACGTTGCCGCGATGCTGTTGCTCATACACGTACAACGTGGGCTTGGCATCCCGCACCATCACGCCCCTGTGCACGAAGTCGTGGAAGGCGGCACGCACGGCGGCGAAGCGTTCAGCGCGGGTGGCGTCGCCAAGCCCCGGAGGGTGGATCACGTGCAGGAAGGTCCAGGGGTTGCCGGCGAGCCGGTCGGCGAGTTCCGCCTCGCTGTACGAAACGTAGGTGCGCGAACCCACCAGGTGGGCCTTGTCCGGCGCGGGGCGCCAGGCGCGGAAGGGCCGCAGCGCGATCATCCGCTCACCTGCACGGAGGAGCGCCAGGCCACCAGGCGGTCCACCAGCTCCTGGCCCACGCGGTCCTGCGCCTCGGCGGTGGCGGCGCCGATGTGGGGACTCAGCGAGATGGCCTCGTGGGCGAGCAGGTCGGCGCGCGGCTCGGGCTCATTGGTGAAGACATCCAGAGCGGCGCCCTTCACCCGGCCTTCGTTCAGGGCCTTCAGCAGGGCGTCCTCATCCACGCTGCCGCCGCGTGCGGTGTTCACGATGACCACACCGGGCTTCACCAGCGCCAATTCGGCCGCGCCCAGCACGGGGGCGCCATCTTTCTGTGCGGGCACGTGCAGGCTGATCGCGTCGCTTTGCGCGAGGAGTTCGGCCATGGAGACCATCTTCACCGGTACGCGCACGGTGTGTCCACCCACCTCCATTTCGATGGCCTCCGCCACGGCATGGTTGTCCACGTAGATCACGCGCATGCCGGCGCCCAGCGCATAGCGGGCGGTCCATTGACCGATGCGTCCGAAGCCGACCACACCCAGCGTCCTGCCACGCACTTCGCCGCCCTTCTCGTACTCCTTCTTCAGTTCCTTGAAGCGCGCGCGTCCCTCGCCGGGCATGCGCCGGTTGCTCTTGTGCAGGCTGCGCATCAGGCCGAAAAGGTGGGCCATCACCAGCTCGGCCACACTGATGCTCGATGCCGATGGGGTGTTGATCACCTCGATGCCCCTGGCGTGCGCATGGGCCACATCAATGTTGTCCAGGCCCACACCGCCGCGCCCGATGACCTTCAGGCCCGGGCAGGCGTCGATGAGGTCCTTGCGCACCTTGGTGGCACTGCGTACCAGCAGCACTTCCACACGTTCCCTGGCGATGAACTCCGCCAGCTGGTCCTGTGGCACGGCCTGCGTGCTCACCTGGAATCCCTCTTCCTGCAAAGCGGCCTTGGCGCTCGCTGCGATACCGTCGTTGGCGTGTACACGCATGGTCTATCCGTTCTTTTTGGCGAAGTCCTTCATCACATCCACCAACACCCGCACGCTCTCGATGGGCAGGGCGTTGTACATGCTGGCGCGGTAGCCGCCCACGCTGCGGTGGCCACGCAGGCCGCTGATGCCGGCCTCTTTCCACAACGCGTCGAACGCGGGTTCCAGCGCCTTGTCCTTCAGTACGAAGGTGGCGTTCATGTTGGAGCGGTCCTCCCGGGCGGTGGTGCCTTCGAAGAGTGGCAGCGCATCGATGGCACCGTACAGCAGCGCGGCACGCGCCTCGGCGCGACGCTCGGCCTCGGCGACCCCACCGATGTCCTTCAGCCATTGCAAGGTGAGCATGCTCACGTACACGGCATAGACCGGCGGCGTGTTGTACATGCTCTCCTTGGCCGCGTGGTTCTTCAGGTCCATCATGGGGCTCAGCTTGCGGCCGGTGTTGCCGGTGCGCTCGGGGTCGAAGAGGTAGACGGTGGTTCCGGCGGGTCCCATGTTCTTCTGCGCTCCTGCGTAGATCAGCGCGAAGTCCTTCACCGCCACCGGCCGGCTGAAGATGTCGCTGCTCATGTCGCAGACCACCGGCACGGGACTTTTCGGGAAGGCCTTGTATTGTGTGCCGAAGATGGTGTTGTTGCTGGTGAGGTGGAAGTAGTCGGCGTCGGCGGGGATCTCGTAGCCCTTGGGGATGTAGTTGAAGTTGCGGTCCTCGCTGCTGGCCACCACCACGCAGTCGCCCGCGAGCCTGGCTTCCTTGATGGCGCGTGCGCTCCATTCGCCGGTGTTGGCATAGGCGCTGCGGCCACCGGGGCGCAGGTAGTTCTGCGGCACCATGTGGAAGCCCATGCTGGCGCCGCCACCGAGGAAGACCACCTGGTAATGGTCGGGTGCGCCCAGCAGTTCCTTCACCAGCGCCTGCGCCCTGGCCATCACCTCCTCGATGGGCTTGCTGCGGTGGCTCATCTCCAGAATGGAGAGGCCGGTGCCTTGGAAGTCGATCACCGCTTGGGCGGCCTGCTGGAAGACCTCCTGGGGGAGAATGCAGGGGCCGGCGCTGTAGTTGTGGACCTTGGGTCTGGTGAGGGTGCTCATCCGCTGTGGGCGATAGGTCGGCAAAGGTATGCCCCTGCCTGAACCAGCCCGGGATGACCGCGATCAGGCGCGTGCCGCGAGCCTTTTGTGCTGCCGCATGATGCGCAGATACTGCCCGAAGGTGGGCGTGGTGCGCTTGTGCCCTGCACCTTGGGGCTTCGCATCCGCCAGGTGCTTCGGCAGATCATCCAGCACGCGGCGGAGGCCGGCGGCACTGGCTTCCAACAGCGCGGCCATGGTGTGCGCCACAGTGGCGCGCAGGGTGGGCATGAAGTGTATGGCCACCACTTCGCGCAGCAGTATGGCGCCGGTGTCGATGCCCCGGTCGATGCGGTGGATGGTGTAGCCGGTGTTCGGGGATCCATCGTGGATGGCCCAGACCACGGCTTGTGCGTTCTGGCGCTCGGGCAGCAATTCGTGGTGGATGTTGAGCATGCCCAGGCGCGGTACGGTGAACACCCGCGACGGGATGTAGCCGTTGCCCAGGCTGATGGCGATGTCGGCGCCGGAGGCACGCAAGAGCTCCACCGTTCGCGCATGGCCGATCGCGGGGGTGACGGCGAACGCGATCCCGTACTGTTGGCAAAGGATCTCCAGGTCCTCCATGGGGAGGATCGCCCGCACGTCCGCATCATACCAGCGCCGCATGCGAAGGCCCATCCAGGCGCCCAATGGTCCGATGCGCAGGATCTTCCCCAGCTTCTTTCGCCATGCCCGATCGCTCGGAGGACCACCTTCCACCAGGATCACCTGCGCCACTTGAAAACGCCCACTGCCGATCAGGGCGGGCAGATGATGGGCGGCCGTGCCCCGGCGCGCGCTGGTCAGCAGGGCCACCTTCATGTCCGCGCGGGATAGCGGTTGTTCGCGGGATCGGCCTTCAGCGCGTTGGCGGCGAGGAAGTAGCGCACGTGGTCCAGCGGCCAGTCGAGGACCACATGATCGCGTCGGATGAGCAACTGGTCGTGTGGTACGGGCGTGTCGACCACATGGCAGCCACGTTCCGCACTGGCACAACTGCGGTGGCCGGCGGCGAACACGGCGCGGAAGCCTTCCACCGGCAGGTCCGTGAAACGACCATAGGGGTAGGCGAAATGTGGTGCTTCGCCCAGATGGGAGACGATCGTTCCGCGACTCCTGGCGATGTCCTCGGCAAGGGCTTCGGTCCCCAGGCGGGCCAATCTGTGGTGCTCCCAACTGTGCGAGCCTATCTCGTGGCCCATGGCCTTCAGCGCCGACACTTCGTCCCAGCCGAGGAAGGCCACCGGCGGAAAGTGCAAGCGCTCACCGCAGATCTCCCGGATGCGCTTTTCGTCCCGCAGGGCGATCAGGCCGGGGTTGATGAAGAAGCAGGCGCTGATGCCGTGGTCGCGCAGGATGCGGCCGCCATCCAGATTGTTGCGGAAGCCGTCGTCGGAACTGATGCACAGGTAGGGCTTGTCGATCCGCGCCTCCAGCACGCGGTCCACCGCTTCACTGTAAGGGATGAAGGTGTGCGTGCGGCCCAGCTCCGCGATCAGGCGTTCCAGCGCGGGCAGTTCGTCGCTGAAGGTGTGGTGGATGTAGAGGAATTGCACGCGCGGTCTTTCCAGCGCGTCGGCCATGCGTCCGCTCCAGCGGTAGAAGGAACTCATTCCCGTGAGGGCGGCATGCCGCAATCGGCCACGCATGCCGGCTGGCGCGTATTCCTTGATCTCGGCGTAACGTTCGGCGAAGGGCATCGGTGGCGCGGTGCGCGGCGGCCGAAGTTAGCGGGCCGGCATCAGCGGCGCGGCTCGGGCGGTGGTGTGTTGAAGGGCCGGTCCGGCTTGCGCATGTCACGCGCGTCGATGTCGCGCTCGAAGCGCCAATGGTCCTTGTCCCACACATAGGCGTCGTAGCTCAGGTCCGGGCCGTAGAAGGCACGCTGTCCTTCCAGGTCGCCACGTGTTGGGGAGAGGTGGTCCAGCACGATGCGGCCAAGTTGGGGTTCGTGCCGCAGCATCATGGTGGCCTGGAAGGAGAAGCCGAAGACCTGGCGCGTGCGACGGATCCGGCCCTCGCCGAAGAGCGGCGCCCCGAAGCGCGGCTGCCCGCCCTTGAAGTGGAGCACGTCGATCACTTTGCGCGTCTCCACCTTACTGTGGCCCTTCCAGCCCAGCAGCGTGTACCACACCTTGCCGCCCTTGCGCACGGGGACCACCTCGTAGTACAGTGCGCCGTACCAGCGCTCGGGTCCCAGTTCAGGCACCTCGGGAGCTGTGATCGCCGCTGTGCCATCCTTCAGCTCCGTCAGGATCGTACGCGATCCCTGCCGGTGCAGCAACAGACCCTCGTAGCGGTGCGTGCCGTCCGTGCGTGGCACGTTCCAGGTGATGAGCCGGAAGCTGCCGTCGGGTGCCTCCACGCGGCTCAGCGGAAGGTCCGTCAATGGTATCGTCAGCGCATCTGGCCGGGACAACACTTCCCGCAGTGTGGCCTTGAGCGCGGCGCTGATGCTGTCGCGCACCGCATCTCCGTTGGCCTGTTGCAGGGCCTTGGCCTCGGCGATCGCCTTGGGCAGTGCATTCTGCTCCTGCGCGTTCCCGGGAGAAGCGAAAAGCGTGAGGAGATAGACCGGAAGGACAAGCCGCATGTGCATCATCAACGGCGAAGATCGGGCCGGTCGTGTCCCAACCCCTCGACCTCCAGCTACAAGTGCATGAACTCCTTCTTCGCCATCAACTGCTCCTTGGTCTCGCGGTGGTCGGGGTCGTCCACGCAGCAATCCACGGGGCAAACGGCGGCGCACTGCGGCTCATCGTGGAAGCCGGTGCATTCGGTGCATTTGTCGGAAACGATGTAGTAGACGTCCATGGCCACGGGCTTCTGGGCGGCGTCCGCATCGTAGCTGTTCCCCGTGGGGGTGGTCTGCGCACCATGCAACGCCGTGCCGTCGCCAAGCCGCCATTCCACGCCACCCTCGTAGATGGCGTTGTTGGGACATTCGGGTTCACATGCACCGCAGTTGATGCATTCGTCGGTGATCATGATCGCCATGGCGGGGAGGTCTACTTTTGTGCGCCCGCCGCGCGGTACAGCGTACCAGGCGTTCCAGGCGGCGGCAAAGATAGGATCCGCAACAGGGTGGTGAAGGGCATGGTCCGGAGCACTGGGAACACGGTCACCGATCGCTTGGTCGCACTGGCGCAACTGGGCCGCGTGATGGGCGCCATCGGCCGCAGGGAACCCTGGCAGGGAGATGCCCTCGGGCTGGCGGAGATCGAATACGACGCGTTGGATGCCGCCGTGCGCCGCGCTGCACAGGCCAACGGCTGGGCCACCGAGGAGAACGTACGACACGCTTTCGTGGCGTGGTCCCAAGCGCTTGATGGGGATGCGCCCGCGCGTTGGCTGGCGGCCTATCCGGAACTGGCGCATGATGGACGACCGCAGCGCACCGTGGGCCTGGTGCTCCCGGGCAATGTGCCGTTGGTGGGCCTGCACGATCTGCTGTGCGTATGGCTCAGCGGACACCGCGCCGTGGCAAAGAACTCCACGCAGGAACCGGAGCTGCTGCCCCTGCTGGCCGGGGTGTTGGAACGATTCGTGCCCAGCACCGAGGAACAAGTGTCTTTCACAGCGGGCCGCCTGGGCACGGTGGATGCCGTGATCGCCACGGGCAGCGACAACACCGCACGCTATTTCGAGCACTACTTCGGCCACCTGCCGCGCATCGTGCGGAAAAGCCGGGTGAGCGTGGCCGTGCTGGATGGCACCGAGACCGACGCCGAACTGGCCGCGCTGGGCGAGGATGTGTTCCGCTACTTCGGCCTGGGTTGCCGCAACGTGTCCAAGCTCTATCTGCCGCAGGACTTCGACCTGGACCGTCTCTTCGGGGCCTTCTTCGCGTGGAAGGACATCGTGCACCACAAGAAGTACGGCAACAACTACGACTACACCCGCGCGCTCTGGTTGTTGGATCGCGTTCCTTTCCTGGAGAACGGATTTCTCCTGCTCCGCGAAGTGGAGGCCCTGCCCAGCGCCGTGGCCACTTTGCATTACACACGCTACACCGATCGCGAAGCGGTAAATACCGACCTGAGGTCACACGTGGACAAGATCCAATGCATCGTGGGCCATGGGCGAATTCCATTCGGCCAGGCGCAACACCCGGCCCTGTGGGACTATGCTGACGACGTGGATACCATGCGGTTCCTGATGGAGCTGCGATGACCTACGGGCACTACTCGTAGCAACCCAGGTCGAAGCCTTCGCCGTCGCAGTTGCGCATGTCGCCATTGATATCCTGGATGGCCTCGATGGTGCTGGAGGTGCCCCGGTTGCGGGCGAAGGCGCCCTGCGTGAGCCGGAAGTTGCGTTCCACGCTGCTGACGAAACTGAAAAAACTCTGCAGGGTCTCTCGCAGAGGACCCTGCACCTCAGCCGGGCAACTATCCTGATCGGCCCACTGCAACCAACGTATCGAGTGTGATCTCTACAAGAAGTTATCCATCATTCCTTGGTCGGTCGAATTCCATCATCTACATTCGTTCAGCATGAAGTTCCTTGGGTTCCGATCGGATGAACGCTTCACCCGTATATGCGGGCCTACTGCGGTACGTCCCCAAGGGGCCACGGGCGTGATATCTGCGGTACAGGGATCGGCACATCACCGCGACGACGGAGGGGCTCTCTCTCTCTCTCTCTCTCTCTCTCTACAATGACGCGGCCTGCAAAGGCCACCACGAAGAAGCCCCCGGTGCTTGGAACACCGAGGGCCTTGGTCGCTCATGTCCCACCAACCCACTGGTATAGGTAAACGAAACAGAGCACTGCGAAGGTAAGGTGCCCCATGGCCATCGGCAGCACCGGCCGCCCATGAGCGGTCTTGACGATGGGCCCACCCGCCAGGGATACGGCGGGGCATACCGGCGGGGCCGCAACGCCGGTGGTGCTTGGCAAGCGGTGACCGGACCGATGCACCGGGGAACCCATCGCCAACAGGCGGTGCCCGGCGCTCGATCGACAACGAACACGAACGATGACCTCTCGCGCGATGGACAATAGGTGGCCGGGCAATAGCCTTGGCTGCATGCTCGGTTGCCTGTTGTTCATGGCCGCTTTGCCCTGTATGGCCCAGAACCTGGTGCCCAACCCCTCCTTCGAGGAGTTCACGGATTGCCTGGAGGTGAACACCGCCTATACCGTGGAAACCGGCCCCTTGGGTTGGTTCTCGGCTGGAGGTACTGGCGATTACTACTTGAGTTGCCTGCCATACGGGGCGTTCAATGGGGTACCCCTCAGTTCCGCGGCTTTCCAATATCCACAGGATGGGGAGTGCTACGCAGGTGTGGTTACTTACCAACAGAGCCCAGAGGTTCGCGAATTCTTCATGATCGAGCTTTTGCAACCTTTGATGGTAGGTCAAACCTACTTTGCCAGCTTCTTTGCGAACGCGGCTTGGAACGGGAGTTTACCCTACCCGCCAGTTTACCTTGCATCGAGCCACGTGGGCATGAAGTTCACCACACAACCAAGTCCATGGGTGAACGGAGACCCCTGGCCGACCGGTGACAATGAGGCGCACGTGTACCACCCTTGGATCATTGCGGACACCGTGGGTTGGACCTTGGTGAGCGGCAGCTTCGTGGCCGACAGTGCCTACCAGTACGTGATGATCGGGAACCACTTCGACAATGCCAACACGGATACACTCCACTTTGCCACATTTGCTTGGACGCCGAGAGCGTACACGTTGATAGATAACGTGTGCGTTTCACCGGATCCCAAGGGGTGTCCTTTGGCGCTGGGAGTATCCGAGCCAGAATTGAATGCGGTGGTGTTGTTCCCCAACCCGGCGAGTGCGGAGATCGCGTTGGGCGGAGTGCCAGTTGGTAGCAACATCAGCATCCATGACGCGCTGGGGCGGTTGGTGTGGCGTGAAGAGAAGATGGGCGGCAGTTGGCGTAAGAACGTGCGGGCATGGGCCAGAGGCACCTATGTGCTGCGCTTGGAGCAAGAGGGGAGGATTCGTTCGTTCAAGTTCGTGTTGATCGAGTAGCGGAGATCCGGTCTTCGGAAGAGAATGAACTCAAACAACCGAAGACCATGAAACATACAATTCAAAGGCCGTGGACCTTGGCCGCTTGCGTGCTGACCATGTGGCCGCTGAATGCACAAGTCACCACGCCAGCTAATTCAGGCTTTTCTGGCGATTTCGTCGGCTGGGACAATACGGTGACGAACGACCCGCTGATGATCCGGCACGATGCGAACCAGCCGATCGAGTTCTACACACATGGCCTGCAACGGATGCGGCTTTATCCCACCGGAACCATCAATGTGAACACCTACCCTGGCATTCCGCAGAACGGCTATTTGGGCATCAGCAACCAGCCCCTGTTCTTCACCAATACCCAGGGGCCATTCACCAGGTTGCATCTGGCCGATAGCACCACCAATTCACCGGGTGTCTATGCGCAGCAGCGCGGCTTCCGGCCCTGGCAGCGCAATGGTGTCACCTTCACCGGCAATGGGGACCATGGATACGTGGGCCAGAAGTACCACTTCAACAGCGGAGGCGGACTGATCAACGACCGCACGGACATGGTGGTGCAGTGGAGCAATGACCTGGATGGTTCGTTCGGGCCAGACATCCTCACCTTCCGGTTCACCACATCGCCGCTGGCAGGAACGAACACCGGAGCGCGCAGCTATGAAGGACTGGAAGGCATGCGGCTGTTCCCGGAAAGCCACCACAGCATACTCGTGGGAATTGGTGATTACCAGGCGGAAAGCTTTGTGCAAGGGGTGGACATTCAGCCTGAGGAGCGCCTCGACATCCTGGACCGTACCATCCGCCTGCGGGATTTCGTGCATCCTACGCTCTACCGGAATGATTCGCTGTACCGTGTTCTGGTGGCCGACTCCACCGATGGACGGGTCTATTGGCGGCCGATCGACAACTTCAACGGTTCCGACTGCACCTGGACGCTGCAAGGCCCGCCGGGTTCCAACAGTTCCATCTCCACGGCCTACCCGGCCAATCCCGGCTGCCCGCAGATGCCGCAGGGCGTGGGCATCGGCCTGCAGTTGCCCAAGGCCAAGTTGGACGTGCATCATGAGGTCTTCTCCGAGTTGGACCGTATCGCGATCCGCGGCACAGTGGTGCCGAATGTCCAACAGGATCATTTCGGGATGTATGGGTTCTGCCTACCCACCGGCGCAGCAGTGGGCCTGAACAGCTACGGTGTGCGCGGCCTGTCCCGCAATGGCCGCGGTACATACGGCGTATCCGGCCGTGGAGAGTTGACCACCACGCAAGCGGCTTTGGGTGGGTCAGTCTATGGTGTGCATGGCGTGGCAGTGAAGTCCTTCAATTTGGGCACTGGGTTAGTTGCAAGCGTGTATGGCCAGGCCATTGTCCCCGACACTTCCATGGCCAACTGGTGGGGCGGCTACTTCGAGGGCCGCGGTTTTCTGGGCGCCTCGGCATGGACCTATTCCGACGCGAACCTGAAGACCGGCATCGAGGAGCTGGCCTTGGAGGAGGCGCTGGACCTGGTGCTGCAACTGAAGCCCAAGCGCTACGCCTTCGCCGCTGCCGAGATGCCTTACCTCTCCCTGCCCACGGGCGGGCAGATCGGTCTGCTCTCGCAAGAGGTGGAAGCCATCCTGCCGGAACTGGTCATGGACGTGGAACGCCCTGCGGCGATCGACAGCACGGGCACGGAGACCGAGCCGGCACTGACCTTCAAGGCCATGAACTATGATGGGCTGATCCCCGTGCTGGTGGGCGCCGTGCAAGCGCAACAGCAGGTCATCGCCCAGCTACAGGAACAGATGGCCGCCATGCAAGAGCAAGTGGCCGCCTGCTGCGCCCAGGACACGGACAAGGCCTACCAGCCCGGGCCGATGGACGGCCACGGCGAGGTGAAGAAGGACCCCACCTTGGAGCGCCTGCTGCGCATCGACCCCAACCCCTTCACCGACGCCACCACCGTACGATACACGCTGGAACGTGCGGGCCGCATGCAACTGCTGGTGAACAGCGGCGACGGCAAGCAATTGCAGGTGCTGCATGAGGGTCTGGCCTCGGCGGGAGACCACAGCTATGATTGGAATACCGCGCAGCTGGCACCGGGCGTGTACTACGTGACGCTGTTGCTGGATGGCGAGCCGCTGGTGAAGCGGGCGGTGAAGGTGCGGTAGGCGGGGCGCATGAACGTACGAAAGCTGGGAAGCCCCGTGTGTTGGATCACCCACATGCGGGGCTTCTGCTTGAACAGGGTGATCGACAAAGCGCCCCCTCAATCCGGGCACCACTCGTAGCAGCCCAGGTCGAAGCCTTCGCCATCGCAGTTGCGCATGTCGCCATTGATGTCCTGGATGGCCTCGATGGTGCTGGAGGTGCCCCGGTTGCGGGCGAAGGCGCCCTGTGTGAGGCGGAAGTTGCGTTCCACGCTGCTGACGAAACCGGGCTCGATATTGCGCCAGATACGGTCCTGGAAGGGGAACCAGTCCAGGTTGGAGGTGGCCTGGTCGGTGCGCAGGATGAAGCGGTCGAAGGTGAATTGCGGTGCCACGGCGTCATTGAACTCCAGCAGGAATTCGTTGGGATTGCCGCCGTAGATGATGCCGTTGAGGAACTGGCTGTTCAGGATCTCGCGTACCTGCACATTGCCGGTGATGTCGGCGTAGGTGTTGGTCATCACGAAGGCGGGCGTCTGCCGGATGCCGTAGTTCCAGTAATTGGCGATGGTGCTGTGGTTGAAGAAGTACTCGCCGCCGCCGGTGAGGGCCACGGCGTACTGGCCGCAGTCGCCCACGAGCAGGTTGTTGCTGGTGATGCGGAAGTTGCGGCTGAGGATGCCCGCCGCGCTGCAGTTGCGGATGCGCACGTTGTTGAGCACCACCTTGGCGGCGCTGGTGGGCGCGTCGGGCACCAGCGGCCAGTTCTCGCATTGTATGCCGATCAAAGCGTTCTTGATGAGCACATGCTCGAACACGTTGTCCTGCCCGGCCGGTCCGTCGTTGATCCAGATGCGGTCCCACTGTCCGGGCAGTTCGCTGTAAAAGGGCTCCAGCCGGTCGCTCTGGAAGGTGATCAGCTGTTCCAAGCTCCCCTGTGCCAGGATCCGTCCCCAGCGGTAGATCCACAGGCCGCCGCCGCCGTGCACATGCACACGCACCCCGGGCTGGATCTGCAGGGTGCTGCACGAATCCACTGCCGCGTAGCCGTAGATCACGTAGGGCTTGTCGTTGGGCCAGGTGACGGTCTCGCAGATTGTGTTGCCGTTCTGGTCCGTGCCCCCGGCGATGATGCTGAAGGGCGGGAAGCCCTGGATGAAGCGGTCCGGGAAGAAGAAGTGGGCGTCCTGCCCCCAGGCCACCAGCAGCACCTTCTGCTCGTTGCCGTTGGTGAGGAAAACGATGTGGTCCTCGTGGATCAGGGGGCTGTTCTGGCCGGTCTGGTCCAGGCTGGCCTCCACAAAAACGTACACGCTGTCGCCTCCCAGGATCTCCACCCCCTCGAAGCTGGTGCCGGACACGCCGTCCACATTGATGCGGAAGGGGGAGGGGCCGCCGCCCTCCAGCACGATGTTCACCCGCACAGCGCGGTTCTCCAGGTTGCGGGCCACGAAGCGCTTGGTGACCGAGAAAGGCACCGTGGTGAAAATGGTGTCGAAGAGCATCGTGTCCAAGCTGAACTCCAGCCGCACGCCGGGGTCGTCAGTAAAGAGGCGGTCCCGGCGACAGGCCCCCAGCAGCAGGGCGGCCAGGAAAAGGAAAAGGAGGGGGCGCAGGGTGTTCAATGCTGGCAAAGATGGCCCGTGGGTGCGCTTCCTACGCTCGCAGAGGGGCGATCATTGCCCAGGGCTTCGCTGGAAAGGGGGATAAGCTTACATTTGCGGCCCGCTGGCCAGCAGGCCGGCACGCAGACCATGAAAAAGGACATCCACCCCACAAGCTACCGCCTCGTGGTGTTCAAGGACATGAGCAACGACTACATGTTCGTAGGCAAGAGTTGCGCCTCCACCAAGGACACCATCACCTGGGAGGACGGCAACGAATACCCGCTGGTGAAGCTCGACATCAGCCACACCTCGCACCCCTTCTACACCGGCAAGATGATGCTGGTGGATACCGCGGGCCGCGTGGACAAGTTCAAGAAGCGCTTCGCCAAGCACCAGGAGAAGAAAGCCGGCTGAGGCCGTTCCCTTCATCCCCAAGCACAATGAAGCCCCTGCTGAAGAGCGGGGGCTTTTTGCTTTGGGAGCGAGGAAGTTGTGGTGTTGAAGCTGGTTCCTTCGCTTCGCTGGGAATGACCGGTTGAAGGTTGCTGGCCTGTTGGTTGGGGCCAAGCTCCAACTCCTCAACCTGTCAACCTCCAACAGCCTTTTCAACCCACCTTGTGCGCATCCCCCTTCGCCTGCCCCTCGCGGATCATTTCCAAGGCTTTGGCGATGCGGCGTTTGCGGGTCTCCTCCTTGGCGGCGTCGGCGATCCACTCGATGTACTCGCGCTTGTGGCCAGGTGGCATGGCGGCCCAACGCTCCAGGGCCAGGTCATCCTTGGTGAGCACGTCCTCCAGGTCGGGCAGCATGTCCATGGAGCGCTTGCCTGATGCCGCTTCACCGTGTTGTCCACGCACCTGTTTGATGGCGCGTTTCACCAGGTCGGTGAAGCCTTTCTCGTGGAGGCTGTCACCCTCGTCCACCTTGTACTTGCGCACCAAACGCTCCTCATCCTTGTCGGTGAGCTTGAAGAGCCCGTGAGTGTCCTTGAGCAGGGCCCCCTTGTGGAACCACGCGCTGGCGCAGGTCTTCAGCCCATGCAGGGCGATGATCGGCTCGCCGTTCACCTCGAAGCTGGGCGCGTGGCCACGCCACGCCTCCTTCACAGTGGCGTCCGCACCATGGATCAACTGGCGCATGCGCACCAGCAGCTTGCGTTGCCATTCGGGTTGTTCGGCGATGTAGAGATTGATCTGTTCCTGCGGTTGCATGGCGGTCGATCGCTAAGGGGGGACCAAGCTAATACCGGGAATTTGGCACGTGGGCCGTGGGCCAGGACGCCGCTCAGCAGCCTTCCAGGATCGTGGCATAGCCCTGGCCCACCCCGATGCACATGGTACACAGGGCGTAGCGCTTGCCGGAGTCGTGCAACTGGATGGCCGCCGTCTGCAAAAGCCGGGCGCCGCTCATGCCCAAGGGGTGGCCCAGGGCGATGGCCCCACCGTTCGGGTTGATCCGGGGGTCGTCATCGGCCAGCCCCAGTGCCCGGGTGCAGCTGAGCACCTGGGCGGCGAAGGCCTCGTTCAGTTCGATCACATCCATCTGGTCCAAGGTCAGTCCGGCCCGCTCCAAGGCTTTGCGGGTCGCGTTCACCGGCCCGATGCCCATGATGCGCGGTTCCACCCCCGTGACGGCGCTGCTGATGATCCGTGCCAGGGGCTTCAACCCGTGCCGCTTCAGTCCCACATCACTGGCCACCAGCACGGCGGCGGCACCGTCGTTCAAACCGCTCGCATTTCCGGCCGTCACTGTTCCATCCTTCCGGAAGGCGGGCCGCAGTCTGGCCAGGCCGTCCTGGGTGGTGCCAGGCTTCACGAATTCGTCCAATGCGAACAGGATCGGGTCACCTTTGCGCTGGGGCACCGGTACCGCCACGATCTCCTTGGCCAAGCGGCCATTCTGTTGCGCCTTCGCCGCCTTTTGCTGGCTCCACAGGGCGAAGCGGTCCTGGTCCTCGCGGGTGATGGGGTTCATTTCCAAGAGATTCTCGGCGGTTTCGCCCATGGCGTCCACGCCGTACCTCTCCTTCATGGTGGGGTTGATGAAGCGCCAGCCGAAGCTGCTGTCGAACATCTGCGCATCCCGGCCATAAGGCGTGCTGGTCTTGCCGATCACCCAGGGGCCGCGTGTCATGTGCTCCACACCACCGGCGATGAAGAGGTCGCCATGGCCTGCCGTAATGGCCCTCCCGGCCTGCACCACGGCGCTCATGCCACTGGCACAAAGGCGGTTCACCGTTTCGCCCGGCACGCTCACCGGGAGGCCGGCCAGCAGCACGGCCATGCGGGCCACGTTGCGGTTGTCCTCACCGGCCTGGTTGGCGCAGCCCATGACCACGTCGTCGATGGCCGCAGGGTCCAGGTCCGCGTGCCGGTCCATGAGGGCCTTGATCACATGGGCGGCCAGATCATCGGCACGCACGGGTGCAAGGCTGCCGGTGAAGCTGCCGATGGGGGTGCGGATGGCGTCGACGATATGGGCGGCGTTCATATCAGGTGTTCGGTTGATCTTCCGGAAACCAAGGCTTGCCCAAGCGGTACACGGTTCCCTTGAAGAAGGCGACCCGCTCGTTGCGTTGGTTCGTGATGGTGATGTGGTACAGGCCAATGCCCCGTGTCAAACTCATTTCCTCACTGGTGGCGGTCAGCACATCACCCTCTTTCACGGGCTTGGTATGGCTGATGGAGGTCTCCACGCTCACGCTTTGGATGCCATGGCTGTTGGAGGCGAAGGCCAGGCAGCTGTCGGCCAGGCTGTAGGTGATGCCGCCATGGGCGATCGCGAAGCCATTGAGCATCTCTTTCCTTACGGTCATGCGCAACACGCAATGGCCGGGCTCCACCACCACACGTTCGATCCCCAGCCAAATGCTGAATGGGTCATGGTCGTACATGCGGGCCACAACGCGCCTGGCGAGTTCCTCAGGTGCCATGGGCCGAAGGTATCGGCTCGATCACAACCACCCCTCAACACACCAACTTCCAACGCCCCCGGCGCCTCAGAAAAGTTCCCTCGTCAACACCCCCTCATGCTCCAGCAGCCACTTCTTGCGCCAGATACCGCCCACGTATCCGGTGAGCAGGCCATCGCTGGCGATCACCCGGTGGCAGGGCACGATGATGGGCAGGGGGTTGGCGCCGGTGGCATTGCCCACGGTGCGCGCGATGGCCTTGCCGCCGATGCGGTCCGCGATCTCCTGATAGGTGCGCGTATCACCGAATCGGATGTCGTCGATGGAGGCCCAGACCAACTGCTGGAAGCGCGTGCCTTGGCGCTGCAACGGCAGTTCGAAGTGTTTGCGCCGGCGCTTGAAAAAGGTCTCCAATTGCTTGCGCGCCTCCACCAGCACCTTGGGCGGCTTGGCGTGCCGCACCTTCAGCGGCTCGAAGGAAACACGCGTGATGAGCTCCCCGTCGCTTTCCACCCATACCTTCCCAAGCGGACCATCCACCACCACCACATGGTAGTGCAGGAAGAGCTCCGGGCCGCTCGCGATGGGCTTGGGGCGTTGGGTGGCCATGGCGCTAACTTGCCGCAAAGTAGCAACGATGGCCTGGTTCACCGCTGACTTCAACGGCTTCTTCAAGGATCTGGCGAAGAACAACCACCGGGAATGGTTCGAGGCCAACCGCAAGCGCTACGAGGCCAGCGTGAAGCAGCCCTTCGAGGCCTTCGTCACGGAGGCGATCCAGCGCATCGCGAAGCATGACAAGGCCGTGGCGATCACGCCACGCGAGGCGATCTTCCGGCTGCATCGTGACATCCGCTTCAGCAAGGACAAGACGCCCTACAAGCTGGAGTCATCCGCCATCATTTCGCCTGCTGGCCGCAAGGACCACAGTGTGCCCGGCATCTACTTCGCCCTGGGCCCTGAGAGCGTGAAGTTCTACGGCGGGGCCTATGCGCCGGACAAGGAGCAGGTGGAGCGCATCCGCACGGCCATCATGCGTGACATGGCCACGTTCCACAAGGTGGTCCATGCCAAGACCTTCAAGGAGGTCTTCGGCACCGTGCAGGGCGAGGCGAACAAGGTGCTCCCGGCACCCTTCAAGGAAGCCGCGAAGCAGGAGCCGCTCATCGCCAACAAGCAGTTCTACGTGGGGGGCGAGCGCAAGGCCTCCCTGGTGACCGACCCCAAGCTGCTGGACGTGCTCATGGAACACTACCTCGCCATGCGTCCCTTCAATGCCTGGCTGGCCCAGGCCATGCGGTGGACCGATCCAGGCCGGTAACGAAGAACGCCCACCTTTCGGCGGGCGTCCCTCCCTTTCACCAAAACCTGGCGGTCCTTAGCTGACCTTGCCAGAAAGCTTGATCGAGAGGTTGATGTCGTCGCTCAGCACCGCATCCTTGGCGCCGGTGCCCCAGGCCACCCCGTATTTCTGGCGGTTGAAGGTGAGGTTGCCGGTGGCCGTGACGCTGCCACCTTCCTCGCTCACATTGATGTCAGTGACCTTCTCCTCATGGGTCTGGCCGCGCACGGTGAGGTTGCCGTAGGCCGTATTCCCTTCCACGCGGGTGATCTCGAAGCTGGCCGTGGGATGGTTGGCCACATCGAAGAAATCGCCTGACTTCAGGTGGCCGGTCAGCATGCTCTTCGTGTTCTTTTCGGAGCCTTCTGGGCTGTACTGGTAGTTGGCATCATCCTGGGGCGCGATGGTGTTGAGGTCCACTGCGAAGGAACCGCCGGTGACCAAGGGCCCCTTGAAGGCCAGCTTGCCTTCGGTGATCCTCACGATACCGTAGTGCTTCTTGATGCCGAGCATGGTGCCGGTCCAGTTCACGTTGCTGGCATCGCTGTCGATGTGGGCGATGCGCTCGGTGGCGGCCAAGGAGGCCAGGCTGTCAGCGGTGGCCTTCGCCTTCGCCGCTTGGATCTCGGCTTCGGTCGGGCCACAGGCCACCAGCAGCATGGCGCTGGCGGCAAGGGTGATGAGTTGGGTCTTCATGGTGATGAGGGTTTTATGGGAGCAAAGGTCGCTCTTATTCTCCATGGTGAATAAATGAGCTTGTTAAAGTTCCTCAACAGGGCAGCGCCTTATGCGTGAAAGCGGCCGCCGGTGCCGGCCAACCGCTGGAAAAGCGGTGATGGCCGGTAACGGTCCTCGCCATACTTGGCTTGGAGGCTTTCCAGCACGTTCAGCCAGTGCGCGGCGCCTTGCTCATCGGCCCAAGCCAGCAATCCCTTGGGGTAGTTCACGCCCTTGGTCATGGCCAGGTCGATGTCCTTCGCACTGGCCACCTGCCAGAATAGCGCATCGGCCGCTTCATTGATCAGCATGGCGAGGATCCGCTCCACGATGGGTGCTGCCTCCGAGGGTGCGACATTCGGGAATGCCGGTGTAGAGCCGTCGGCGTAGCTGTAGTAGCCCCGCCCGCTCTTCCTGCCCAACCTTCCGCTCTCCACCTGCCGCTGCTGCGTGAAGCTCGGTTTGTAACGCGGGTCGAAGAAGAAAGCCTCCCATACGGTCTTGGTCACCGTGAAGTTGATGTCGTTGCCGATCAGGTCCATCAGCTCGAAGGGACCCATGCGGAACCCGACGCTCTTCATTGCGGCATCGATGGTGGGCATGTCGGCGATGCCTTCCTCGTAGATGCGGATGGCCTCGCCGTAGAACGGCCGTGCCACCCGGTTCACGATGAAGCCGGGGGTGTCCTTGCAGATCACCGGCACCTTGCCCCAAGCTGTCATCAGCGTGGCGCTTCGGCTGGCGAGGGCGTCATCGCTGGCCAGTCCGGGCACCACTTCCACCAACGGCAGCAGGGGAGCGGGGTTGAAGAAGTGCAGGCCCACCATGCGTTCCGGATGCTTCAAGCCACCGGCGATGGCCGTCACGGACAGGGAAGAGGTGTTGGTGGCAAGGATCGCGTCCGTGGCCATGATGCCTTCCAACTCAGCGAAGAGCTTCTGCTTGATACCAAGGTCCTCTACGATCGCTTCGATGACCAGTCCTCTGCCCGCAAGGTCCTTCAGGTCACTGGCCGGGGTGATGCGGCTGTGGATGCCATCGGCCTGCTCGGCGGTGAACTTGCCTTTTTCCACCAGCTTGTCCAGCGTCTTCCGCAGACCGGCCAATGCTTTGTCCACCGCTTCTCTCCGCGTATCGAACAGGACCACCTTGTGGCCGGCTTGTGCAGCGACCTGGGCGATGCCGCTGCCCATCGTCCCGGCGCCGATCACGGCGACTTTCATCGAGGTATCCATGCGTCGTGCCCCAAGGCTAGGATGAGGTCCAGGGGGCTAAGATCGCTTCATTGGACGATCGATCTCTGGTGCAATGGCCATTACTAACCTCCAGGGGATTAGCTTTCGCCGAAATAGTGCATCGATCATGATCATCTCACGAACCAGCTTCCGCCTCAAGTTCGGGCAGACCAAACCCGCCGTGGCCATCTGGAAAGAGATCATGGACCATACGAGGGGCAAGGAGTATGCACGGCCCATGCAGCTGATGACGGACCTCAGCGGTCCGAACTACACGCTGGTCTGTGATTTCCATCTGCGTGGATTCACCGAGCTTGGCACGAGCATGCATCTCTGGCTGTCCGATCCGCTCATCCGGGAACTCTACCCGAAGTTCGTCCTCCTGTGCGAGTCGTCCACAAGCGAATTGTACCATGTGGAGCATCAGGTGGGCACCACCCCCGTCGCGGCTGGCAATGTGGTGGAGTTGATGACCTTCCGGCTACGCTTCGGACAGGCGCGTGAGGCCTGTGCCATCTGGAAGGAGATCATCACCGCTGGTGGTAAGGCGGGATTGAACATGCGGATGTACACGGACATCACCGGCGAGAGCTATACGCTGCTGATGGACCAGCACTACCACAGCATGCTGGAATACGGCCCGCGCAAGTACCTCTGGATGACCGATCCGGACCTGAAGGAGGCCTACAAGCGATTCGTGCCCCTGTGCGAGTCGGCCAACCGCACGCTCTTCACGATGGTGCACCACGTTTGATCCCCGGGGATCATTCCCCCTTGTACACCGGCTTCCGCTTCTCCAGGAACGCCTTCACCCCCTCGTTGTAGTCGTGGCTGCGGCCGGCGATGCTCTGCAGCTCGTTCTCGATGTCCAGCTGCTGGTCGAGGTTGCTGTGGCTGCTGCGGTTCAGGGCATCTTTGGTGAGGGCGATGGCCTTGGTGGGCATGGTGGCCAGCTTCTTCGCCAGGGCGGTGGCCTCGTTCATCAGCTCGGCATCGGGTACGGCCTTCCAGATCATGCCTTGGGCCTCGGCCTCCTTCGCGCTCACCTTCGGCGCCAGGATCATCTGCCCAAAGGCGCGCTGCATGCCCACCAAGCGTGGCAGGGTGAACGTGCCGCCGCTGTCGGGGATCAGGCCGATGTTGATGAAGCTCTGGATGAAGTTGGCGCTTTCGGCCGCCAGCGTGAGGTCGCAGGCGTAGGCGATGTTGGCACCGGCACCAGCCGCCACACCGTTCACCGCGGCCACCACGGGCTTCGGTAAGGCCCGCAGGCGACGCACGATAGGGTTGTACTGCGTGGTGATGATCTCCTCGATGAGCGTGCCAGGAGCAATGGCCTCGGCCAGGTCCTGACCCGCGCAAAAGGCGCGCCCTTCGCCGGTGAGCAGCACGGCCCGGACGTTCGCATCGTCCTTGCAGTTTTCCAGCGCATCAATGGTCTCCAGCGACATCTCTCGGTCGAAGCTGTTGAGCTTGTCCGGACGGTTCAGGGAAATGGTGGCCACGCCGTCGGCGATGGTGAGGAGGATCTTGGTGTAGGGCATGGGGTAAAGATCAGAAGATCAGACGATCAGAAGATCAGATGAACGGTTGGTGCGTTCCGGAAGGTTGCTGCTTCGCTGACATGAGCAGATCAATGAGTGTCCATGCAACTGGAAGTGAATGGAAGCGCCAATGGTAGACTTGAGATAAGGAAGCCATTTCAGCTGGTGTGGTGTCCGGAGACATCAATAAAGGGCCTTTCGGCACTCCATCCGCACTCGCTCCGATTCAAGTGTCATTTCAGCGAGCACCCCTAGACTTTCCGGATCTCTGTACTTCCGATAGCCGGTTATCTTGTAAACACCAGCGAATTCTTCGCTGTCCGTTATGATCTCCAAGTACTGTTGCTTGTCCTTGATGAACCACCTCCAGGTACCTGTCTCTTTCGTCGTATGACGGTCCTCGAACCGGACCACTGGTAAAAAGCAGGTGTGGTCGTCGTTCAGGGCGAATGCATTGTTGAGGATCAAGAAATCTGCTTGTAACCGCTCTATCGACCATGAACCTTGGATATCGGCTTCGCGCCAGTCGCATCCGGCCAATAACAATGGCGTTATCACCAGTAACAAGGAACGGCGACTACACCACTTGGTTACTCCGAATATCGCCATCTGTTCATAAACATTTGAACTGATCGAACGGCTCCAAACAATCCTCACACTTCCACAGCGCCTTGCAGGCCGTGCTGCCGAAGAGCGATAGCATCACCGTGTTCTTCGAATTGCACTGCGGGCACTGCACCACGGGTTGTTCGCCTTTCAGTGCGCGGATGTCGGCGCTCTTTTCCGGCGGAGCGATGCCGTATTCCTTCAGTTTGCGTTTGCCCTCGTCGGTTATCCAGTCAGTGGTCCAGGCGGGGGCGAGGCTCATTTTCACTTCCACCTCGGGCACGCCGGCCTCCAGAAGTTCTTTCTTGATGTCCGCCGCCATCACGTCCATGGCCGGGCAACCGGTGTAGGTGGGGGTGATGGTGATGATGGCCTTGCCGCTCTCTTCCACCTCCACGCCGCGCACCACGCCCAACTCCAGCACGTTGATCACCGGGATCTCCGGGTCCTTCACGTAGTCGAGGAGCTCGAGGATGCGGTGTTTGGTGATCATGGGTCAATTGCATTCACCGCAGAGACGCGGAGGCGCAGGGTACGCGGAGAGCATTGTCACACTCACTTGGCGCCCTTTGCGTCTTTGCGCCTTTGCTGTGCGCATTCCTCACCACTCCACCCCCGGATACGCCCGTGTCACATGCTGCATCTCCGCCAGGATGAAGCCCATGTGCTCGCTGTGCAGGCCCTTGCGGCCGCCGGTCATCATGAAGGCGTCGGTAGGACGTTTCAGCGTGGCTTCCGCCAGCACCTGGTCCACGGTCTTGCTCCACGCTTCCTTGATGGCGGTGATGTCCGGTGCGATGCCCGCTTTGGTCATCTCTGCCAGCACGGCATCGCTCTCGAATAGCTCGCCGGTGTAGGTCCACAGGTCGTCGAGGGCGGCTTGAGCACGCTGGTGGCTCTCTTCGGTGCCATCCCCGAAGCGGGTCAACCATTCGCTGCTGTGGCGCAGGTGGTAGGTGGCCTCCTTCACGCTCTTGCCCGCGATGGCGGCGAGTTGCGCATCGGAGCTCTTGGTCAGCGCCTGCATCAGCGGCAGGTGGTAGGCATCGAAGAGGAAACTGCGGACGATGGTGTGGGCGTAGTCGCCGTTGGGCTGCTCCACCAGTTTCACGTTGGTGTACTGCCGCTCCATGCGCAGGTAGGCGAGGTCATCCTCCGTGCGACCCTTGCCTTCCACCTGTCCGGCGTAGGTCAGCAGGTTGCGGGCTTCGCCGAGGTGGTCCAGCGCGCGATTGGTGAGGGCGATGTCCTCCTCCAGCACGGGGCCGTGGCCGCACCACTCAACCAGGCGTTGGCTCAGGATGAGGAGGTCGTCCGCCAACCTCAATGTGTATGTGAAAAGGGATGGGCTCATTCGTTGTCCGTTGTCCGATGTCAGTTGCCTGGCTGCCGACCTGGTGGGTGCAGAGTCATCGCCCAAGCGAAGAACAACTGACAACCAACAACTGACAACCGCATTCAGATGTATTTCGCGCCCTCGGGCACCGTGTAGAAGGTGGGGTGCCGGTACACCTTGTCATCGGCGGGGTCAAAGAAGCTTTCGGCGTCCTCGGGTCGGCTGGCGTGGATGTGCTCGGCCTTCACCACCCAGATGCTGTTGCCTTCCTGGCGGCGGGTGTACACATCACGGGCGTTCTCGATGGCCATCGCGGCATCGGCGGCGTGCAGGCTGCCCACGTGCTTGTGGTCCAGCCCGCGCTTGCTCTGGATGAACACTTCCCAGAGGGGCCAGTTGTTGGGGTTGTCGCTCATGTTCTTTTGAATGGCGAGTGGCGAGTGATGAGTGGCGAGTGGTGCTGCCGGGGCAGACTCGCCACTCGCTACTCGCCACTCCGTATCATGCTGCTTTTCGTTTGGCTTTCTTCGTCGCGTAAGCAACGGCCGCATCGCGTACCCATGCCCCATCATTGTGGGCCTTGTTGCGGGCGGCCAGGCGTTCCTTGTTGCAGGGGCCGTTGCCGGCCACCACGTTGTTGAACTCCGTCCAGTCGATGGTGCCCCAGTCGTAGTGCTGGGTCTCCTCGTTCCACTTCAGATCGGGATCGGGGATGGTGAGGCCGATCACCTCCGCCTGCTGCACGGTGCGGTCGATGAAGATCTGGCGCAGCTCGTCGTTGCTCTGGCGCTTGATCTTCCACTTCATGCTCTGCGCGCTGTGCGGGCTGTTGGCATCGGTGGGACCGAACATCATCAAACTGGGCCACCACCAGCGGTTCAGGGCATCCTGGGCCATTTCCTTTTGTGCGGGGCTGCCCTTTGCCAGCACGGCCATGATCTCGTAGCCCTGGCGCTGGTGGAAGCTCTCCTCCTTGCAGATGCGCACCATGGCGCGGGCATAGGGGCCGTAACTCGTGCGGCAGAGCATCACCTGGTTCATGATGGCGGCACCGTCCACCAGCCAGCCGATGGCGCCGATGTCCGCCCAGGTGAGGGTGGGGTAGTTGAAGATGCTGCTGTACTTGGCCTTGCCGCTCAGCAGGTCGTCGATGGTCTGCTCGCGACTGGTGCCCATGGTCTCCACAGCGCTGTAGAGGTAAAGGCCGTGTCCGGCTTCGTCCTGCACTTTGGCCAGCAGGATGGCCTTGCGCTTCAAGCTGGGCGCGCGAGTGATCCAGTTCCCTTCGGGCAGCATGCCCACCACCTCACTGTGCGCGTGCTGGCTGATCTGGCGCACGAGTGTCTTGCGGTAGGCATCGGGCATCCAGTCCTTGGGTTCGATCTTCTGCTCCGCGTCGATCTTGGCTTGGAACAGGTCCTCGAGGTTCTTCACTTCCGTCATGAGGGCACGTCTGTTTTACGGTCAGCTAAGGTAGGACCGGGGCGCTATGCGAGGTTGACCGCGGTCAGTCAGCGAACGATCGCGGCACGCCATGGGTTCATTGCCCATGACGCTGGAGCCCAGCGGCTATTTTCGCGCCCTCATCATGAGCAGCACCCGGATGGCCCGTTTCCATACCCTTCCCGTCGCAGACGTCCACCAGGAGACCGCGGACAGCATCGTGGTCACCTTCCGGATCCCTCCGGAACAGCGCGAGGACTTCCGCTTCGTACACGGTCAGTACCTCACGCTGAAGCTCACGGTGAACGGGGAGGAGTTGCGCCGCAGCTACAGCATCTGCAGCAGCCCGCTGGATCCGGAGGAGATCCGCATCGCGGTGAAAAAAGTACCGGGTGGCCGGGCATCCACCGTGCTGGTGGACAAGTTGAAGCCGGGCATGACCATCGAGGTGATGACACCGATGGGCAACTTCACCAGCGCCCTGGACCCCGCGCATGTGAAGCATTATGTGGCCTTCGCGGCCGGCAGCGGCATCACGCCCATCCTCAGCATCCTGAAGACCGTATTGCGCGGCGAGCCGAAGAGCCGTTTCACTTTGTTCTATGGCAACACCGATGTGGACCGGATCATCTTCCGCGGCAAGCTGGAGGAGTTGAAGGCACAGTATGGCGAGCGGCTGGGGGTACACCATATCCTGACCCAGGGCCAGGACGAGGACACGCTCTTCAACGGCAGGATCACCACGGAGAAGGCCAGCCAATTGCTCGGCCGTTTCGTCACCGACAGTCTGGACAAGGAGTATTTCATCTGTGGCCCGGAACAGATGATGGTGAACGTGAGCGAGGCACTGGAGATGCTTGGGGTGGAGAAGAAGCGCATCCATATCGAGCTCTTCACCACGCCCGTGACGGCCGAGGCCAAAGCACCACCCCAGGCCGTGGGCGATGGGGCCTTCTCCGGCATGGCGAAGGTGACCGTGATCCTCGATGGGCGTGAGACGGTCCTGGATGTCCGCGCCAGCGGCGATGCCGTGCTGGATGTGGCCTTGGATGCCGGACTGGACGTGCCATTCGCCTGCAAGGGCGCGGTGTGCTGCACGTGCAAGGCCCGCGTGGTGAAAGGCCAGGTGGAGATGGCGATGAACTACGCCCTGACGGACGAGGAGGTGGAGGATGGCTACGTGCTCACCTGCCAGACGCATCCGCGAAGCGCGGAGGTGACCATCGACTACGACCAGCACTGAACGACCGGAAAATGAAGCGAGGCGGACATCGATCGTCCGCCTCGCCTGGTCCGGTGCCTCTTTCCTTGGTTTGTTTGTCGAGGTCCGGAGGATGGTGGTTCCGCGTCAGAAGGCCGCGCTGGCGATCCCGGTAAGCCTGGTCTGGATGTGCGAGAGGTAGTTCTCGCTGTGGTAGAATCCGCTCATATCATCACTCCAACGGATGATCGCCGATGGGAAGTCGGTGTAGAAGGGGTCGATGTTCTTCGCGTTCGGGGGCATCAGGTTCACGAAGAGCTCATAGTCGGGGTAGGTCACCAGATCGGGCGGGAGATGGGTGTCGATGTAGATCATTTTTTCCTGGTAGCCCTCCTTGGTGATGCGCACGGTATAGAAGCCATCGATGTCGAGCTGAAGCTCGAAACCGCCTTTCTTGTGGATGGGTATGGCGCCCATGGGCTTGTTGTCGCGATAGAGCACCAACGTGTAGTCGTTGCTGCGCTTGCCTTCCACCAGCACCTGGCCTTGCACGGGCAGGTACCAGCCTTCGGCCTGGCCTCGCTCATCCACCAGACGGCGTTGGCCGAAGGCGAGCGTGGCGGTGCACATGGAGGCCAATAGCAGGGCATAGGGCATCCAGGCGGCGTTGTGCTTCAGGGCAATGGTTCGGGTGCGTGCCATGGGTATGGATCTGTTTCCAATTGCGGCCCTTAACGCCTGTGGGTGCCACCGGGTTACGTGATCAGGCGACTTTCACGAAGGGGATCGCTTCCTGGGCCGAGGAGGAGGAGGGCAATGACACGCGGATGATGGTACCCTGGCCGACGGCGCTCTGTGCCGAGACCTCCCCGCCGTGCTTGGCCACGATGCGTTGCACGATGGCCAAACCCACGCCGGAGCCCTCGAACTGATCGGCGGTGTGCAGCCGCTTGAACACGCCAAAAGCATGGTCCTTGTGCTTGGGGTCGAAACCCACCCCATTGTCTCGCACTTCGATGATGTGCCGGTCTCCTTGCGTCGTATGCGCGATCACGATCTCGGGCCGCTCCTCCGTGCGCGTGAACTTCAGCGCGTTGGAGAGGAGGTTCTGCAAGAGGACCAGCAGCATGGGCGGGTCGGCCAGCAGGGTGGTGCCTGGGGCTATGTCGATCCGCACCTCGGCGCGCCGATGCTCGGGTACATGCTGCCGCACCAGATCCTCCACCAGGGCATGGAGTTCCACGTCCCGGCGTTCCAGGTCGCGCGTGTTGGTCTGGCTGAAGCGCAACAGGTCGTCCACCAGCTCGATCATGCGCTGGGAGGCCTTGCTGATGCGTTCGGTGAAGGCGAGGACGTCCCCGTCGCCGTTGTCCTCGGCATGGCTGTGCAGATGACCGCTCAAGGCCAGGATGTTCTTCAATGGCGAACGCAGGTCATGCGCCACGGTGTAGGAGAATGAGCCGAGGTCTTCCAAGGCTTCGAGCAGTTGTGCGGTGCGCACGGACACGCGACGGTCCAGGTCCGCGTTGAGCTTCAACAGGCGCTTCTCCTCCTGGCGGCGGTCGCTGATGTCCTTCAGGATGGCCTGGAACACGTCCCGCTGTTGACCATGCTTGTCCAGGTAGGTGGCGGTCATCAGGCAGTCCAGCAGATCGCCCTTGCGGTCGCGCACCGTGATGTCCACGTTGATGAACTCGCGCCCCTTGCGCCGCGCTTTCAGCGACCGGACCAATGAGGAGGCGTTCTCCAGGTGATCGGTGAAGCGAGTTCTCATCAATTCCTCGAGCGGCATGCCGATGAGGCGTCCACAGGCGGCGTTGGCGTCCAGGATGCGGCCACGGTGGTCCACGATCACGATGGGATCCGCGGCGTTGTCGAACACCTGCTGGTATTGCTGCAACAGGCGGTCCTTCTGCGCACGCAGCTGGTGGATCTCGAAGGCCTGTTCGATGCGCAGCTTCAGATCGTTGGCATCCCAGGGCTTGGTGGCGTAGGCGTAGATACCGCCCTTGTTCACCGCCGCCACCACGGCCTCCAGATCGGCGTATCCGGTGAGCAGCATGCGCATGGCGCGCGGATGTCGCTCCCTGGCCACGGCCAGGAACTCCGAGCCGGTCATGCCCGGCATCCGCTGGTCGGACACGATCACGTGCACCTCTTCCTGTTCCAGGATCTCCAGTGCTTCAACGCCGGATGAGGCCACGAGCACCTCCATGTCGCGGCGGAATGTGGTTCGGAAGGCCTTGAGGTTGCCTTCCTCGTCGTCCACGAAGAGCACCTTGATCCGTTCGTCCTTGTGCTGGTTCATGCGCGTTTCTCTTTCAAGCTGGAATGACGTAGCGGTAGTGTGACCTTGAATTCGGACCCCAGTTCCGGTGTGCTCTCGATCTCCATGGCACCATGGTGTTCCTCCACGATGCTGTACACGATGGCCATGCCCAGTCCCGTGCCTTCGCCTACGGGCTTGGTGGTGAAGAAGGGCTCGAACACACGGGCCTTAACGGCCTCGTCCATGCCGGTGCCATTGTCGCTGATGCTGATGGTCACCGTGTCGCCATCACAGGTCGTCCTCGCCGTCACCAGACGTTCGTGATCGCCCGGCTTGGCGATGGTGGCCTGCGCGGCGTTGGTGAGGATGTTCATGAAGACCTGGTTGACCTTGCCCGGGAAGCACTCCACCTTGGGGATGTCGCTCAGCTCCAGCCGGAAGGTCACCCGGTCGCGGTACTGGGGGGCGAGCACGGAGAGTGTGCTGCGGATGCCCTCATTCAGGTCGGACTCCTTCAGGTCGTCCTCGTCGAGGCGGGAGAAGTTGCGCAGTCCGCGCACGATCTCCGCTGTTCTGGACGAGCCCTCGGCGATGCTGCCGATGATGTCATCCAGTTCCTCGATGGAGGTGGCGATGTCCAGCCGGCGTTCCAGGTCCTTCAACTCGCGCAGGCGGTCTGCGGCGCCTCCTTCCTCCAGGGACCGGTAACCCTTCATCACTTCGAGGATCTCCTGGATGTTGCGCCGCAGTGGCCCGATGTTGCTGGTGATGAAGTTGATGGGGTTGTTGATCTCGTGCGCGATACCGGCCGTGAGTTGACCGATGGAAGCCATCTTCTCGGCGTTCACCAGCTGGGCCTGGGTGCGTTTGAGGTGCTCGTTGGATTCCCGCAGGGCGCGCGTGCGTTCCTGCACTTTCGATTCCAGGATCACGTTCTGCTCGCGGATGATGCGTTCATTCTCCCGGGAGGCCTCGAGCGCAGCGGCCTGCGAACGTTCCTTTTCGCGCCGCAGTTCATTGATGCGATCCGCTAGACCGAAGGAGAGGAGCACCACCTCCACTGCGGAACCCACCACCATGGTGCTCTTCGTCAATGAGGTATAGGGCAGCACATCCAGGTCCTTCAGCACGAATAGCATCACGCCCAAGAGGAATATGGTCCAGGCGATGAGGAAGAAGCGTGCGCTGCGCGATCCATTGCGCAAGGCGATGATGCCCACGATGAGCTGGTAGAGCGCGATGCCGCCCGTGGCCCCCTGCAGCAGGTTGTAGGAGACGATGTCCATCCCCATGGCTTTCATGGAAAGACCCACGATGAAGAGCGCATAGAAGAACCAGGCGAAGCGTCGCGTGCCCGGGGCATGTACCTCGGTATTCAGGAAACGGTGCATGAACCGGTTGGCCGCCACCGCCGTGATGATGGTGAGCACGAAGGCGGCGCCGTGGCCCAGCCATGGACTTTCGGGCCAGAGGTAGTGCTTGTTGATCCCCAGGAAATCGGCCTGGGTGATGCCCACCAGCGTGATGTAGAGGACGTAGTGCAGGTAGCTCCTGTCCCGGGTGGAAAGGAAGATGAACAGGTTGTACAGGAGCATCACCAGGATCACCCCGACGTAGGCCCCTCCGAAACCGTCGCGCCAACTGCGCACTTCGGCCAGCGCCACGCCGGTGCCCACGTGGATGGGCAGCCGCAGCAGCTTGTCGCTGGATACGCGCAGGTAGATGGTCGCCTCCCCATCTGCGGGAACGGGAATGCGCGTCCACATGTCAATGTCCTTGTTGCCCCATTGTGAAAGGGGTATGGACTGGCCCATGCGCTGCTCCAGGATGGAGGTGCCGTCTCGCGCGATCGCATGGATGTCCATGCTGCCGATGTCCGGCTGCGGGATGTGGAGAAAGAGTCCTTCCTGGTTGCCGGTATTGCGCAGGCCGAAGCGCACCCAGAATGTTGAACGGGATACGTGGAAGTTGGGGACCGCCTGCTGAGACCGCTCGTAACCGTCCGTGGCGATCGCGTCTTCGAGGGTAAGTACGCCATTCGGATCTTCCAGGATCTCCACCAAATGGCCGATGGATCGCATCTCATGCCGGTCGCCCGCCTCGATCAGCGGCTGGGCGGCGAGCAGGGCGGGCAGGAAAGGCCAGAGGGCGATGCAGGGCGCACGCATGCGCGGCTTCTACGCCACACAACGTGCAGGGGTTCCTCCCGGAAGGGATCAGGCGATGTAGCGCAAACGATCCTCCCGGATGCTATCGTAGGTGGCCAGATCGTGGATGCCATTGTCCAGCCGCATCCGATAGTGGATGAAAAGATCCGTGCGGGTGGTTCGTTCCACGCGCTTCTGGTCCGGTGCCATCCGCAGGCTCAGGATCCTTTCGCGCAATGGCGCGATGGCGTGCTCCAGGGTCAAAAGGTCGTCAATGCCCACCACTATGCCTTGGAAGCCCCGGCGCGGGTAGGCATGGAACACCCCTTGGTCCCCGATGCTCAGCACGGGTCGGAAGCCGAAGTCCAGGCTGTGGTCCAGGGTGTAACGTGCCGCCAGTCCAAGCAGGGTCTTGATCCCCAACTGGCTGGCCAATGAAATGGCGGAGAGGCCGAATAGCGTGGGCATGCCCTTGCCGTGGTAGCGCACCGCGTTCCACATGCCGCAGAGTTCACCAACGCCATCCTTGGCGCGTTCACGGACCAGTTCGTGGATCGAAGGGTCCAACTTGCCTATGGCCAGTTCAATGGGCAAGTGGTTGTCGGCGGAGGTCCGCACATGCACGCGTGCGCCACCGACCATGCCCAGTTCGGCGTGTTCCACGGTGATCACATGAACATCCGGGTCGGTTATCCAATCGGCGTTGTTGGTGTTCACATGGGTGATCCCATAGTCGGTGAGCACCCGCACATGTTCCCGAAGGAATTCGGCACAGGAGGCGGGGTCGTCGGTGGCCCGGAAGGCACGGATGGTGAGAATGTCCATGGGTTCAGGTCGTTACGGTCTCGTGTTGGGTGAACAGAGCCGAAAGGGGTCGCCGGAGCGAACGGGCGCTGGGTGGTGGTGCGTAGGAAAGGCGGACCATGAACAAGGGTTCGCGGTCGTTGATGCGGAAGAGTTGGACCAGTTGTTCCCAGAGGTCCAGGGCCTCCTGGCGCTCCTGTGGTTTGAACCCCGAGCCATCGCGGCGGGCATGCTGGCCCAGGAAGATGGGAGCGGAAAGGGGATGCACCGCCAGCCCCAATGCCGTGGCGCACAACCACAGACGCTGGGCGGCACGTCCTCCATCGATCCGCTGCGCGAAATCGAGGGAAGGCATGGAGAGCAGCACCACGGCCGAGGAGGTGCGCACGGTATCGGCGGACAGTTTCTCCAAGGCGCCGCCGCCGCCCATGGCGCCCAGCGTGCGGATGGCCATGGGCGCCGCCGCCATGCGCATGCCCACACGCCCCGCTGCCCCAAGCTCCAGTGTCGCGATATCCAACCCGTCCCGGTGACGTTCGGCCTCCTGGGTGTTCCAGCGCAACTGGTGTTGGAAGAACTCGCGGTGCCCATGCTCGTTCATGATGCGCAGCCTGTCCGCGGCACCCTGCAACACGGCCAACGTGTCGATCGCCGCTCCATCCGTGATGGTGTGGAGCTCGGCCCCGTCGACCGACCGGACTTCCCGGACCAATCGTTCCAACTGCAACGTGGGAATGGGGCGCCCGTCTCCCTTCTGGCGATTGGTGTGCCTTGCAGCCAGGAACCGGCCCAATGCGGGGTCTACGGTCGAATTGGCCCCATTGCGGCTGAAAACGGCGACCAGGTCGTGGTCTTCCGACAGGGGCAGGGTGTCGCAATGCAGGTCCATGCCGCGCTCGGCAGCACGCAGCAGGATGTTCTCCACGCACATGCCCAAGCCGATGTGGGGTATCAGCCGGTCCGGGTCGAGCACCGATGTTGATCGTGCCGGATCATGCCACAGCAGCAGGCGACCCTCCACGAGTTCGAACCGCCACGGCTGCATGTTGTCCGCCGATGGTGCCATGGCACCGGCTTCGGCCAGATCCCGGGCCTCTTGAGTAGACAATCCGCCATGGCCCCGTCCTGCCAGGGATGTGGGTTCGCTTGGTAGGGTCACCACCACTTCCTGGGCCGGAGCATCAGGCTCCAAGGGTGGGGCGGGCGAAGGAGCCTGAGCGCCGGCACCACCGATCAACGCTTCCATGTCCACATACCAGCGGCCGGAAACACGGAACTCGTCCAGCGCTATTCTCCGGCAGACATCCCCGGTGAGCGCACCGCCGAGCACGGTGCTTGTGGCCAGTTGGGGCCAGGATGTGATGGTATGTCCCACCTCGATCATGCTCGCCTTCATGCGCGGACTCAGGTGGTCCAGCCCCGCCATGGGCGCCAGGTAGGGTATCTTCTCCTCCATGGTGCGGGCGTGGGTCGCGGCCTCCAGGTCCAGATGGTCGATCAGGCCATGGAGGATGGGCCGATCGGGTTCCAGGTCGAAGCGCTCCACATCGATCATGCCGCGGTCATTGGTGTCCATTACCACCGCGATCCGATGGGCCTTGGCTCGCTGCCGGGCCAGGATCTTCATCTCCACACTGTCACATTCCTCCACCAGGATGTCGAGCTTGCCTCCGTCGGTGAGGAAGCGGTCGATATTCCCACGTGTGATCCCCTCGGTGAAGCAGGTCACCCGAAGGAAGGGGTCCATCTCGGCGATCTCGCGGGCCGCCAGAACGGCTTTGTTGATGCCCAGTTGGTGCACCCCACCCCGGATCCGGTTCAGGTTGCTCAACTCCAGTTGGTCGAAGTCGGCCAATCGCAACTCACCGAAGCCGCGCTCCAAAGCCAGTGTCAGGGCCACGCTCTGGCCCACGCTCAGTCCGATGACCCCGATGCGCTTGGTCGACAAGAGGGCCTGTTCCTGCCGGGTGATCTTGTTCCGGTTGCGATCGGTGCGGACCAGGGCGAATTCCGGCTCATCCAGAAGATGAACCAGGCGGCCGGACCATGGGTAATGGGCCCACACGCCGTACTCCTCACCGGGGACCATGCCCAAGTGTGCCTGGGCGGCGGCGTCAAGTTCTTGTCGGTTGAACTGCCGGGATGGGTTCAGCGACCGCACCAATTCGGTGAGTTGACCGTGCAACGCGTCGTGCGTCACGATCCGTGGGTCGCGCTTCAGCAGTTCCTCCAGCCTTTCCCGGTCCCCCGGTAAGGCCAAGCGGAAGAACTCCGGCCTGTACGTGTCCAAGCCGGTCGCCGAAGCGCCCCTGAGGGCGTCGGTCAGAAAGGTCATCAAAAGGTCAGACGAGAGCGGTCCAAGGTTCTCTTGCGCAGACGAAGGTAATCAAGGCCGGGTTATCAACAAGTTTTGAACATGTTGTTCAATAACCTGCTGATACACACTTCCGTAGCAGGGGGCCAAACAACGCCATACCCATGTCCAATGCCATGCCCCTGCGCCATGTGGAACCGAAGCCCGTGGTGGTCTTCGTGGACGATGATGCGGGCAATAGACAGGCCTTCAAGGCGGCCTTCCGCCATGCCATGGAAGTGCTCACCGCCGCTGACCTCGCTGAGGTTTGGCAGCACCTGGCCCAGCATCGGGTGCATGTGGTGATCACCGATCAGCGCATGCCGGGTACCCGGGGCAGCGAGTTGCTCTCCCTGGTGCGCGACCGGTATCCTCATGTCCGCCGCATGCTGGTGACCGCCTATTCGGACCTGGAGGCCATCATCGATGCCGTGAACAACGGTGGTGTGACGAAGTACTTCGCGAAGCCCTGGGTGAACGACCAGATCCAGCAGGCCGTGAAGCAGGCCTTCCAGGAGATCCGTACCGAGGAGGAACGGGTCGAACGTTTGGAGCGGCTGGAGGAGACCAACAGGCAACTCGAGTTCGCCCTGCGCCAAAGGCTTCTGTCCTAGTCACTGAACGCACTGTTCGTGCCATGCGCCGCATCGCTCCGATCGCGGCGCCTTTCTTTGCGGCATGGGTCTTCTCTTGATCCGGTCCATGGTGGCCGCCGGCATCTGCGCATCCACGGTGCATGTCAGTGCCCAATGCGACCGTTGGCAGCAACGTGTGAGGTACAGCATGGATGTGGCCTTCGATGTCCGATCGCATCGCTACAACGCGGAGGCCTCCCTGCAGCTCGTCAACAACAGCCCCGACACGTTGCGCGAATTGTGGTTCCATCTGTACAACAATGCCTTCAGGCCGGGCAGCGAGATGGATGTGCGGTCGCGTACCATCGAGGATCCGGACAACAGGGTGGCGGCACGCATCGCCGAATTGCAGCCCCATGAGCTGGGCGAACTCGTGGTGGAGCGCATGTCACAAGGAGGGAAGCCCGTGGCACTTGAACCGATGGGCACCGTGTTGCGCGCCACCTTGTCCCAGCCGCTGCTTCCCGGACGCAGCACCACGGTCAACTACGCGTTCCGGGGCCAGGTGCCCGTGCAGATACGCCGCAGCGGCCGCAACAGCAGCGAGGGTGTGGCCTACAGCATGTCGCAATGGTATCCCAAGCTCGCCCATTACGACCACCGGGGTTGGCACGCGTATCCCTACGTTGGGCGCGAATTCCATGGTGTGTGGGGCGACTTCGATGTCAAACTCACCCTGGACAGCGCCTTCACCGTGGCCGCCACCGGTGTGCTGCAGAACCCGGAGCAGATCGGGCATGGCTACCCCGCGAAAAAGCCATTGAAGCGTCCTGCCGGTGACCAACTCACCTGGCGTTTCGTGGCCAAGGATGTGCATGACTTCGCCTGGGCGGCGGATCCTGACTATGTGCACTTCATCGAGGAGGTACCCGGCGGACCGGTGATGCACTTCTTCCACAAGAACGACCCCGAGCTGGCCGCCGTGTGGAAGGACCTGCCCGGCCACATGGTGAAGGCGCTGCACTACCTGAACGAGCATTTCGGGAGATACCCCTGGCCGCAATACAGCTTTGTGCAGGGTGGCGATGGGGGCATGGAATACCCAATGCTGACGCTGATCACGGGCAGGCGCCGTCTAGGCAGCCTGGTGGGTGTGAGCGTGCATGAATTCGTGCACAGCTGGTTCCACGGCATGCTGGCGAGCAACGAGGGCCGTTACGCCTGGATGGACGAGGGCATGACCCAATATGCCAGCAGCAAGGTGATGCGACATCTCTTCCCACGGCCGGAGGATCCGCACGCGAGCGCCTTCGCGGGCTACAAGGCCCTGGTGGAAAGCCCCAAGCACGAGCCGGCCAGCATCCACGCGGACCACTTCCTCAGCAATTTCGGATATGGCGTCACGGCCTACAATTTCGGGGAGGTGTTCGTCCATCAACTCGGCGCGGTGATCGGTGAGAGGACCCTCGCGGCCGGCATGCTGCGCTACACCAGGACCTGCGGCTTCAAGCACCCGGAACCCATCGACTTCGAGCGCGTGATGGAGAAGCAGAGCGGTCTGGAACTGGACTGGTACTTCGACCAGTGGATCAACACCACGCGCCAGTTGGACTACGGCATACACAGCATCCTGGAAGTGGATGGCCAGCTGCGCATCACACTTGAACGCAAGGGCGAGATGCTGATGCCGGTGGACCTGGCGGTGGAGGAGCGGGATGGCCGCATCACCATGTACCACATCCCCTTGTCGTTGATGCGAGGCCCCAAGCCGGATGGCAGCGAAGAATGGCCCAGCACAACGCTGCCCGCCTGGCAGTGGACCGACCCCACCTACAGCTTCACGATACCAGGCCGCATCACGCGATTGGCCACCGTCACCATCGACCCCCTGGATCGCACCGCCGACATGGACCGCAGCAACGACCGGGTGGAACTGCCGGAAGGGGCCGGGGGCTACGTGAAACCGTAAGCCGGCAGATAGGGGAGCGCCATCCGTACACCACGGGTCCCAGGGTCGATCGGAAGTGCCGGTTAGATTTGCCCATACCCCGTTGGGACAAGGCCGTGGGGGTTGTGGATACCACCGAGGCCCCAGCGAAGATCCGAAGGATCACAGAACGATGACGACCGGACCACGGATGGAGATGGAAGCAGGCGAACGGCCGTACTTGTCCATCGTCAGTCCGGTGTACATGGCGGAAGAACTGGTTGCCCCCCTGGTGAAGCGGGTATCCGCCGCAGCTGAAGGGATCGGCCGTCCTTTCGAGATCGTGTTGGTGGAGGACGGAAGCCCCGATGGCAGTTGGGAAGCCATTCGATCGGCCTGCGCGAAGCACCCGCATGTGGTGGGCGCCAAGCTGAGCCGCAATTTCGGTCAGCATCATGCGATCTCCGCCGGCCTCGCCATCGCGCGTGGCGAATGGGTGGTGGTGATGGATTGCGACCTGCAGGATCGGCCCGAGGAGATCAAGGCCCTGCTGGACAAGGCGCATACCGGATACGATGCGGTGCTGGCGCGCAGGGCGGTCCGTCAGGACGGGCCGCTCAAGCGGCTCTCCTCATCGGTCTTCTACAGCATCCTGGGCTGGCTCACCGGTGTACCCCAGGATCCGGCCATCGCCAATTTCGGGGTCTATCACCGCAAGCTGGTGGACGCCATCGTGGCCATGCCCGAGAGCATACGCTATTTCCCCACCATGGTGCGCTGGGTGGGATTCCGTCGCACCACGGTCGATGTGGAACACGCCACCAGACCATCGGGCCGGACCTCCTACGGCCTGCGCAAGCTCATCCATCTCGCCTTGGACATCTGCCTGGCGTACTCCGACAAACCATTGCGGCTGGTCGTACTCACCGGGATGCTCGTCTCATTCGTGGGCTTCGGCTTCGCCGTGTACACCATCCTCATGGCGCTCCGTGGGGAGATCGCGGTGCTGGGCTATGCCAGTCTCATCGTGTCCATCTGGATCCTTTCCGGGCTGGTCATCCTCATTCTGGGCGTGGTGGGCCTTTACGTGGGCAAGACCTTCGAAGGCGTGAAGCAGCGCCCCGCTTTCATCATCGACACCATCCTGCGCGATGCCCACTGAGCACCTGCTTGGCCTTCATCTCATGTCCAGCCGAGGTGAAGCGGTGCTGCGACGCATCGTGGAGGACCATGGCGCGGCCGTGGTCGCCCATGTGGTGACCGCACGCGACAAGGCGACCATGGACGACGGGTACGAAGCCATCGTGCGGTTGGCACGCTCCGCCGGCATCCCCGTTGTGGATCGTGGACAGCCGCCGCCCGATGACTCCCAGGCAAGGTTCCTTTTCGCTGTTGGATGGCGATGGCTCATCAGCCCCCGGCCCGGTCAGCAGCTGGTGGTGTTCCATGACGCGCTTCTTCCTCGTTACCGCGGTTTCGCGCCGTTGGTGAGCGCCCTGGTGAACGGTGAGCCGCAAGTAGGCGTGACCGCGCTTTTTGGGGCCGCGGAGTACGACCGTGGGCCCATCATCGCACAGCGCGCCATGCCGCTGCACTATCCGGTCACCATCGCCCAAGTGTTCCGTGACATCGCGCCGGTTTACGCTGAACTCGCATCGGAGGTGGTGTCGCTGGCCATGCGCGGCGAACTGCGTGGGGTGGACCAGAACGAAAGCCGCGCCACCTACAGCTTGTGGCGCGATGACATGGACTATCTCGTGGATCTCCGCTGGGACGCGGCGCGCATCCGGCGATTCGTGGACGCCGTTGGGCCACCCTACAAGGGCGCGCTCGTACAGCTGGAGGGTGTGCCATGCCGCATCAGGGCCTGCGCCGAACTGCCGGATGTGGTGATCGAGAACCGTACCCCCGGCAAGGTCATCTTCATGCAGGACGGCAAGCCCGTGGTGGTCTGTGGAACTGGAACCCTGCGGATAGATGCCTTGAACGATAAGCAGGGGCGGGACCTGCTCCCGCTACCGCGATTCCGGATGCGGTTCACTGGCCGGACCGATTAGCCGCCACCACACATGCCAGCGCCGATCCCCTTCAATCGATCCTCCATCATCGGGGATGAGATGCGCCACATCCACGATGCGTTGGCGATCGGCCAGGTGGCCGGCGACCAGACCTTCTCCCGTCGTTGCCAGGGTGTGCTGGAAGCGGTGACCGGCAGTGGCAAGGCGTTGCTCACCACCTCCTGCACCCACGCGTTGGAGATGACGGCCCTGCTTCTGCGGATAGGTGAAGGGGATGAGGTGATCATACCGGACTTCACCTTCGTTTCCACGGCGAACGCCTTCGCCCTGCGCGGTGCGAAACCCGTGTTCTGCGATGTGCGGCCCGATACGTTCAACATCGATGAGCGGCTCATCGAGGCGCTCATTACACCTCGCACCAAGGCCATCGTGCCGGTGCACTACGCGGGCGTGGGTTGCGAGATGGAGGCCATCCTGGATATCGCGGCGCGTCACGGCCTGGCGGTGGTGGAGGACAATGCGCACGGCCTGTTCGGGCGATACAAGGGCCGGCCGCTGGGATCCTTCGGCGCACTCGCCACGCAGAGCTTCCACGAGACCAAGAACATCACCTGCGGAGAGGGTGGGGCTTTGCTCGTGAACGACATGTCGCTGGTGGCAAGGGCCGAGATCCTACGCGAGAAGGGCACGGACCGCGCGCGCTTCTTCCGGGGCGAAGTGGACAAGTACTCCTGGGTGGATCTCGGCTCCAGTTATGTGATGAGCGACGTGCTCGCGGCATTTCTCTTCGGCCAGCTGGAGCGTTGGGAGGAGGTGCAGGCCAGAAGACGCACCATCTGGGAGCGGTATGACCAAGCCCTGGGAGAATGGGCGGATCTTGCAGGCATCCGTCGTCCCATCGTACCCGGGCATTGCGATCAGGCCTGGCACATGTACCATCTGCTGATGCCCTCGCTCCAGGACCGCACGGACTTCATCGCGCACCTGGCCGCGCAGGACATCAAGGCGGTGTTCCACTACCTGCCGCTTCATCTCAGCGAGTACGCCGCACGCTGGGGAGGTCGCCCGGGCGATCATCCGGTGAGCGAGGACGTGAGCGATCGTTTGGTGCGCCTGCCTTTCTACACCAGCCTTTCAGAGGAGGACCAGGGGCGGGTGATCGACGCGGTGGTCCGCTTCAGGCCCGGGCTTGCTGGCAGTGCCCACCGTTGACATGGAAAGAAGACAGGTGTCCGCCAAGGCCGCACAGGTTCCCATACGGGCGGTGGCCGCGCTGGACACCGCGCTGTATCTGGCGCCGTTCGCCGCGGCCTGCTTCGTGGTCGCCCACATGCTCCGATACGCGGGGCATGGTCTGGATATCACCGATGAAGGATTCTACCTGAACTGGCTGGCGGATCCCTTCCTGTATCGCTCTTCCGCCACGCAGTTCGGCTTCGTCTACCATCCGCTGCATCTGCTGCTGGGTGGCGACATCGCACTGTTGCGGGCCGCCAACGTGCTGCTCACGTGGGGGCTCGCCTGGGCCATGACACATGTGCTCTTGCGCGGCGTGGTGGCCGGGGAGGGGCCGGGCCGATGGCGCCGGGCCTCCATCGCGGCGGGCATGGCCACGACCGCGCTCGCCGTGTTCAATGTTTGGCTGGTCACGCCCAGCTACAATTCACTCGCCGTGCAGGGCATGCTCGTAATGGTGACGGGTGTGGCGCTCGTCCATCATGGACCAGGAGGCCGATCGGCCCAAGGCTGGATACTCCTCGGCGCGGGCGCATGGGTGCTCTTCATGGCGAAGCCCACCACGCTGGTCACCACGTCGGTATTGCTGGGCGCGCACCTGATGCTCTCTCGGCGGCTCCATCCCGCATCCGTCCTGCTCGCGGCAGGGGTCATGTTGCTGCTCACCCTGGTCTCCGCCCTGGCCATCGATGGATCGGCCACCTTGTTCATGGAGCGGTTGCGAGCGGGTGCCGCCGAACTCCAGTTGCTGGATCCACAGTACGAGCCGGCCCGACTTTTCAAGCGTTTCAGGATCTTCATGCCCGACCGTGCCTTGGCCTTCTGGTCCTTGGTATTGCTGGCCCTGTTGTTCATCACCTCCCGGGGAACTGGCCGCTGGTCCGCCCAGCGTTCCTTCGTCGGTACCCTGCCGGTCGCGGTGCTGCTGTTGCTGGTGATCGCTTTGGTGGCCGGTGGTCTGACCATTCCCAAGTTGACCGGACGCTTCCAGGGCATGCTGTTGTCGGTGTTCCCCATGGTGATGCTGTTCGGTGCGGATCGGTTTGCACTACGCAACGAAGGCGTCGGCCGGATATCGCTTGCCTTCGCGCTCCTGTTGCTGCCACTGGCCTTCGCGTTCGGCTCCAACACGGATTACTGGCGCACGGGGATCTACGCCGGCATTTTCTGGGCCTTGGCCGGTGTACCACTCCTGCCACGCGACGGTGGTTCGCGCCTGCCCCTGGCCTCGGCACTGGCCATGTCACTGGTCGCGGCCGTTCTGGTGTCCCATGCCACGCGCACGCCCTACCGGCAACCTGGGCCGCTGGGCGACAATGCGGTGGTCATGGAAGTGGGATCGGCACGCAGCGTCCTGCGTTTGCATCCAGAGATCGCCGCTCAATTGCGGGCCGCCATGTCCGCTGGAAAGGCTGCGGGCCTGGTGGCCGGTACACCGGTGATCGATCTGAGTGGCAGATCACCGACCCTCCTGTATGCCATGGAGGCGAAACCCATTGGACAGCCTTGGATCCTTGGGAGCTATCCCGGAAGCTGTGATTGGGCCGGGATCGCCATGGCCAGGGTCTCCTGTGATGACCTCGCGCGCGCCTGGCTCATCGATGGGCCCGGCGATCCCAAGCGCATTTGCCCGGAGCTGCTGCACAGCTTCGGCGCGGACCTGGACAGGGACTATGCCGTGGTGGGCGAATGGCCGGCCCGCGACCCCGATGCGCATGAGCCGGTCTTCCATGTCCAGCGCCTCTTGAAGCCGCTCAGACCGATCGCCATAGCGACCGCGGCGTGTGCGGACCAACGTTGACCCGGTCCCGGTCCTGGCAAAGCGACGCCCCCCACGGCCGATAGGCCGTGGGGGGCGCCTGCACGAGGTAATGCGTCTCAAGCGGGCACGCCTTCCTCCTTGTGCTCGCTCACCAGCCTGTGCTGCAGTTCCGGCGGCACCTGCTGGTAGGCATGGAAGCGCTCCGTATAGGTGCCCCGGCCTTGGGTGAGGCTGCGCAGCGTGGTGCTGTAGCGGTCCAGCTCGGCCAACGGGGTGTGGGCCTTGATCATCTGGTAGCGGCCACTGCCCTCCATGCCCATCACGATGCTGCGGCGCCCCTGCAGGTCGGTCATCACATCGCCCATCAGGTCGGTGGGCACGCGCACCTCGACCTCCTGGATGGGCTCCATCAGCTGCGGATCGGCGTTCTGGAATGCCTCCTTGAAGGCCATCATGCCCGCGATCTTGAAGCTGATGTCGTTGCTGTCCACCGTGTGCATCTTGCCGTCGTACACCATCACCCGGATGTCCCGCGCGGGCGAACCGGTCAGCGGGCCGCGTTCCATCTTCTCCATGATGCCCTTGAGGATGCTGGGCATGAACTTGTTGTCGATCACACCGCCCACGATGCAGTTGTAGAACACCAGCTTGCCGCCGGTGGGCAGGTCGTGCTCCTCCTTGCCACGCAAGCTCATGCCTTCAGGTTCGGGGATGCCTTCGTACCAGGGCTCGATCTTCATGTGCACCTCGGCGAACTGGCCGCTGCCGCCCGTCTGCTTCTTGTGGCGGTAGCTGGCCTGCGCTGGCTTGCGGATGGTCTCCCGGTAGGGGATCCTTGGACTGCCGAACACCGGCTCCACCTTGTAGTGGTGGTCCAGCTTCCACTTCAGCAGGTTCAGGTGCAACTCGCCCTGCGACCCGATCAGTTGCTCTCCCGTTTCGCGGTTGTATTTCAGCACGATGGTCGGGTCCTCCTTTTGGATCTCCACCAACGCGGCATGCAGCTTCTCCTCCATCTTCTGGTCCGTGGCCTTCACCGTAAGCCACAAGCGAGGGCCGGGGAAGTCGATGGGACGCAGTTTCACCGACACGCCCGGTGAGTGGAGGGTGTGCGCCGTGGCGGTGTCCTTCAACTTGATGGTGCCGCCGATGTCACCCGCGGCCAGCTGCTTCACCGGCTTGCGTTCCTTGCCGTCCACGATGAAGAGTTGATTGATGCGCTCGGTGGTGCCGGTGTTGTCGTTCACCAGGTCCTGGCCTTCTTTCAGTTGGCCGCTCATCACCTTGAAGAGCGTGATGTGGCCGGCGCGCGGCTCGATCACGGTCTTGAAGGTGAACAGTACGGTGGGTCCATCCGCCTTGCGTTCCAGGGTGCCACCGTCGGCCAGACGGGCGGGTGGCATGTCGATGGAGCAGGGGGCCACATTGTCGATGAAGCCCATGAGGCGGCCGCTGCCCATGTTGCGCAACGCGCTGAGGCAGAACACCGGGAAGCAGGTGCGGGCCATCATGCCTTTGCGCAGGCCGAGGCGCATGTCGTTCTCATCCAGTTCGCCGTGCTCGAAGTATTTCTCCATGAGGGCCTCATCGTTCTCGGCGGCCTTCTCCACCAGTTCCTTGTGCAGGGTCTCGGCGCGCTCCTTCTCGTTCTCCGGGATATCCTGTTTCTCGGGCTTGCCGCCATCATCCTTGAAGACGTACATCTTCATCTTCAGCAGGTCGATGATGCGGTGGAAGCCCTCGCCCTGCTCCACGGGGTATTGCATCACGGTAACGGCGGGGCCGAAGATCTCCTTCGCCTGGGCCACCGTACCGTCGAAGTCGGCGTTCGGGTGGTCCAGCGCGTTCACGCCCAGGATCACCGGGCGGTCGTATTGTGCGATGTGATCCCAGACGAGTTCGCTGCCCACCTCCACGCCGTGGTGCGCGCCCAGCAGCAGAACGCAGGTGTCGGCGGTACGCAGGGCGGGGATGGTCTCGCCCACAAGGTCGTCCAGCCCGGGGGTGTCGATGATATTGATCTTGTAGTTGCGCCACTCGGTGTGCAGCACGGTGCTGTAAACGCTGCTGCCGCGTTCGTGCTCCAGCGGGTGGTGGTCGCTTACGGTGTTCTTGTCCTCGATACGGCCGCGGCGTGTGATAAGACCCGCTTCGAAGAGCATGGTTTCGGCCAGCGTGGTCTTGCCGCTTCCGTGGGATCCCAGGAGGGCGATGTTCTTGATGTGTTTCGCATCGAAGGTGTTCATGGCAGGGCAGGGATTGGGTGGGACATGGGTTCATGCCACCGTGGAGGTCCCGGCCAGCCACATACCGTTCTGAACACGGGACGCGCGGAGGAGCGCTGAAGGTAAGCACGGAGCGCACCCGGGACAATGACCGGAACCGGGAACCCCGGAGGCCATTTCTCGTGAACAAGTAAAGTGGATCCGCCGTGTGGCGCTCAGTTGAGCACCTCCATGTCGCGGCAGCCCTTCAGCCTGCGCAGTCGCTCCAACACCTCGTCATAACTGCCCGGCAGGTTCAGGTCCTTCAAGGGGTCCACATCGGCGGTGCGGTCCGCTTGCAGCGCCGCGTAGCCCTCCGTGTCGGCGCTTCGCGCCTTGTCATTCGGGGATGACTTCTCCTGCTTGTCCTGGGGATGCTGTGCCATGCGAGGGGATGAACGGCCTGGAGCGAAGGTTGTTCACCGGAGCGGTGCGAATGTAATGGGAGCCGGGCCCGGTCCGTAAAGTCCCTTGGGGCGCATCATCGGAAGGCCGAATCGATCTTGGAACGAACTTTGGCCGGGCGCCGCCCATCTCCAACACCAACGATCATGCGCATCCTTCTGACGCTCTCCATCGCCCTTCTCCTGGGCGGCAGATCCGGCCTCCATGCCCAGTACAACGAGCGTGGCACCGTGCATCTCGGTCTGGGCATCGCCCTCGGAGCGTATGGCACCGAGTATGAGCAGACCATCACCCTCTTTGGCATCCCCTTTCTGACGCGTTCCACCGGTGGTGCGGCCACCATCACCGCGCCCCTGGAGTTCCACTACGGGCTGGCCGACATCTTCAGCCTGGGCGTGTACGCCGAAGGAGGCCGCTACATCGATTCGGTGGAGACCAAGCGCAACACCATCACCGCCTTCGGGCTGCAACCACGCTTCTACCTGGTGGACCGCGACCGGTTCTCCTGGATGGCCGGCCTGCAAATGGGCGCCACCACCCTGCGGATCGATGATCCCGTAAGCACGGGCAGCCCCAAGAGTCTGCTGCGCGGCGGACACTTCGGGATCAACACCGGCGTGGGCTTCCGCTTCGGTGAGACCGTGGGCCTGCAGGTGATGCTGCGCTATCTCGCACACAACCTGCCCTTGCGCGAATATGAGTTCATGGGGCAGCAGTTGGACCTCGACCTGGTGGACGCTGAGTTGCGCGCCCGTGGCGTGATGTTGCAGACCTCGCTCCACCTGCGTCTTTGATCGATCGCCGCGTCTACATTTGGACCCGCGTCAAGGTGCCGAAAGGCGATGGAAGGGACCCTTCACCGGGAGCCCGAAGCCGCCCCAGGAGAATAGGGAATCCCGTGTGAACCGGGAGCTGTTCCCGCAGCTGTGAACCACCGATGACCGCCGCAGAAAGCCACTGTACGCCACCTGGTGTGCGGGAAGGCGTGGTGGGAGGGTGGTGAGCCAGAAGACCTGCCAGGGCGCGAAAGGACCACGGCCACGGGAACATGGCCGTCCGCTTGCGGTACAGGCGGTCGGCCGTTCCCATGGTTTCACATCATACACGCCGCGCGGTGAACGCGGCAAGCAAAACCACAGGACCATGTACCGTTCATTCCTCATTTCCCTGGCAGTGGCCGCGGCGTTCCATGCGCAGGCCCAATCGGTGACGCACCGCGTGCTGGTGCTCAACGAAGGCTACTACGACTTCGGTGGCGGCGGGCAACTCGTACCCGTGTCGCTTGGTGCCTTTGATCCATCCACCGGAACCTACGGGACCGTGGCCGTGATCGAAGGGCCACGCTTCGGCAGCGATCTGCTGGTGCATGCGGGTTCCATCTATGTGGCCGCTGACGACCGGGTGCTGCGCTACGACCTGGAGAGCTATACGCTGCTGGCCAGTGCGGAGGTCATCGGTGTACGCAAGCTGGCGGTGTGGAACGATAGGCTGTTGCTGACCCGGGGCGAACTCGGCGGATTGCCGCACTACTTCGAAGCGCGCGAGATCGCTTCGCTGGACCTCGTGCAGGCGATCACCCCTGCGGATGGCTTGCCTTATGCGGTGGAAGACGTGCTGGTGGTGGGCGATCTGGCCTACCTCGCCGTGGGCAACGCCTTCGAATGGGGCAATATGCAGGGCCGCATCGGCATTGTGGACCTGCCCACCATGTCCTACACCGGCGAGGTGGACCTCGGCCCCCAGGGTCTCAACCCCGAGAAACTCATGCTGCACGATGGGGACATCCTGGCCTTCAACAACAAGGATTTCAGCACCAGCAGCATCAGCCGCGTGAACACTGTGGATGCTTCCCTGACCTATACCGTGGATGTGACGGTGAACTCCAGTTGTGCGGCATCGGCCCGTGTGGAAGCCAATGCTCTGGTCTACTTCATGGAGTACGCCCAGAACGAGCTGGCCCGCTTCGATCCCACGTCCGGCGCCGTGGCCGACACGCTCACCGGCAGCCCCGCCATCTACGGCCTGCTCGAGGACCCCATCAACGGCGTGCTCTATGGCACCACCACCGATTTCTTCAGCACCGGTGCGTTGCATGTAATGAGCCTGCAAGGGGAGGTGCTCTCCACCGTGGCGGTGGGTGTGGCGCCCGGCAACCTGGCGCTGGATATCCGGCAGGCCACGTCCGTGCCCGATCGTGCCAGCGCAGCACCGCGGGTCTTCCCCAATCCGGCCACCGATCTGGTCTCCGTGTCCGGAACAGCGGTGAAGGCCGGCCAGTGGATCGCCATCCACGATTCCATGGGCAGGCGGGTGATGGAGCAGCAGGTGCGCACCGATGGCCAGCAGTCGCTGGAATTGACCGGCCTGGCGCAGGGCGCTTATGTACTGCGTGTGGGCGAAGGCCCCGGATCGCGCTTCATCAAACACTGACCCCGGCGGCGAACCTGGGCGGCCATTACATTTGCGGCCCGCGTCCACCAACCACCCGGTGCGGTGGCGCGGGCCGTACCAGCCTCCTTAGCTCAGCGGTAGAGCAGCTCATTCGTAATGAGCAGGTCGTCAGTTCAAATCTGACAGGAGGCTCCAAGAGGGACCATCTCGATCGGTCCCTCTTTCCATTTGGATGAGGATCTTCAAGGGATCGCATAAGTTAGGGTTGGTCATGATGGTGGCTTCGTGCTCGTCAGACCAGGACAACCGTTTCACCTCCACCGATGCGCATGCCATAAATGCCGTCCTGGCCAACCAAGAAGCCGCCTGGGACCGGGGCGACATCGAGGGCTTCATGCAGGGCTATGTGGACACCGTGTGCTTCGTGTCGCGCGGGCGCATGACCTGCGGGCGCGAAGCCGTTACCGCCAACTACCGGAAGAATTATCCGGACGGGGCCGCCATGGGGGACCTGACCTTCGGTGTGGACGAGATCGTGCCGGCGGGTGGGGCACACGCCTGGCTCACGGGTACCTGGCGGCTGGAACGCGTGGCCGACACACTTTCCGGAGGCTTCGCGCTGTTGTGGGCAAAGGGGCCGGAAGGCTGGCGCATCGCCCGCGACCTGAGCCATTGACGCGCCGGGGATATCTTTCGCCACACCCCACCGCGGCCGCGTGATCGACAGCGTCACCCTCCTCCTCGTCATCCTCAACGTGCTCGTGTCCCTCGCGGCCTTCAACGACCGCAGGCTCTTCACGGCGCTGCTCTTCGAACCCTTCGTGATCCGCGCGCGTGGCGGCTGGCACCGCTTCATCACCCATGCCTTCATCCACGCCAACTGGCCGCACCTGCTGGTGAACATGTTCGTGCTGTACATGTTCGGCCGCAACGTGGAGATGTTGCTGCCCATGCTCACCCCACTGCCCGCCACACTGGTCTTCCTCGGCCTTTACCTGGGGGCCATCGTGGTGTCGTCCATTCCCGCCTACCGCCGCCACATGCACGACCCCAACTACCGGGCGGTGGGGGCCAGCGGCGCGGTGAGCGCGGTGCTCTTCGCGCAGATCCTGATGATGCCCACCACCGAGGTGGCCTTCCTCTTCATTCCCGTGCCCATGCCGGCCTGGGTCTTCGGCCTGCTCTACCTGGCCTATTCCTGGTACATGGACAAGCGTGGTGGCGACAACGTGGCGCACGACGCGCACTTCTATGGAGCGGTCTACGGCGTACTGTACATGGGGCTGCTGGCGCCGCATCTGGTGCTCGACATCGGCGGCTTCCAACGCACACTCGGCATCTGATGGCACGCAAGGCGATCTTTCTGGACCGCGATGGCGTGTTGAACCGCGAACGCGGCGAGCACACCTGGCGCCTGGAGGATTTCGAGGTGCTGCCTGATGTGCCCATGGCGCTGGCACGTGCACAGGCGGCCGGCTGGTCCCTGGTGGTGATCACCAACCAGAGCGGCATCGGCCTGGGTCTCTACGGCCACGCGGAGGTGGAGCGGCTTCATCGCTACCTTCACGCCATGCTCACGGAACAGGGCGTATCTCTGATGGACATCCTTTATTGTCCGCACCATCCGACCCGGGGGAAGTGCCTGTGCCGCAAGCCGGGTTCCCTGCTCCTGGAGCGCGCCATCGCGCGTCACGGCCTCGATCCCGGGGCGTCGGTCTTCATCGGCGATCGTGCGCGTGACCTGGAGGCGGCCTCTGGAGCCGGCGTACGCGGCATCCTGGTGGAGGCGAACGGACCACTCATGCCCGTGTTGGAGAAGCATGCGCTGATCCCATGAAGGACCTGGTGAACGTGAACGGCGAAGTGGTGCCGGGCGACAAGCCGGCGATCACGCTGGACAACCGCGCCTTCCACTATGGTGATGGGCTCTTCGAGAGCCTCCGCCTGGTGGATGGCAGGCCCTGCTTCGTGGACGCGCACTGGGCCAGGCTCACCACCGGTGCGGCCCTGCTGCGCATCACCCTGCCGCCCACCCTGGACCGCGCCAACTTCGAGCGCTGGATCGTGGAATTGTCCAAGCTCACGGGCCGCGACAGCGCGCGTTGCCGTTTCACCCTCTACCGGGGCGGTGGTGGCCACTACCGTCCCGAGAAGCATGAGGGCGCCTTCACCATCGAGGTGAAGCCCATGGAGGATCGTTACCACACCCTGAACGAACAGGGCCTGATGGTGGACATCTGGCCGGAGATGCGCAAGCCCATCAACGAGCTCTCCCGTCACAAGACGCTCAACTGCCAGTACTACATCATGGCCGCTTTGTGGAGCGAGCAGCGTGGGCTGGACGATTGCCTGCTGCAGAATGAGCGCGGCAACATCATCGAGAGCAGCAGCGGCAACCTCTTCATCGTGAGCAACGGTGTGCTCTACACGCCATCGCTCAGTGATGGTTGCCTGGGCGGCGTGATGCGCGCGCAGGTCATCAACCTGGCGCTGGCCAACGGCATCAAGGTGTACGAGTGCTCCCTCAATCCGCAGAATCTGCTCGCCGCCGACGAGTTGTTCTTCACCAACGCCGTGCGTGGCATCCGCTGGGTGGGCACCTACCGCACCAAGCGCTACACCAACCGGCAGTCGAAGACGATCACCGATCTGCTGGTGGCCGCCACGCGCGGCTAATTCAAGGAAGGGTCTTCGGGGAAGTTGGCCAGCGGGGCGTACTCCCGGCCCATGGCGCGCAGCGTGTCCGCCCAAAGATCGTCCGTGGAGGTGTTCATGATGCGTCGCTTGTCCGCACGGGAGACCAGCCAGCTGCGCTGTTCCAGTTCCTGCTCCAGCTGCGAGCTGCCCCAGCCGCTATAGCCCACGAAGAAGCGCACATGCTTGGAGAGGCGCGGGTCGGTGGCGAGGATGGAACGCAACTGTTCATAGTCACCGCCCATGTGCACACCGTCCACCACTTCCACACTGCCTTCGATGTGCGGTCCGAGGGTATGGAGGTAGTAGAGGTTGCCACTCTGCACCGGTCCGCCGATCCCCACGCGGGTGCCGATGGGAGGCATGTTCTCCATCAGGTCGTCCACATTCATGTCCATCTGCCGGTTCAGCACGAAGCCGAAGGAACCCTCGTGGTTGTGCTCGCACAGCAACACCACCGTGCGCCGGAAGTAGGGGTCGGGGAGGAAGGGCTCGCTCACGAGCAGCCTGCCACGCGCCGGTTTGTGGCGGTTCCTGGGATCGAGATCGAGCGGGTCCTTCGCCATGGCGAGGGGAAGTTAATGGACCACCCTTCGAGCCTGCAAGACAAGACCGTTGTCAGGTGGATCGAGGCGGGCATCGGATACCTTCGCACGACCACCGTGAACGCCATGGAAGATCCCCGACACCTCCCGCAACGCAAAGAATACGAGATGCACGAACTCACGGAGAGTGAGGCGGGCGACGACCCCATCGTGTTGTTCGATCGTTGGATGCGTGATGCCGAGGCGGCGCCGGACATCCTGGAACCGCACGCGATGACGCTGGCCACGGTGGGCAGCGTGACACTCAGCTGCCGCATCGTACTGCTTCGCTCTTTCGACAAGCGCGGCTTCGTCTTCTTCACCAACTACAACAGCCGCAAGGCGATGGATCTGGAGCGTGACCATCGCGTGGCGCTGAACTTCTTCTGGCCCCAGCTCGAACGGCAGGTGCGTATCGAAGGGCGCGCAGAGCGGGCGGACGACCATGAATCCGACGCGTACTTCGCCTCACGTCCGCGGGAGAGCCGCATCGGTGCATGGAGCAGCGATCAGAGCCGGCCCGCGGAGAGCAGGGCGTCCATCGAAGAACGATTCGCGCGCTGGACGGAACGCTTCGCGGAAGGTGAGATCCCGCGTCCTCTTCACTGGGGCGGTTTCCGTGTGCGGCCGGTGCGCATCGAGTTCTGGCAGGGCAGACCGGGCCGGTTGCACGACCGTATCGCGTACGAGGCGATGAACGACGGCACCTGGTTGCGCACCAGGCTGCAACCGTGATCGGAATGGAAGGGTACCAATGCAGAAGACCCCGGCTTTCGCCGGGGTCTTTGCTTCTGTGGTCCGAGATCACTTGCGCTTGGCGGCCTTCTTCGTGGCCTTCTTGGCGGCCTTCTTCGGAGCGGCCTTCTTGGTCGCCTTCTTCGCAGCCTTCTTCGGAGCTGCTTTCTTGGCGGCCTTCTTCGCAGTGGCCTTCTTGGCAGCGGCTACACGCGTCTTGCGCTTCGCAGGACGGCTCTTGCCGGTGCTGCGAGCAGCACGTTTGCCTTTCTTCGTCTTCATGTCACCTTTTCCCATTGTAATGGAGTGTTAAGGGTTTGAGTCAAAAGTATCCGCGCTTGCATACGCCGGCATGATTTCATTGGTTCCATTTGTCAACGCGTGGATGTCAATAACCATGGCGTGCGATCGACGTCATCACGATGCGATCGGGATCGCTTGATGATGGTGTGGAGCATGATGCGCACATCACGATGATGATCGCGCATCCTCGTGCATCGCCCGTTTGGCGCGGCATGCGTGATGATGCGATCAAGCAGGTGAAGTGTCCTTTCCTTCAGCGTGCAAACGCGATTCGATGGCCTTCGCGTCGCGGATGGAAGCACGCAACCATCCAAGCTTGATGGAAGCCAGCGCCTGCGCATCGAGTCGCCAATCCACTCCACTCGCACGCAAGCGTTCGATCACGGTGTAGAGGACGATCGCCGCCGACACGGAAAGGTTGTAGCTCTCGGTGAAGCCGTACATCGGTATGCGCAGATGTTCGTCGGCCTCTTCGATCGCGGCGTCACTGAGTCCGTCCATCTCGGTGCCGAAGCAGATGGCCAGCGGCCGGTCGATGTCGATCGTGGCGGGTGTGACATCTTCGGCACGCGGCGATGTGGCGACGATGCGATAACCCTTCGCGCGCAGATCGGCGAAGCATTTCGTGCGGCCCTCCTCCGATCCTCCATGACGATGGACGTCCACCCACTTGGATGCGCCCAAGGCGATCTCGGGATCGACGCGGTAGCTGTTGCGGCGCTCGATCACATGCACGTCCTGGATGCCGAGCAGGTCACAAGTGCGCACCACCGCGCTCATGTTGTGTGGCTGGTAGGGATCCTCCAGCACGGCCGTGACATGCCGAGTGCGCAATGGTGCGAGCCGCTCGAACAGGGCGTTGCGTTCATCCGTGACGAAGGCGGACAAGCGCCCGATCAGTTCCTGGTCGTTCATGGTGCCGGGGTGGGTGGGGTCGGTATGCCTGCAAAAGAAGATCCCCCGCCGTTGGGCGGGGGATCCTCTGTTCCGGTGATGTGACGGATCACTTCACCTTGTTCTGCAGGTCGGCGCCGGCCTTGAACTTCACCACCTTCTTCGCGGCGATCTTGATCTCCTTGCCGGTCTGGGGGTTGCGGCCTTTGCGGGCGGCGCGCTTGGTAACGGAGAAGGTGCCGAAGCCCACGAGGGCCACGCGCTCACCCTTCTTCAGGGCCTTGGTGGTGCTGGTAACGAAGGCATCCAAGGCACGCTTGGCATCGGCCTTCGAGATCTTGGCATCGGCTGCGATCGATTCGATCAGTTCGGCTTTGTTCAGACCCATGGTCGTAAGTTTTGTTGAGTTGTTGGTTTGGGAACTCGAGGGCAAATGTATCCGCGCAGCCACGTGTGTCAAGGGTTTCCGACGCGATGCCCGGAAAATGTTGAAAAAACAGGGGGTTTGTTCATAACTGCGCCTGTATCCCGCCCCTGTCAAGGGTTTCCGGAGGAGGGGGTGGAACGGAAAACGGTCAGTCGCCGATCCTCATGCCGGGCATCGCCCGGTGTGCTCCAGCGATGCCGCGCAGCAGTTCGGTGGCGCTCATGCGCCGCCTGCCCTCGGTCTGCACTTCAAGCAGTTCGAGCCAACCGTCGGAGCAGCGCAGGAGCAGCCGTCCATCCACGGGCAACAAGGTGCCCGCTTCCGCGCCGGCATCGTGTGCCGCATGGCGGGAGCGGAACAGTTTGAAGTGGACCGGTGGCCCTTCACCGATCCGCAACATGCACCAGGCGCCGGGTGCGGGGGACAGGCCTCGTATCCGATCGTGCGTTCGTGCGGCGCTCATGTCCGCGCTGATGCGGCAGGTCTCCGGGTCCAGTTTCGGAGCGGATCGTTCCTGGCCGGAAGGGCGTTGTTGCCTGGGCTCGATCGATCCCTCGGCAAGCGCATGGACGGTGCGCCCAACGAGCGCGGCACCCATGACCATCATCCTATCATGCAGTTCACCGGCCGTCTCATCAGCGCCTATGGTCAAGGTCTCCTGCAGCAACACATCCCCGGTATCTATCTCCTCCCGGATGAGGAAGGTGGTGAGGCCCGTGGAGCGGTAGCCATGCATGACCGCCCATTGAATGGGCGCCGCTCCGCGCAGATCGGGCAGGAGGGAGGCGTGCAGATTGATGGTGCCCAGCCGGGGCCGCGACCATACCACCTGGGGCAACATGCGGAAGGCCACCACCACGTACAGGTCGGCGGCATGCGCATCGAGTGCGGCGAGGAAGTCCGGATCGCGCAGGCGCTCGGGTTGGAGAACGGGTATGCCCAGTTCCAGCGCACGGTCCTTCACCGGGGAAGTGCGGAGCTTCTTCCCCCTTCCAGCGGGACGGTCCGGGGCGGTGACCACGGCGGTCACCACATGGCCGGCCTCCACGAGCGCGTTCAGTGTCGGCACCGCGAAGAGCGGGGTGCCCATGAAGATGATGCGCGTACCGGCCATGGTTCAGCGATGGTTCAGCGATGGTGCCGCCGCGAAGGTGCGACGCGGAACCGATAGGGAAGAAGCGCATCCTTGCCCGCGTAGTCCACACCTACACGTGGACCGGCGATGATCCGTGAGGAGGCGATGCGCATGCCGTGGTCCTCGATGCGGATCGGACCGGAGAGCAGGTCGCCGCCGCTATGCCTGGTCAGTATGCCCAGCGCCTGGGACAAGGTTCCCGGTCCGTTCGTCGTGGGCGGTGATGGCGCGCGACGTTGGGCCATCAGACCATGACCTTCCAACGGATCGATCGCCCGGATGAGCACGGCGTGTGGCACCCCCTCGCGATGCGTGACCACGTTGAAGAGGTGATGGATGCCATAGCAGAGGTAGACATAGGCGGTGCCGCCGACCGCGTACATGTGCGTGTTCCTTGGTGTGCGACGGCCACCGAAGGCGTGCGATGCGCGGTCGCCCACCCCGGCATAAGCCTCCGTCTCGGTGATCACACCCGCGGTCCGGCCGCCATCCAGATCCGTGACAATGACCTTGCCGAGCAGATCGCGCGCGATGCGTACGACATCGCTGCGCATATAGAAGGAACGATCGAGGACCATCCGCATGCGGGTCACGAAGCCCCACTTCCGAACTCGTCCATGTCCAACCGGCGGTCGTGGGTGGTTCGTTCGTAGGGCGCGAGTGGTTCTTCGGCAGTGTTGTTCCCTGCAGTCGCTTCATAGGCGAATCGCCGCTTGCACAGGTCGCATTGTCCGCAGGGCACACCGGGAGGTTCATCGAAGTGGGCCAGCAGGATCCTGGAGCGGCAGCCGGACTCGGCTTCGGCGTAGTGCAGCACCGCCTCCAGTCTTTCCATGGCGCGCTGCTTCCGTTGTTCCAAAGCGGCGGGATCGAGGGTCAGGCGCTGGGCATCCTGCCGGGGTTGGAGCAGGGTCACAAGCGGGGCGTCGTTCTGCGGGGTGTAGATGATCACCTGCTGGCGGTCCAATTCATGGAGGCGCTTGCGCACGGTCTCCACGCTCCATTCGCTCAACCGGGCGATGCGCAACTCATCGATCTGTGCGGCTTCCTCATAGAGCCCCCCATAGAGGCGGAGCAGGGCTTCGAGCAACGGTCCAAGCCGGCGATCGTTCACCCGCATGTGATGCACCACCCGGGGCGCTGCCCGCACGAATACGCGCGAAGGACTGTGTACGCCATCAGATAGGGTGATGCGGCCATCCAGTTCCAGACTTCGCAGGGCATGGAGCGTGGTGTTGGGTGTTGCGCCGGCGCGTCGGGCCAGGTCCTCCAGATCGAACGCATAGGCCTCCAGGAAGCCCGAACCCATGGCGATGCCGTGCCGATCGGCGAAGGACTGGTACACCCGCCGCACATCGGCCAGTGATGGAAAGGACGCCAGGGTACGATCGCGCAACCGGTCCGCATCACCGGGACCATATAATAGGAAGGCTTGCGAGCGTTGACCATCGCGCCCGGCGCGCCCGGCCTCCTGGTAGTAGCTCTCCAGGTCCGGCGGCGGTTCCATGTGGACCACCGCGCGCACATCAGGCTTGTCGATGCCCATGCCGAAAGCGTTGGTGGCCACCACGCAGCGCAGGCTCCCTTCGGTCCATGCCCGTTGGATCGCTTCACGCTCCACATGCGGAAGCCCCGCGTGATAGGCCCTCGCCTCGATGCCATGGTGCTCCAGGAATTGTGCGATGCGCAGTGTGCCCCGCCGCTGCCGCATGTACACGATGGACGACCCGGGTACATGCTCCATGATGCGCAGCAGGCGGCCATGCTTGTCCTCCCCGCGGCTCACCCAGAAGACCAGTTCATCGCGCTGGAAACCGCCCCGCAGCACATGGCGCTCCCGGAAGGCGAGATTCTCCATGATGTCATCGGCCACACGAGCTGTGGCTGACGCGGTGAGCGCGAGCACCGGCACACCGGGAAGCTTTTCGCGCAACTCGCCCACCTTTCTGTACGCGGGCCTGAAATCATGTCCCCATTGTGAGATGCAGTGGGCTTCATCCACGGCGATCATGCCGATGTCCATCCGGTCCAGCCGTGCGAGGAGGATGTCGGAGGCCAGACGCTCCGGGGCGAGGTAGAGGAAGGACAGTTCGCCCTGCGCCGCGTTCTCCAGCGCCGTGTCCACTTCCGCATGGCGCAGACCTGAGTGCACGGCCACCGCCGCGATCCCCTGGGCGCGCAATCGTTCCACCTGGTCCTTCATCAGGGCGATCAAGGGGGAGACCACCAGACAGAGCCGCCCCATGGCGAGCGCGGGCACCTGGAAACAGAGGCTCTTGCCGCCACCGGTGGGCAACAGGGCCAGCGTGTCGCGCCCGTTCAGCACGGCCCGTATGATGTCCTCCTGCAACGGGCGGAAGGTGCTGTAGCCCCAGTGCTGGCGCAGCACGGCGTGGATGTCCTTCACTTCACGCTTGCCCATCGTTCACCATCGCTTCACATGCCCCACCGGCCATGACCATGTCATCCTTGTGGCGGAAGCCGATCGGCTACATTTGTTCGCACCCCTTTAGCGTCATGGGATGATCACCACAGGGCAAAAGATAGACATCCAACGCACCGCTGCTTCGCGGCTGCAGGACACCGACCTGGAGAACATCAAGTTCGGCCGGGTCTTCAGCGACCACATGTTCGCCATGGACTTCGAGGAGGGCGCCTGGCGGCGTCCACGGATCGTGCCCTTCGCCGATCTGCGCATGAGTCCCGCGGCCGCCGTGCTCCATTACGGCCAGTCGATCTTCGAAGGGCTGAAGGCCTACCGTTCAGCCGAAGGTGGTGTCAACCTCTTCAGGCCACAGGCCAACATCGCGCGCATGAACCGGAGCGCACACCGCATGTGCATGCCGAAGCTCCCCGATGACCTCTTCTTGGAGGCCCTGTTGGAACTGGTGCATCAGGACATCGATTGGGTGCCCGGCGGCGCTGATGGGGCGCTCTACATCCGGCCCTTCCTCATCGCCGGTGACGAGTACATCGGCATACGCCCGAGCGACACCTACCGCTTCATGATCTTCACCTGCCCGGTGCGAGGCTACTACGCCGAGCCTGTCCGCGTGCAGATCGAGATGGAGTACAGCCGTGCTTTCCCCGGTGGCACCGGCGATACCAAGTGCGCCGGCAATTACGCCGCCGCGCTATACCCCGCCAAGCTCGCCCAGGACCGGGGCATCCACCAGCTGGTGTGGACCGATGGCATTGAGCACAAGTACATCGAGGAAAGCGGCACCATGAACATCTTCTTCCGGATCGGTGGCACGCTGATCACACCGGAGACCGGCGGCACCATCCTCGAGGGCATCACGCGCGACAGCATCATTACGCTGGCCCGCGACATGGGCATGCCGATGGAGGTGCGCAAGGTGACCGTGGCCGAGGTGGTGGAGGCGGCGCGGAGCGGATCGCTGCAGGACGCTTTCGGCGCGGGAACCGCCGCCACCATCGCCCACATCGCCAGCATCAAGATCGGTGAGGAGGTGTACACGCTGCCGCCGGTGGATTCGCGCGATGCTTCCAGGTCGATCGGTGCGAAACTCGATGCCATTCGCCGCGGCGTGGAGCCTGACACCTATGGCTGGATGGTGCCGGTGCACTGACCGGCGATCGATCACGTTCCGCCCGTTCGCGACAGGCCCTCCAGGCTTGCGGGTATGGCCGCCAGCCCAGGCAGGGTGAAGAAAAGCAGGGGCGCCGGCCAGCCCAGAAAGGTGATGCTCACCAGGATGCCGGCCACCGACGAGACACCGAAGAGCAGGCCCGTGATGTGCAGGCCGATGAAGACCGACCGCTGGAAGCGCGTTGGGGGGACCTCCTCCTCTTCCGTGCCAGTTCGCACCTGTGGCCGCATGTATCTTCCGATGGGCTCCTCGGTGCGTGACGCAGGCCGGTAGAAGCGCAGGCGTTCGTCGTACCGCGCCCGCAGTTCCTTGTCGCACAATACTTCATAGGCCTCGTGCACCGCGTGGAAGATGACCGCGGCATGTGGTGAGGCGTTGCGGTCCGGGTGGCAGTCCTTCACCCGCCGCCGATAGGCCTGCTTGATGTGCTTGGGCGAAGCATCGCGCGGCACACCGAGCACCTTGTAATGATCGAAGCGGAGCATTCCTTCCATGCCGCGTCCTGTTCAAAGCGCACCGTTGCCCGTGGTATCCGTATGCGATCCGCGCCGCGCCGGTATCTTATGCATGCAACGGATGGTAAGCTCGTATCGCATGGCGCTGGTCATCGCCGGGGTGTTCTTCCAAAAGACGCTACCGGCCCAGGAAAGGTTGTTGCACGGCCGTGTGCTCGATGCGGATGACCGGGTTCCGGTGGCCCGGGCGCATGTAACGGCACCACACACACAAGGCGGGGCGGTCACGGACGGGGAAGGTCGTTTCGCGTTGCGCTGGACCGGGGTGGAACCGGCAGCCTTGCGCGTCAGCCATGTGGCCTATGGCATGCAGGATGTGCCGATCGCCAAGCGAACGGAAAGCGATGACGCGCCGTTCGTTCTTCTTGTTGCCCGCCGTGGCCATGAACTGGGCGGTGTCACCATCAGTCCCGGAGCTCCCGAGGTGGTGTACCAACACCCGGACCTGCACGTGGGCGACTACGTGGTGGACGACCGGGGCATCTGGGTGCTGGCCTATGCGCGGCCGCAACTTTGGCACCACGCCGACCGGGCGGGTGAGCGGCTCTACCGCGAAGCGCGCCTGCACCTGCTGGACACCGCGTTCATCGAACTCGCCTCGTGCGCGATCCCCGGCAAAGCGGCAAGAATGCACCGGGACCATGCGGGAAGGATACTCGTGGAGGGGGAGGAGCGGGCTTGGACAGTGCGGATGGACCGCGGCGCCATCGTGCTGTCCGCGCTTTCCTTGGAAATGTTGCGCACCGCGGTGCTGCCCTGGACGGACAGCATCCCCGGCAAACTGCTGGGCAACGACCGCAACGACCACTGGCCCGCCTTCAGGCACTTCGCCCATTCCCCGGGTGCGTCGTCCATGGATGTGATCTGCGCCGTGGAGGACAAGCATGTGATGTCACTCTTCCGAAGCCAATACAAGTACATGAGCGGTGCCGACAAGGTGAAGGCGATGAACATGGAGCACCGGCTGGGAGTGGACCGGGAGATCATCGCCGGATTCATGACCGGCTTCCAACGCGATCCCTACTTCCGCGTGCCCTACGCGCCGCTATTCGTGGTGGGCGACACGCTTTGCGTATTCGACCATCCCGCGTCGCGCTTGAGGAAGTATGACATGGACCTGCGGCCCTGCGGTGATCGCGCGATCGCGCATCACATGGAGAAGGGCTGGCGCGAAGCCATGGAGCAGGACCGCGTGGATGGACGGGTGCATGTGCTGCTTCGGCGTGAAGGACTGGTCACGCTTCGCGCGATCGATACCGGAACGGGAGAACTCCAGGCGCCAAGCACCATCGCGCGCCGCTTTCCCGAGGAGGTGACCGTCCATGGCGGCCATGTCTACTATGTGCATCGGCCACCGGGTGGCACGGAGCGCCGGACCTTGTACCGTGAGGCGCTCGGACGCTGAAGCACGATCAGCCCTGGCCCGGATGGCGTTTGGGATGGTCGCGCCAGACGAGCATCCCCAGGTCGCGCGCGGCCATCTTCCAGCTGTCGATGGGGAAGTCGATGCGCACGATGCCACAGGTGGGCAGGTTGTCCAGGTCCTCATTGCCGAAATAGACCACGGCATCGGTGAAGCCGGGGTTGTGGCCGAAGAGCATCACATGGGACGTCGCATCCGGCAGACCATTCACCACACCCAGGATGGTGCGTATGGAGGCGTGGTACAGATTGGCATCCAGCAGTAGTTGTGGACGCGGCGCCGAGGGGTCGAAGGCCGGCGTTTCCTTGGCACCGAGCTCCTGGGCGAAGAACCGCGCGGTGGCCAACGCGCGCGCCGCCGTGCTGGTCACCATCAGATCGAGCTTTTCACCGCGCTCCTTGAAGAGCCTGGCCATGAAGGGCGCATTGCGCAGGCCACGTTCGTTCAGCGGCCGGTCGAAATCATCCTGCCCGGGATCGGCCCAGCTGCTCTTGGCGTGGCGGCAGAGGTAAAGGGTGCGCATGGCGGAGACCGGATCGCACCCGAAGGTAAGCCCTACACGGTGACGTTGCGCAGGCTGTCCAGCAGGCTCATCAGCAGCACGTTCGGATCGGTGGTCAAAGGCAGCTCGAAGCGCACCTGGCGCGCGTCGCTGAATTGCTGCCCGTTGCGGAAACCTTTGCTGATGGTGAGGTACAGCGCCTGTGGATACGCTCCCGTGAAATGCAGCTGGCAGAGTGCGCCGCCCGCCATGCGAAGCACATAGCATGGGTAGTGTGCCCCGGCCGCGCGCCAGGATCCATCCTCCTCCAGCACGTGGCCCTGCTCGCGCAGGTCCTGCGCCCATTCGTCCATCACATACAGCAGCACGTCCTCCACGAAGATCTCGCGGTCGCGTGGCAATTGGTGTTGACTGAGGTCAAGTGGCGCCAGCAGGCGTGAGCGGGTAAGGCGCAGGGCGGTGGTCAGCCCGTCGATCTGTGCGTTGAAGGTCATCGTTCTTCCTCGTTCTATCCGGTGGGCAAAGTATCCAAGCGCGCCATGCCACGCCACCATGTGACCAGTGGGTTATGCACGATCGATCCCACGATCGGTATATGGCGGCCGGATCTGCCAATGGCCTCCAATAGATCATGGCAAGGCCAGGCTAGGCCTGCGAATGGTCCATTCTGATATCTTTCGAGCCCGATCAGATAGCACCAAGCGCATGCAGGACCCTGGAACACCACCGAGCCCGCTGCTTGGTATCATCGACCCCTTCGAAACGAACGAGGCATGGGAACGCCTCGGCGATGAGGACGCTGCTCTTGTGATGAACGAGGTCATGCGCCACTGCCCGGCTGTTGGCGATGGATCTCTACTGTTGGAGGTGGAACGACTGGTGGATGTCCGGCCTCTGGAAGGCTCAGGTTACCGGCTCGTGCGCATTCCATGGCAGCAGCACCCTGGCAAATTCCTCGTCGGGTTCCATGCACCATACGATCTGAGGCCACTGGACCGCCTCGGGGAGTGCTTCGATCTGGTCGCTGGCCTCGCGCCCCTTCCAGATACGGACGCTGCACGGCAATGGTGGGCGACGCTGAAGAACCAATGGATCACGCATGCCTCAGCAACGGAGCCGGAGGTACCGCTCCGTCTGGCGGCGATCTCCCCGGTTACAAGATGGCGAGCGCTTCATTCGGACAACGACCAGGAGAGCAGGGAGGTCCAAGCGCTCAAGGCTGACCTGAAGCATCCATCCGGAAATGACTGGCAGGGTGATGAACTGTACAGGATCAGCATGGACCAGGACATCACATGCTATCCTGCGATGCGTTTGGTGGAGGTTGTGATGCCCAGCGACAACTGGACCAAAGCTTCAAGGGCCTACGCGCTCATCGGACCTTTCAAGGATGGTGCACTCATGGAGGACGGAATCATCGTGAGAGCCATTGACGGTACTTCATCGGCCTTGCACGATCTGAATGATGCGGAGAAGAATGGCGGCAAGAGCTTTCTCCAGCTGGATGGGAACGGTGCTCGGGATTACGTGCGATTCTTTTGCTGGGCCATCAATGGGGAAGAGGGCAGTTTCCAGATACCTCGGGATTGGCGGGAACTGGGCTGGCAGGTCGCTCCCGATCGCGAGGTGTACCAGTTGCTCAGGGCAACAACGAATGAGCTGTCGAACATTACGGACACCAAGGAAATTGAGCGACTCGTTCCTGCTGAGCAATATGACCACATGCTCAGCTCGGCAGTGGTGTATGGTGGTGCCGCTTTCAAAGCCTGCTTCGGACTGTTGGCGACAGGTGCTATCGCCATGCTCGAGGATACACCGATCATCGGCGGACTGAAGATCGGATCTTCCATGATCGGCATGGAACCGACGCGGGTATTGATGACACCCGATCAGGTGGCCGACCGAAGACATCCTAGATCCCTGAACCACTACCTCTTGACCAAGCACGTGGGCAAGGACTTCCGATCGGCACAGCTACGGGTCAATGAACAAGATCCGAAGGAGTCTTCAGAACGGATCGACCAAACATGCGTGACCGCTGACCAAGGCACTTTCGAGATCAAAGGGAAGACCTTCAGAACGCCAACAGAGAAGCCATTGGTCCTGAATCTTCTTGAACTGCTTGAGAATGGGCGATCGCTTCCTGCGGCTGTGGAATTCATCGATTGTGTCTTCGAAGCACCCTTGCACCTGGCCCATTGGTCGAAGGATGACCACAAGGTCGCTCTGCGCTTCCTGCGATGCGAGTTCCAGAATGGGCTCAAAGCGTCGAACATGCTGATCAACGGGTCACTCGACCTGATCGCTTGTGAGATCGGCAAGGGAAGGTCCTCCACCATCGCCTTGGAACTGGACAATACGGTGGTGAATGGAAGTCTCACCATATGGGAAACCCTGATGACAGGGAGATGCCATGCGCCGGGTATTCGCGTGGACGGGAGCTTGTCCTTGCGGGGCGTACGCATCGCCAACATCAATAGGGGAGCGATGGTGAGGTGGCTCCGTTTCAGAGATCTGGATCAGGTCGAGATCAACAAGCATCACGTCAAGAAGGATGAACGCCAAGTGAAGGAGTATGACATGGCAGGCTTCAAAGCGGAACCGTTCGAATCGAGCCGTGCCCTGTGCCTTGATGGTGCTCAAGTTCAAGGCATCCTGTCCATCACATTGGCCATGGATGAAAGCGAAGAGATCTACAGACCATTCGACAAGACCAGATCGTCATATCCCATCCGTAGCTCGGTGAGCATCGTCTGTGGCGGTCTCAGTGCCAAAGCGATGAGCATCAAGGGCGAGACGGTACTGTACGGAACGATCTCGCTCGGAGACTGGGACATGTCCGGCTCGACCTTCGGAGGGGATGTGACCTACTACTACTGGGACGCTCATGTAGGCCGCAATTTCAGGGTGTTCGATGGCGACCTCAATATGTCCTCCGGTGCTATACAGGGCGATCTGGACCTGCGGACCATGGAGGTCGCCGGGGATGTTCTGCTCTACGGCATGCGGGTCGCGGGCAACATCGGGTTCTTGGGCCTTTCCGCCAAGGATCTCCACTTGCAGAGAACCAGCATTGGCATGCGGTTGACCGCCTGCATGTGGGACACCCAAGCGACGATGCTTTCAACTCATCTGAAGGGTGGCGTGTACCTCAATGGTGCGGACATCGGGGAGTTGATCTTTCAAGGCGTCCATATCGACGGACCGCTCTGGATGAGGGCCGGGTGTATCGGCCGGGTCATGATACGACCAGGATTGCACCGGGCGTCGGTCGTGGCAGAGGCTGAGAACGCTTCGCCAGCACCTGTCTTCAAGGTGGAGCCCACGCGATTGGGGGGATTCTACATGGCGTCGGTCCTGATAAAGGAGTCCATGATCTGTCCCGAATTGATCCTTGAACTGCCTGCGGATGAAAAGCTGCGGCAGACCGTTCGGGACGTTCAGGAACGCAGTGCATTCCAGCTCCGGCAGTCCAAGGTGGGTGGTGACCTACAGTTCTTTCAATCTGACGTCCCGGCCAGGCTGCGCCGGGACATGAGCGACCTGCCCGGGAACGTGGTGTACGATTCCGACCAACCGCTCCATACCACGGCCGCCTCAGAGGCCAGGTTCTGGGGAGGCATCGATCTGCGGGGATCGGAGATCGGCGGGGACCTGGACCTGCGTCATATCCATGTGGATGGTGATCTGCGACTGAATGACCTCCATGTCCGCTTGGATCTGGTCGCCTCCGGACAGTATGAGCGACCAGAACGTGAAGGTTCATTCTCCACCGGATCGGTCAGGTTCCATGGCTTGCTGACCAAGGCGCATTCCATGCACCTCGAAAAGCTGCAATGCGGGGGCGACCTGGATCTTTCGGGATTGGAACTTACGGAGGACCTTGCCGGCAGGGGCATGAAGGTGAGGGGCACCTGCGCCCTGGTCGACAAGGATGGCCATAAAGAGGTTTCGACCGGGAGATCACAGAAGAATGCGAAAACAGAGGTGATCCTTTCCGGGACATATCGACCCTATGCGCGGATCATTGGCAAAGCCGATCTGGCATCCCTCGAGGCGAACCATTTTCTGGTCTGTGGGCATGTCTTTCCAGCATTGACCAGACATTCGGACCACCGTGCTGCTGCGTCTGGGACCACTAGCGTCGATCTGGACTTGGAACGCAGTCGCCTGGGCGAACTCGAGATCCTGACACCCACACCCGACAACATCCGCTTGTCAAACATCCAGGTGGACCGTTGGCGCATCGGCACCAGCGATACACCAACGGCCAGTGGGTTCATTGGGGTACTCAGGAAGATGGTCCCCTTCGACCGGGCTGTGTGGTTGGATGTGGAGAAGTACTTCCGGAACCGCAACCAGAATTGGGACGCCAACAGGATATACCGAAGCATGGTGCGCGCCAGCCTTGAGAACCACCCCCAATGGGAGCTTGGCCTTGGCTTCTGGCTTCGTCTTGTGGGCTTTGTCGTGATCCTGGCATTGTTGGCATGGTCCTATCCGAGTGTCATCCGGGTCATGCTGGAGCGCGGCTTACTGGAAGACCTGCTACATCTTGGAATGCTCATGGCCGGCGTTTGGCTGGTGCTATCCCTTTGGAGCCACCGGACCCGGCTATTGCTCAACGAGCTCTACGCCATACCCACCGCGCATGGTACACAGCCATGGCGCCCCATGATCGGCACGGTGATAAGCTTCGTGCTTGTCATGTCCATTCTTACCGACGGGAACAAGGTGGCCGCGACCTTGAGCCATATGGAAGTGGTCGGCAAGGATGAGAAGGAGGGAATGGAGTACACTCCTTACGAGTTGGTCCACGAATGGACTTGGCAGGACGCTATGGGCTTGTCGATCCGCTACGTCATCCCTTTGGCACCGCTGGTCACCCATGAGCGATGGGAGGCGGGTCGAACGGCGGCATTCGAAGGTTCAAGGGTGACTGCGGAACAGGTGGCGATGTGGGTACAGCTCTACAACTGGATCGCCTGGCCGCTGTTCCTGATCTTCATGGCGGCTAGGGCCTTCAGAGGCAAGCAGACCTGATACGCTTACTCCATCCTCCCCACCCGCATCATCAGCGGCCACACCACTTCGCGCGGCGAATCGCCCCACGCGGCCTGCAACGCTGAAGCATGTTCGACCAGAGGGTCGGAATCCAACGCCTTTCGTGCCTGGCGCACGGCGGACCAGGTGCCCAGATAAGCAAGCATCTGATCCGCGGTCCAATTCATCCGGCAAAGGAACTTGGGGGCATCATCCAGGTCCGCGAAGGGGAAGGGAAGGTCACGGTAACCGCTGTCGATGTGCGAACGCTCGATAGGCCAGAAGGGGGCCACATGTTCGAAGATGGCCTGGAGAACCCGATCCACATCCGGCGAAATGTGCGCGTAGCCATACGACCAGACCGCGAGCACGCCTCGGGGCCTCAGCACGCGGCTCACTTCCGCATGGAAGGCCGCATGGTCGAACCAATGCGCGGCGGTGGCGGCGGTGACCAGGTCCACACTGCCCGGCTCCATGCCGGTGGCGTGTGCCAAGGCCACCTTGTAAGTGATCCTGGGATGTCGCACCGCGTGCGCGACCTGCTCCGCGCTGGCGTCCGTGGCCACCACCCGATCGAAATGCGCCGCCAGGCCCAAGGCCGCCTGACCGCTTCCGGTGCCCGTGTCCAAAGCCAATGCGCGGCCCGGTGGGATGGAGGCGAGCCAGGCGAAAAGCTCCGCCGGGTAATGCGGCCGGTGCGCGGCATAGGCACTGGCCACATCGGAGAAATGGTCGGGGAAGGTCTCCGGTTCGGTTGACATCTATCGCCTGGTCGCGGTCGACGACGAATGTAGGAGGAGGGTGGGCCAATGATGAGCGCTGAACACCCATGGATCCCATACTTTCGATCGCGTACGACATTGCTCCGGTCCTCCAGCTCCTTCCTTCACCATGCGTCATCTACCATGCGCTTTGTTTGCCGTGCTTCTGTCTGCGCGACTCTTGGCGCAGCCCGTGGTCACCGGCAGTTTCCAGTTCGAGGGGATCCTGCGCGACTACCGCCTGTACATTCCCTCCAGCTATTCGCCTGGTACGCCCGCGCCTTTGGTCTTCAACCTGCATGGGTATGGCAGCAACAACCTTCAGCAGGAATATTATGGCGACTTCCGGGCGATCGCGGATACGGCCGGCTTCATCATCGCCCACCCCAATGGCACCCTGAATGGTTCAGGTTCGCGCTTCTGGAACACCTTCGGCACTTCCAACGTGAATGACCTGGGCTTCCTCGCGGCCCTGATCGATACCATCAGTGCACAATACAGCATCGACGCGGATCGGGTCTACAGCACGGGCATGTCCAACGGAGGGTTCATGAGCCACGACCTGGCCTGCTTCCGCAGTGAGCGGTTCGCGGCGATCGCGTCGGTCACCGGAACCATGATCACCGCACGCATGAACAGCTGTGCCGCTTCGCACCCCACCCCGGTGATGCAGATCCACGGCACCGCCGATGGTACCGTGCCGTACAATGGGGGCGGTGGCTTCGTACCCGTGGTGGACCTGATGACCCATTGGGCACAGGTGAACAATTGCAACACCACCGCTACCATCATGCCGGTGCCCGACATCGTTACGACCGACGGCTGTACCGTGGAGCACCATGTGTATGAGGGCGGAGATGCGGGCAGTGTGGTGGAACTTTTCAAGGTCCTGGGCGGCGGGCATACCTGGCCTGGCGCGTCATTCATCACGGGCGTCACCAACCAGGACATCAACGCGAGTGTGGAGATCTGGCGCTTCTTCAGCCGGTACCGCCTCAGCGATCTGCAGACCACCATCGCCGAACCGGTGCCCGTGTCCTTCACGGTGGGACCGAACCCATCCACGGATGTGTTCCACCTGCGCTTCACCGATCCGGTCCTTCGTACCATCACCGTATTGAACGCCACCGGCCAGCGGGTTCGGGAGATCCGATCCACGGCTACGGAAGTATTGCTGGACCTGGATGGTCATGGTCTGTTCCTGGTCCAGGTGCAGGAAGGCGCATACCGCGCCACCCAGCGGATAGTGCGGATGTAGGCTGGTGGTGCGCTTGCTGCAAGGGCCACCGGATCCATCCGGCCGTGACGCGATCTGGTCCCACTCGGCTTAGAGAAGTTCCAACTGGGCGATCGTGGCATGGCCTGCGTCGAATTGCCGGCCTTCCTCCAGAACTCCTTGTTGTGGCGCTCGTAATCATCCCGGCACGCAAGCCACCGATCCCATACACCATGAAAAGGCGCACCCTCATCCCCCTGCACATTGGCATTTGCGCGGCCTTGTTGTCGCATACCGGTTCCGCAAAAGCTGGCAGCCCACCTCCGGCCCCCCCTTTGAATGAGGTCGTCCTCACTGGCTGGCTGCATGTGGATGATCTGGCGATGGACGACGTGACCGTGGAAGTGGAGGTGGATGGCCGCACTTGGCAGGCACAGCTTTCCGAGGGTGGACGCTTCACGGTGGCATTGCCGGCCGAAGCCGAGGCCATCCTGCGCTTCGAGAAGCCCGGCCACCTGACCAAGGAGGTGATGGTGGATACGCGCCATGCCCGCATCGGTGGCTTCCAGCGCCGCGATCGCCGGATCCGGTTCGCCGTGGTCCTGGAGCAGGAACGCCATATGGCGGGCCTTGACTACCGCGGGCCCGTGGGTACGCTCAGCTTCGAGGAAGGCGGTGGCTGCCTGGCCGTGGCGCACGATCGCACCATGGTGCCTGCGCGCCGCGCGAAACAGATGGTGTTCTGATGTGGCCTTTGGGGCCATGGTCCTGGAGCGTTTCACACATTGTGCTCGGGTGTGAAAGGCCATGAGGAACGATGACCTGTGCGGACCGGATCGCTGCTTCAATTGTTGAGCAACCAGAACGTGAGGATCCCGCCGAAGTAGCCCAACGCTGCAGGCAATGCTACCCGGCGCAGGTACCAGAGAAAGTCGATCCCCAGGATGCCCATGGCCGCCACGCCCGAAGCCGAGCCGATGATGAGGATGCTGCCACCGGTTCCAGCACAGAGCGCCAGCAGCGACCAGAATGGACTGTCCGGCGTGAACTGGGTCAGGGGATACATGCCCATGGCGGCCGCCACCAGTGGCACATTGTCCACGATGGCGCTGAGTACGCCTATCACGGTGTTCACAGCATAGATATTGCCCAGGCGTTGGTCCAGGAAATGGGCCGTATCGGTAAGGTGACCGGCCACCTGCAGGCCCGATACCGCCGTAAGGATGCCGAAGAAGAAGAGCACGCTGGGCACATCGATCCGGCGCAGCACACTGGTCACCTTCAGGTGCCCGGAATCCGATCCGATCTTGTTGCGGTGCAATAGTTCCGTAATGATCCACATGACCCCCAGGCCCAGCAGGATACCCATGTAGGGTGGGAGGTGTGTGATCGTCTTGAAGACCGGCACACCCAACAATGCGACCAGGCCCATCACGAAGATCAGGACCTGCTCCCCACGCGGAACGGCCGAATGGATGCTCTTCCCCGTTTCCTCGGCCGGCCATTCGATGGTGCCTTTGAAGGTGAGCGTGTACCAGACCAAGGGCAGGAGCAGGCACACGACGCTTGGCACGAACAGGACCTTCATGATGCTGGGCGCGGTGACCTGGCCGCCGATCCAGAGCATGATGGTGGTGACATCGCCGATGGGACTCCAGGCCCCCCCGGCATTGGCCGCGATCACCACGATGCCGGCCAGGACCCACAGGTCGTTCCGGTCCTTCACCAATTTGCGCAGCAGGGCGCACATCACGATCGTGGTGGTCATGTTGTCCAGGGCGGCACTGAGGAAGAAGGTGATCGCGCCCACCACCCAGATGAGCATGGACTTTTTCCGGCCGGTGATACGGTCCGTGATCACGCGGAAGCCCTCGTGCGCATCCACCAGTTCCACAATGGTCATGGCGCCCATCAGGAAGAACAGGATGCTCGCGATCTCGCCCAGGTGTTCCAGCAGTTGGTGGTTGATGTGTTCCGCGCCCTGTGCTTCGGGAGCCAGCAGGGTTCCCTGACCCACCACGATCAGCACCCAGACCAACACACCGGTCACCAGGGCCGATGCCGCCTTGTTGATGTGCAACGGGTGCTCCAGGGCTATGGCGAGATAGCCGATCACGAAGACCAGGGCGATGAGCGCGTACATGGGGGTGGGGGTGGAAACGGGTCAAATGTGCATATACGCCGGGCCGATGTCGTTCCCATGCCATACCCCAGATGTGAGCATACGATCGTGGGTTCGCAGGCAGGTTGGTCCGGGGGGCCAAGGCACCACCGGCGCGCGGAATTCCCGCCAACCTCCGCGCAAAGGGTTGGGCACCGAATTACGTTTGTGGTCCGATCCGCATGCTGCACCACTTCGAGGCCATCCTGGCCGACCCCGTTGGCAGCTTATTGGTCATTGGGAACCTCATCCTTATTGAGAGCCTGTTGTCCGTGGACAACGCCGCCGTGCTGGCCACCATGGTCATGGACCTGCCATCGCAGCAGCGCAACAAGGCACTGAAGTATGGCATCATCGGAGCCTACTTCTTCAGGGGTCTTTGCCTGCTCTTCGCCTCGATCCTGGTCCAGATCTGGTGGCTGAAGCCCTTGGGCGGCTTCTACCTGCTGCTGATCTTCTGGAACTGGTTGAAGGGGAAGCGCACGCCCACCAGGACCGATGACATCCTCGACAAGCGCAGCAACTGGTTCTACAGGAAGACCTCGGGGCTGTTCGGCGTTTTCTGGGCCACGGTCCTGTTGGTGGAACTCATGGACCTGGCTTTTTCCATCGACAATGTCTTCGCGGCCGTGGCCTTCACCGACAACATCATCCTCATCTGGGTGGGCGTGTTCATCGGCATTCTCACCATGCGCTTCGTGGCCCAGGGCTTCGTGCGCCTGATGAGCCGCTTCCCCTACCTGGAAAGTGCGGCCTTCATCGTGCTGGCGATCCTGGGCATCAAACTCAGTCTGTCGATCATGGACAAGTTCCTGCCCGACCATGGGTTCACGGCCTTCTTGAACAGCCACCAATTGGACCTGATCGTTTCGCTTCTGACGATCGCGATCTTCATACTGCCCATCCCCATCGGGTGGATGATCGGACGGTTCCAAAGGTGAACCACCGGTGCGGACCCGGTTGGACGTTGGAGGCTGTTCAGTATGTTCCCATACCCGGTCCCGCAGGAACCCCTTGGTTCAGGTGCGCCTCCAGCGCCGCTTCGTTGGGTATGAGCACCCGCCGTGCCTTGCTGCCCTCGAAGGGGCCCAGCACACCGGCGGCTTCCAGTTGGTCCACGATGCGGCCGGCGCGGTTGTAGCCCAGCTTCAGCTTGCGCTGGATGAGACTGGTGCTGCCTTGCTGGGTCATCACCACCAGGCGGGCGGCATCCTCGAACATGCTGTCGCGGTCGCCATCGTCCAGGTCCACGCCCTCGCCCTCCTCGGTGGGCACCTCGGGCAGGATCAGCGCTTCGGGGTAGCCGCGCTGGTTGCCGATGAAGGCCGTGATCTCGTCCACCTCCGGGGTGTCCACGAAGGCGCACTGGATGCGGATCAGGTCGTTGCCGGTGCTGAGCAGCATGTCGCCACGGCCGATGAGTTGTTCGGCGCCGCCGCTGTCCAGGATGGTGCGGCTGTCGATCTTGCTCGTTACCCGGAAGGCGATGCGCGCCGGGAAGTTGGCCTTGATGGTGCCGGTGATGATGTTGACACTGGGCCGCTGGGTGGCGATGATGAGGTGGATGCCGATGGCACGTGCCAGCTGGGCCAGACGGGCGATGGGCGTTTCCACCTCGCGGCCCGCGGTCATGATCAGGTCGGCGAACTCGTCCACCACCAGCACGATGTAGGGGAGGAAGCGATGGCCATTCTCAGGATTCAGGCGACGCTTGATGAACTTGGCGTTGTACTCCTTGATGTTGCGCACCTGGGCATCCTTGAGCAGCTCGTAGCGCTCGTCCATCTCGATGCACAGGCTGTTGAGCGTGGCCACCACCTTCTTGGTGTCGGTGATGATGGCCTCCTCGCTGCCGGGCAGCTTGGCCAGGAAGTACCGCTCGATCTTGTTGAAGAGGGTGAGTTCCACCTTCTTGGGATCCACCAGCACGAACTTGATCTGGCTGGGGTGCTTCTTGTACAGCAGGCTGACGAGGATCGCGTTCAGGCCCACCGACTTGCCCTGGCCCGTGGCACCGGCCATGAGCAGGTGGGGCATCTTGGCCAGGTCGGTCACGAAGGTCTCGTTGCTGATGGTCTTGCCCAGCACGATGGGCAGGTCGAAACCGCTGTTCTGGAACTTCTCGCTGGCCACCACGGCGCGCATGCCCACCACCTGCGGCTTGCTGTTGGGCACTTCGATGCCGATGGTTCCCTTGCCGGGGATGGGCGCGATGATGCGGATGCCGAGGGCGGCGAGGCTCAGCGCGATATCATCCTCCAGGTTCTTGATCTTGCTGATCCGCACACCGGCCTTGGGGATGATCTCATAGAGTGTCACCGTGGGACCGATCGTCGCTTTGATCTTGTCGATGCCGATGTTGTAGTGGCCCAGCGTTTCGACGATGCGGTCCTTGTTCAGCTCCAGTTCCTCCTTGGTCACCGTCACTTCACCGGTACCGTGTTCCACGAGCAGGTCCAGCGGCGGCGGCTCGTAGCTGCTCAGGTCCAGCGTGGGGTCGTACTCACCGAACTCCTGCAGCCTGGCGTCGATCTCATCCTCACTCAATAACGCTTCCGTGGGCTTGGCCACCTGCACGCTGAAACCCTCGTCTTCGCTGTCCTCGGCCATTGCAGGTCTTTCCTCCTCGGCGGCGACAGGGGATGCGGGTTCCAGTTCCAGGTCGAGGGTCTCCTCCTCGTCCCCGGCTTCCTCAACGTCCTCTTCTTCCGCTTCGCCCACGGTCTCGAATTCTTCCTCCGCCACGACCGGTGGCAGGGGTGTTTCGCGTTGACGTACCCCAGTGAAGCCTTGCGCATCGGTCTCGGCCTCCGGGGTGACCGGTTCCTCTTCCTTCGGTTGGCGGAGCTTGGCCATCCACTCACCCACAAAGGCGAAGCTGGGGTTGAAGGTGACCACCACGAAGACCGCCAGGGCGAAGGCGATGAGGGCACCGGTGCCGAAGCCACCGAGCATGCCGGTCAGGTGGTGGTTGATCGCATGTCCTATCCCGCCCCCGAGAAAGCCGTACTCGCCGCGGAAGGTGAAGCCCAGCAGCACAGGCAGCCACAGCATGGCCATGGCCGTCCAGCCCAAGGTGCGGCGCGGGGGCAGCACCCAAGAACCGAGCAGGACGCGCACCCCGCCGAGGAAGCACCACAGCGGCACGGCGAAGGCCGCGATGCCGAACCAGAGGTGGATGAAACGATGCGCGGTGAGCGCGCCCACTTTGCCGAGCCAGTTCTCCACGCGCACCTCGGGGCTGAAGATCTCCCGCCATGGCCGGGCCATCAGGTCCTGGTCCATGCGCCAGGTGAAGAGAAAGGAAACGAAGGCCACCAGCAGGTAGGCCGAGGCCAGCACCAGGAACATGCCCAACACCTTGTGGGTGCGCTCATCGGCCCAGAATGCCTTGAAGCGCGCCCAGGCACCTGCCTCGTTGCCTTGGCGTCGGGCGCGGGACTTCTTGGGAGCGTCCCCCTCACCACGTACTCGGTTGCTGTTCTCCCTGGCCAAGTGGTCTCGGTTGATGGTCGTTGGAAATACCAGCCCGTCACGCGCGGGCAGGCGATGCGACCAAAAGTATCGGGGTGCCAAAAGGCAACGTTCGGCGTATCCCCGCTATTATCAACGGACCGGTGTTGGAGGTCGCCGGGCCCGTCTGCGGGCAGACAAGCTTCCGGCTACATGGAGAAAGTCCCAAGCACCTCGGCCATCTCGTGATGGAGTACTTCGGGAGGCACCTGCTGGTGCTCGGTGCTGGGGGCGAATTTGGCTAGATCCACCTTGCCCGGCTTCACGCTGATGGCGGTAAGTCGCATCCGCAATCCGTAGTGCTGCACCTCGTAGCACAGCAGCACGCCCGGCACTTCAGCGAAGGGGTTGAACCAGTTGGGTTCCTTCAGGTCGATCCTGTCCGTGTACCAGAGTTCGATCTCCGGGTGGTCGATGCGGTCGAAGATGGCGATGGCGCGGCGGCAGGGGTAGCCCGCGATGCTGTCCAGGTCGTTGGTGTAGATGATCGTGGGCTTGCCGCTCTCGGCCACAAAAACGTCCAGGTCGCGTGCCTTCATGTCCGCAGCGATGCGCTTGCCCATCATGCTCATGCGGTAATCCACCGTGCGGTGCTCATCATCGGTGATCATCGCCGTGCGGAACAGGCCCATACCGGCGCTGAGCTCGGCCAATTGCCGGCCTTCCCGAAAGGTGAGCTGGCTGCGCTCCGGCAGCATGCCGGCCATGATGCCGTTGGGGTCGTAGTCGGGGAAGGTGAGCGCGTATTCGATCACGCCCTCGTCCAGCCGGTTGAAAAAGCCTGTGGAGCCGCAGCCGTGGAAGAGCATCAGCAGGGCCGGGACCAGGGTGAACGGAAGGGGGGTTGAGCGTGCCATGGGCATGGTTGGTCGAAGGATAGGATACGTTCGTACGGCATGGCGGCGGGTTTCGTTGCACCCGTTCCAGAATGGGCCTCAACGGCCGGGTGTACCTTCGCCCCGCCTCGAATGAGGCCCATCCCATGGAAGTCAGATTGATCGAAGCCGCTTCGGAGATCGGGGCAGGCACCCGGGGCACCAGCATGGGCATGGCGGCCCTGCGCGTGGCCGCTTGGAAGCTGGGCAGCGAGTTGTTCGGCCATGCCGAGGAAAGCATCCTGCGCGACGAGAACGACGTGCTTTACGAGGACGACCGTTCACCCAACGCCCATCACATCGACGGACTCATCCGCTTTGAAAGCGACCTGGCCTATGAGGTTTACAAGTACCTGAGGAACGGGGTGTTCCCCATCGTGGTCGGAGGTGATCATTCCATCGCCATCGGCTCGGTCTCGGGCACCAAGATGGCCTACCCCAAGGAGCGCCTTGGCGTGGTGTGGGTGGATGCCCATGCCGACCTGCACAGCCCCTGGACCACGCCCAGCGGCAACGTCCACGGCATGCCCCTGGCGCTGCTCATGCACATCGAGAAAAAGGGCCGCAACAAGCCGCAGATCTATACCATGGCCACCTGGGACAGGCTGCGGAAGATCGGTGTGAACAGCCCCAAGCTGCAGCCGCGCGACCTGGTCTTCATCGCCTTGCGCGACTACGAACCCGAGGAGGAAGCCATCATCAAGGAGCATGGCATCAAGATCATCCCGGTGGAGGAAGTGCGGAAGAAGGGCGCCGCCGCCGCTGTCAAGGACACGCTGACACACCTGGCCGATTGCCAGCGCATCCATGTGAGTTTCGATGTGGACAGTCTGGACCCCACGATCTCCGTGGGCACCGGCACCCCGGTGAAGAACGGACTCTTCGTGGAGGAGGCCCGTGCGTTGCTTACCGGGCTGTGCAGCGATCCGCGTACGGCCACCCTCGATGTGGTGGAGATCAACCCCGCGCTGGACGACAAGAACGCCATGGCCGAGGCGGCGCTGAGTATCATGGAGCCGCTGTTCCCCATTCTGCGGGCGCGTTAACGGAACACGCCGTGTGACCATGTGCGCTTTGACCCATGTGCCCATTGACCCCACGGGATCGATCGGACCTGGCGCCAGGTGCACGTGCCGCAAAGGCGCTGTGTGCGGCGCACATGCGCGCATGAGCACATGACCCAAAGCGCCTCCTCCGTCATACTCGTTCGTCCCAAGGGCTTCGGTTACGACCCGGAGACCGCCACGAGCAATGCCTTCCAGCGTCGTATGGATGATCTGGAGGTGAAGCGCCTCGCCGCGGAAGAATTCGATGCCTTGTTGGATGCCCTTCGCCGGATAGGGGTCGCGGCCACCGTGCTGGACCCTGTGGACCCTGGGGCGCCCAACGCGGTCTTCCCCAACAACTGGTTCAGCACGCACGCCGACGGCACAGTGGTGATCTATCCCATGCTCACGCCCTCACGCCGCCGCGAGCGCGATCCGGATCTCAAGGCCACCATGGGCCGTGAGGGTTTCCATGTGCTGCAGGTGATGGATCTGGCACAATGGGAGGACCAGGAGCTGATCCTGGAAGGCACCGGCAGCCTGGTGCTGGACCGCATCCACCGCCGCGCCTACGC